>SLRZ01000148.1 GCA_007130695.1 Nitriliruptoraceae bacterium
ATCTGCCCCGTCGCGTGTCCCTCGTCTCCCCCCCGGCGTGGGGTGGGGAGGGTCACGCCCAGATCGCCATCGGTGTGCCGTCGGGACCGGGTTCGGGCGGGTCGGGCCAGCAGCGGGCCTCACCCCGGGCCAGGCGCCGGGCGCTGAAGGCCACCACCGCCGCGTCGAGCACGTCGTCGGGGGCGGCCATCCCTCCGGCCCCGCCGATGTCGGTGAGATCGATCCCCGCCCCGCACAGCGCGGCCCGTCGCTCCTCGAGCCCCGCCCAGGTCGACTTCGCCCAGCGGGCGGGCCGGCCGAGCAGCAGTGCGAAGGCCACCTCGGGGTGGACCTCGCGGACCGGGACGTGCGTGTCGGCGGCGAACGTCTCCGCCTGGAGGATCTTCGGGCCCAGCGCGTAGGCCTGCCGGCTGATGCCGTGATCGCTCAGCGCTCGTGAACGGGCACTGGCCTCCGCGTGGGTCGGCGCGGTCAGGACCTCCCGGGGCGGGGTGAGGAACACGGAGTTGCGGCGGGGGCCGAGCAGCTGCCGGGCCTCCTCGTCGGCCCGTCGTCGTCCGGTGGCGGGCAGCCCGATGGGGATGTCGATACCGACGGCCTCGACCTCGCCGACGGCGTCGGCGAACGCGTCGAGGTCGGTGAGGAAGCGGCCCTGCGCCGGCCGATCGCGGTCGAGTACGACCGCGATCCAGCCCTTCCGGCACGCATCGATCCCCACGACCCTCATGGGGCCAGCATGCCAGGCCGGCGGGTGACCGCCGTGCGCCCGGATCCACAGCCCCGCGGTCGCGCCTCCCCGGTCGTGTCACACCCCGTCGATACGGTCGAAACGTCCCGGGCGACCCGGCCCCGTCCACCCTCCGGTGGGACGGTCGGCGCCACCGGGCGGACGCGGAGGAACGACACGTGGTCAGGTTCGTGCACACGGCAGACTGGCAGCTCGGCATGCGCCGGCGCTACCTCGACGAGGGTGCCCAGAGCCGTTTCAGCCAGGACCGCCTCGACGCCGTCGAGGCGGTGGGCCGGCTGGCCGTGGAGGAGGACGCGGCCTTCGTCGTCGTCGCCGGTGACGTGTTCGACGACAACCAGGTCGACCGACGCACCGTGCTGCGGGCGCTCGACGTCCTGGCACGCTTCCCCGACGTGCCCGTGCTGCTGCTTCCCGGCAACCACGATCCCCTCGACGCCGGCAGCGTCTACGACCGCGAGGACTTCCGGGCCAACTGTCCGCCCCGGGTCCACGTGGTGGCGGACGGCACGCCGATCGAGGTGGCCCCGGGGGTCGAGGTGGTTGGTGCCCCCTGGCCCGTCAAACGACCGCTGCACAACCCGGTCCTCGACGTCCTCGCCGACCTGCCCCGGCCGGACGGCGTCCGGGTCCTGCTCGCCCACGGTGGGGTGGACGTGGCCGGCGGCGCCTTCGACCAGGCCGGGCTGCTGCGGCTGGCGGACCTCGAGGCCGCCGTCGGTGACGGGTCGGTCCACTTCATCGCCCTGGGCGACCGCCACTCCGCGACGTCGGTGGGTGACACCGGCCGCGTGTGGTTCGCCGGTGCCCCGGAACCCACGTCGTATGTGGAGGAGAACCCCGGCAAGGCGCTGCTGGTCGACGTCGGTCCCGATTCGGTGCAGGTCGAGGAACGGCGGGTCGGCCGCTGGACGTTCCGCCAGCAGGTCTTCGACGTCGCCGGCGAACAGGATCTGCAGGCGGTCCTGCGGTGGTTGGACGAGCCGACCGACAAGCCGCACACGATCGGCAAGCTGGCGCTGCGCGGCTCGCTGACGCTCCGGGACCGCGCCCGGCTCGACGAGGCGCTCGCGAACGCCGCCGAGACCTACGGGGCGCTCGAAGAGTGGCAGCGCCACGCCGACCTCGTCACCGCACCCGACGAGCACGACCTCGACGCGATGGAGGTGGGCGGGTTCGTGGCCGACGCCGTGGCGCAGTTGCGTGCGACCGCGGCCGGTGGGGGACCGGAGGCGGAGGACGCCGGCGACGCGCTGGCGTTGCTCTACCGGAAGGTGGTCAGCGCATGAGGCTGCACCGGCTCACCCTGCGCAACGTCCGTGGTGTCGAGGAGCGCACGCTGGACTTCTCCGACGGTCGGGACACGACCGGCGTCGTGATCGTTGAGGGGCGGAACGAAGCGGGCAAGAGCACTCTGGGGGACGCGCTCGATGCGCTGCTGGCCTACAAGGACAACAGCCGGCACGCCGACGTGCGCAGCCTCAAGACCGTGGACCGCGACGTGGCCCCGGAGGTCGAGGCGGAGCTCGAGGTCGGCGACCACCGGTTCGTGTACGGCAAGCAGTTCCTGAAGCGGACCGGCACGGAGCTGTCGATCACCGCGCCCCGGGGCGAGACGGTCCAGGGCGACGAGGCCCACTCCCGGGTGGAACGCCTCCTCGCCGACCACCTCGACGTCGGGCTGTGGGCTTCCCTGCGGCTCCGCCAGGGCCAGGGTCTGGACCAGGCCGGCCCCGGCGGCAGCAGCGGCCTGGCCACCGCCCTGTCCGGACGGTCCGACGCCAGCGCGATCGGGGACCGTGAACTCGCCATTCTCGAACAGGTCCGGGCCGAGTACGAGCGCTACTACACCGCCAAGGCCGGCACCCCCAAGCCGCTGCTGCGTGACGCCGAGGCCGCGGTGACACGGTTCACGGAACGACTCGCAGACGTCGACCGGCGCCGCAGTGCACTCCAGGAGGACATCGAACGTGCCGACCGCCTGACACGGTCGCTGCCTGGGCTGCGCGAGCAGGTCGACCAGGCCGACGCCCGTGCGAAAGAACACGCCGACGCCCTCGCCGAGGTCACGACCCTCGCCGAACGGGTCGAGCACTGTGAACGGACCGAGCAGGGTGCCGCCACCCTGCTCGCCCACCTGCGGGAACGCCACGAGCGTCGTACCGGTCTCGTCGCCGAGTTGGCCGAAGTCGAGCGTGAGCGCACGAACCTGGCCGAGGCGCTGGTCGCCGCCGAACAGCGACGCCGCGACGCCGACGCCCGCCTGGCCGCGGCACGTGACCAGTTGCAGGCGGCCCAGGAACACCGACGCGAGGCACGCCTGATCCGTCAACGCACCCAGCGAGATCTCGACCATCTCCAGGGTCAGGCCACCCTCACCGCGTTGTCCGCCCGGGCCGGGCGGGCCGGTGCGGCGCTCGAACGGGTGCGCGAAGCGGAGGCCGAGATCGCCGGCTCCGGGGTCGACGACGAGCGGCTCGCCGCCCTGCGGGCCGCCCAGACCGACCTCACCCGCGCCGAGGCCGCGCTGGACGCGGCCAGCCCGGAGCTGCGGTTCACCGCTGCCCGGTCCGTACGCCTGACCGCCCGGGGAGAGCCGGTCGACCTCGAGGCGGGCGCGGCCGCCCAGTGGACCGTCCACGGGACGCTCGAGCTCGACGTCGGGGAGGTCGGCCACCTCGAGGTCAGCGCCGGGGCCGGCACCGACGACGCGGCCGAGACCCACCGCCGCGCGGTGGAGCGGCTCCGCGACCTCCTTGAGGAAGCGGGCGTCGACGACCTCGCCGCAGCGGAGGCGGCGGTCCGCCGACGACGTGAGGCCGAACGGACCGTCGAGGAGGCCCGGAGGGAGCGCGCGACGGCCCTGGACGGCCAGTCGGCAGAGGACCTCGCCGAGGAGATCGACCGGCTCGAGCGCCAGCTCGCGGCCGACGCCGGCACACGGCCCGACGACACGCCCCTGCCACATGACCCGGAACAGGCCCGGGCGTCGCTGCAGTGGGCGGTGGAGGCGGAACGGCTGGCCGACGAGTCCGTCGCCGGACCGGAGGCCGCCCACGACGCGGCCCGTGCGGAACTCGAGCAGCACCGTGAGGCGCTGGTCGAACAGCGCACCCGGACCGAGGAGACCGCCCGGCGTGCCGACGCCATCCGGGCCGAACTCGAGGACGCCCGCGACGGCGGCACCGACGAGGAGCTCGCCACCCGGCTCGCCACCGCCGAGGCCGACTGCGCACGGGCACGCACCGATCTCGACGAGGCTCGGGAGAAGCTGTCCGCAGCCGACCCCGACACCGTCACCGCGCGGGCCGGAAACGCGGAGCAGGTGGCCCGGGACGCACGGACCCGGCTCGTCGAGGCGGAGCAGGACCTGCGGGACACCCGCGTCCGGATCGCCGCCCTCGGCGGCGACGGGTTGTGGGAACAGCGCGAACTGCTCGCGGCCGAGCTCGTCCAGGCACAAGGGGAACTCGAGGGCCTGCAGCGGCGGGCCACCGCCGCCCGCACCCTCCTCGACGTGCTCGAACACCACCGCGGCCGGGCCCGGGAACGCTACGCGGCGCCGCTGCGCAGCCAACTGCTGGCCTACGGGCGGGTCCTGCACGGGCCCGAGTTCGACGTCGAGTTCGACGACGACCTCCGGGTCTCCCGGCGCCACCTCGACGGCGTCTGGCTCGATGTCGCGGACCTCTCGGTCGGTGCCCGCGAACAGCTCGCCCTCCTCGGACGTCTCGCGTGCGCGACCCTGCTCGGGGAACAGGGTGGGTTGCTGCTGTTCGACGACGCGCTCGGCAACACCGACCCGGAACGTCTCGAGCTGATCGGCGCCGTGTTGCGCATGGCCGGCGAGCACAGCCAGGTCATCGTGCTGACCTGTTATCCCGAGCGCTACCACCACGTGGGAGGTGCCCGGCGGATCTCGCTGTGACGCCGGACCGGCCACGGTGTGGACGCTGAGCCGGCGCCTCCGCGGAGTCGCTGGGCGTCCATTCAGTCCAGGAGCGGTGCGGTAGCTCGTGCTGGCCGCCGAGGCCCCGAGCACGCCTTCCCGGGTCAGGTCGCGAGGGAACCGGCGAAGATCTGCCAGGCCAGAGCGGACTTCGCCGCGAGGCTGAGCACGAGGTAGGCCTTCTCGCCGTAGGCGTAGTCGCGCCAGGGTCCGACGCCGCGGTACTGCAGCCACTGGTTGGCGCCGAAGCTCATGAAGAAGATGAACAGGGAGACGAAGATCCCGATCACGAACCCGGGCAGCTCCTCGGCGCCGACGAGGTTGACCGACAACGCGATCCACGGAGCGACGCCGACGAGGGTCCCGAACCAGAACGCGACCATCGTCGTACCCGACCGGCCTGGCGGGTTCATCAGTTCCTGGAGCCATCCGAACAGGATCATCGCGACGTTCGCACCGATGATCGCGATGAGGGCGGCGATTCCGGTGATGCCGCTGTAGAGGCAGATCAGCACCACCATGATCGTCGCGCTGAAGGAGTACTCGACCCAGCGGAAGCGGTTGATCCCACCCCGCAGGTCATGCTCGTAGACGCCGCGCGCGACGGTCCCGGTCAGCAGGTGGTCCAGCGCGGCGAGCGCGAGGAACGCCGCGATGGCCGCACCGATCGGTACGTCGAACAGTCCCTCCGGGGGCGGCACGTCGGTCCCGGGCGGGCCGGCCGGGAACGACCCGGTCACGGTGATGGCGAAGTCGCTGGCGAGCAGGACCACCGCCACCGCCTGGACGAGGTGCAGGACGGCAAGGGCGAGGTTCCAGCGCCGCAGGTCGTGCAGGCGCCCCGGGGTCACCCCGCTCGCGGTGGTCTCGCCGGGCGGGGTGTTGCCCACGCTTCGTCCTCGGGTCGGTCGCGACAGCGATCATGGGTGGGCACGCACGGTCGCAGCGCCAGACCACGGGTGAGGACAGGGATGCGCTCAGCGCCCACGCCCCGTCCGCCGGGAGTGTCCCGCTCCGCGTACCCACGAGGCCTGCTGCGCGCGTGGAATCTGGTCACGGCGATGAGACCGGACCGTGCCGTCACGGGTTGGGGACGGGCGGCTCAGGGTCGTACTGCATCGCCCGCCGGACCTGCGAGGCCCGAGCGTTGCCTGCCAGCCTGGCGACCAGGTGCAGCGCCATGTCGATGCCCGCGGAGACGCCGGAGGCCGTGATGACCTCGCCGTCGTCCACGAACCGGTCGTGTTCCCGCACGTCGATGGAGGCGTCGAGTTCCGAGAGCCGCGGGATCGAACCCCAGTGGGTGGTGGCGGGTCGGTCCCGCAGGATCCCGGCGGCGGCATAGACCAGCGATCCGGTGCAGACACTGGTCATGAGCGTGCCCTCGGCCAGGCGGTCACGCACCCAGGTGAGGCGGGCCTCGTCCTCCTCGTGGGACCGCGTGCCCTGGCCGCCGGGGTAGAGCAGGACGTCGAGGCCTGGGCGGTCCGCCTCACCGTGCTCAGCCACGATGGTGAGCCCCTTCGAGCACCGGACCGGCCCGGCCTCGTCGGCGAACGTGGTCACCCGCCAGCCGTCCTCGGGCCACAGCCGGGTCCACATGCCCAGGACCTCCCACGGTCCCACCGCGTCGAGTTCCTCGACGTCGTCGAAGAGATGGATGCCGATGGTGCGGGGCGAGGGGGACAAGTTCGACTCCGTGACGTGGGTTGGAGGTCTCTTCAGGGCAGCGGCCGGGTCCCGAGCCTCACTGGCCCCGGCGCCACCGGAAGTAGACGTAGAGGTGACCGGAGTTCCCGGGGTCCTTGTTGATCCGGTGGTAGCGGTCGCGGACGTCCTTGCGGTCCAGGAACTTCAGGACGCGCTTCTTCAGCGCCCCCGAGCCCTTCCCGCAGATGATCTCCAGTTGGCTCGCCTTGCGCGCCTCGGCCTCGTCCATGGCGTCCTCGAGGGCCCGGTCGATCTCACGGCCCTTGTTGTAGATCGGATGCAGGTCGAGGGAGAGCTTCTTCGTGGACATGCAAACCACCCGGCGTCCGTGGAAACGGATCGCCGATCGTAGGACGCCGGCGCCCGCGTCGGGCCCAGCCTCGTGCATGTCACGGCCACCTGGTTCGATGTGGTGACGCAGCGAAGGGGACGGGGTATGGCACGACGCAGGAACAGCATCTCGGGTACACGGGGCGTGCTCTACAGGCTCGCCCGGTTCCTCGGAGACGTCCAGGCGGTACAGAACGGGTCCGTGGGCCGCCGTGTCGGGCGACGGGTCACCGGCCGCGCGGCGGGACGGGGACTGGGCCGCCTGTTCCGGTGAGCGCCGTCACCTCGGCTCGGTGCACGCTATGACGTGACAGACGACGCGACCGTCTCGCTGATGGCCGCGGCCACGGTCTCCGTGGTGAACGGCTTGAGCAGAACCCGGGACGCGCCCGCCGCCATGGCCTCCTCTGCGGACTCGGAGGTCACCAGGCCACTCATCGCGACGACGGGCAGCTCCGGCTGTAGCGCGCGGATCCGGCGTGTCATCTCCGCCCCGTCCATGCCCGGCATCATCAGGTCGGTCAGCACGGCGGCGACCTCGTCGTGATGTTCGCGGACGAGTTCGACGGCCCGGTCACCGTTGTCGGCGAGCAGGACGCGGTAGCCCAGGCGCTCGAGCACGAGCTGGGTCGTGTCGAGGACGAGCTGTTCATCGTCGACGACCAGGATGAGTTCGTCGGCTCCCGGTTTGGCCTCCACCGCCTCCGGCACGTGTTCCTCGACCGCCTGCTCGTCCACCGGCAGGTGCACCTTGAACGCGGTGCCGACGCCCGGTTCGGTGTCGAGTTCCATGAAGCCGCCGTGGCTCTCGACGATCACCGAGCTGGTCGACAGTCCGAGGCCGGTTCCCTCTCCCTGGGACTTGGTCGTGAAGAAGGGGTCGAAGATCTTGCTGGCGACCTCGGCCGACATGCCCGGTCCGTCGTCCGAAACCGTCAAGGTCACGTACCGGCCGGTGCGGGGGTCGCCGTTGCTCGTCGAGTGGAGGACCTCCAGGGCCTCCTCCCGGGCGGTGATGGTGATGGTCCCCTCGCCGTCGAGGGCGTCGCGGGCGTTGACGCACAGGTTCACCAGGACCTGACGCAGTTGGGTCGGGTCGCCCATCACCGGGCCCACGTCCTCGGGGATGTCGGTGTGGACCTCGATGTTCTTCGGGAAGGTGTCGGTGCTGATGCGTCCCACCTCGGCGACCAGCTCGGGCAGGCCCACCGGGACGCGCCGCCCGTCCACCCCACGGGCGAAGGAGAGCAGTTGCTTGACCAGGTCGGCTCCATGCTGGGCACTGCTCTCGATGATGTCGAGCACCTGCCGGCCCTCGGAGGACAGCTCCTCGTCCTGGAGCATCTGGGCGGAGACGACCACGGGCAGCAGCGCATTGTTCAGGTCGTGGGCGACCCCACCCGCCAGCGTCCCGATCGACTCCATCCGCTGGGAGCGCAGGAACTGCTGCTCGAGGCGTTTGCGCTCGGTGATGTCGGTGTCGATCTGCAGCACCGACTCGGGCCGCCCCTCGTCGTCGCGCACCAGGGTCCAGCGGGCCTCGAGGACCTGTTCCCTGCCGTCGCGTGCCTTCTTGACCACCTCCCCGAACCAGGTGCCCTCCTGCAGCAGCTGCCGGTGGGACTCGTGGTAGGCCTCGAGGTCGAGACCGAGGAGTTCGAAGACCCGCTCGCCGGCGGCCTCGTCGGCGGTCCAACCGAAGATGCGCTCCGCGCTGTCGTTCCAGAAGGTCACCCGGTGGTCGAGGTCACGCACGATGATGGCGTCCTGCGCCTTGTGGAGCAGTTCCGCGAGCTCCTCGAGCTTGGCCTCGCGTTCCTTCAGGGCCAGCCGGGAGGCCCGTTGGGCCGTCACGTCGCGGAAGTAGACCGCCAGACCCTGGCGCGACGGGTAGATGTTGAGCTCGAAGTAGGTCTCCAGCGGGGGGTAGTAGTACTCGTCCACGACGACCGTGCGTCCGGTCGCCACGGCCCGCCGGTAGGCCTCGTCGAGCGGTGAGCCGACCACCGCGGGCAGCTCCTCCCACAGGCTGCGGCCCAGCAGCGAGGTGGCGTCGCGTTGCAGGACCTCCTGGGCGCGCTGGTTGAGGTAGGTGAAACGCCACTCGGTGTCGAGCGTGTAGAAGGAGTCGGTGATGCTCTCCAGCGTCGTCGTGAGGCGCTCGGCCAGGTCCTGCGACTC
>SLRZ01000090.1 GCA_007130695.1 Nitriliruptoraceae bacterium
GCGGGCAGGGCCGCGTCCATCATCGCGTCGGGGCCGCAGCAGAACACGGCCAGGTCACCCCGGTCCAGCGGCGGGAGGGCACGGCGCAGCAGATCCTCGGTGATCAGGCCACGTTCGCCCTGCCAGCCGCTCCCGGCGTCCTCGACCACGACGGTCAGGTGGAGGCGGCCCTCGTCGGACAGCTCCGCCAGTTCGGTGTCGGCGATGACCTCGTCCGGGTTGCCGGCGCCGTAGACCAGCCAGGCCGGGCGGTCGTCGCCGCGGTCCCGCATCGTGCGCAGGATCGACAGCGCCGGGGTGACGCCCACCCCTCCGACGACGAACACGGCGCCGGCTGCCGAGTCGTCCAGTACGAAGTTGCCGTACGGACCGTCGAGGTAGGCCCGCGTGCCGACCGGGACGTCTCCCGTGGTGGCGGTGAAGTCGCCCAGCTCCTTGATCGTGAACTCGACCCGCCCGGTCTCGGCCGCCAGGTCAGCACTGGACGAGAAAGAGTACGGGTGGACGTCGATGTGCCACGGGGGCTGATCGAGCGCCAGCCAGGCGAACTGGCCCGCCTCGAAGGGCATTCCCGGGTGTCCGACGGGTTCGAGTGCCACGGTCCAGGCCCGCCCCTTCTCCCGCCGGACGTCGACGACGGTCCAGGGCTGGCGCAGGCTGCGGATCGGCCGGATCACCCGCGTCCAGACGAGCAGGGATGCCGCCACGGCACCGAACAGCGCCCAGAAGACCATCTTCCAGGTGACGGCCGAGTAGTGGCCCACCCGGAAGACGTGCACGACGGCGACCAGCATGACCAGCAGGGCGAGCAGGCCGTGCGTGAGCCGCCACCACTGGTAGGGGATCCCCAACGGTCGGCGCCAGATGGTCAGGGCGACGAGCCCGACCAGTGCGCCCAGCAGCATCCACAGCGCCCCCGCGCGCACGAAATCGTCGAACGGGTTGAGAAACGCCCGGAACTCCGCCTCGACGACCACGAGTACCGCCACGTGTGCGAGCACGGCCAGCAGCGCCAGGACCCCGGCGACCCGGTGGAAGCGGAGCAGGCCGTCCAGCCCGTAGGGGCTGGCCAGACGGGGGAAGCGGGCGGTGAGCAGGAACTGTGCGGCGAGCATGGCGAACGCGACGAAACCGACGGCCACGCCCAGCTCGACGACCAGGCCACGACCCTCCGGGCGTGGCGGCAGCAGCGCGACCGCGAACGGGACCAGGACCGCGAGGACGTAGGCCGCGATCCCCCCGACGACGCGCCCCATACCTCGCCCGCTTCCTCGGATCGACCCCCGGGAGGGTAGGCCGCGACCGACACCGTGCGCGCGGATTCGGCCGAACACCGCGGGGACCGAACTCCCGCTCCCGGCCGTCGACGTCGAGCGGCCCCCCGTGTGCGCTGACCGTGCGCCGTGAACCCACGCGGGGTCAGGGAACAACCACGGGTGAGCAACGGGCCACGGACGCGACCCACGCGAGGAGGACCCGACGATGCGCACCCCGCTGACCGTGACCATGACCACGCTGGTACTGCTCGTGGCCGCCTGCGGCACTCCCGAACAGGCGCTTGACGACCCGGCCCAGGGGGACGCCGATCGCGAGCAACACGTCGACGAAGGGGCTGACGAGCGCGACGGGCAGGCAGCCGAGGACACCGACGCCCCGGACCTCGGCGAGCGCTGCGAGAACCCCCGGGACGGCTATCGCATCCACTACCCGGAGGCCTGGCACACCAATGAGGGCGAGGTGACGGCGCCCTGCCAGGTGTTCGACGTCGAGGTGCCACAGGTCGAGGCGGACACCGTCATGCCCCTGGCCTCCTCGGTACTGATCCTCACCGAGGACCACCGGTTCGACGAGATGCGCGCGCTCATCGAGGACGATCCGGCGACCGAGGTGCACGACGTCGTCGAGACCGAGATCGGCGAGCGCGAGGCGCTGCGGGTCGACGGCGTGGCCACGGGTGAGACCTACCTCGCCGAGGGCGTCGAGATCCACCGGACCTACGTCGCGTTCGACGACCGGACCCTGGTGGCCGCCAGCAACGACCTGGGCGAACTCGACCTCGACCACCGCCGCGAACTCATCCGCGGGATGCTCGCCACCCTCGAGGCGACCGACCGGTCGGACGAGGGCCGCGACGACGCTGCCGAGGGCGGTGAGGATCCCGATGAGCAGCCCTCCGCGGCACCCGGTGAGGACGACATGGCCCCGGTCGGCGACGCGAGCCGGGATCCCCGCAGCGGTGGGGACGGCTCGGGGTACCTCGTCGACGTGCGCCTCGGTCACCACGACGGCTTCAGCCGGCTCGTCCTCGAGTTCGAGGCCTCCGTGCCGGAGTTCGAGGTCGCGCCGACCGACGGCCCCGTCCGGGCCCACCCGAGCGGCGAGGACCTCGAGCTGGCCGGCGAGGACTTCCTCGAGATCGTGACCTCCGGGACGAGCGTCGACCTCAGCGGTGACGAAGCCACGCGGACCTACGACGGGCCCGACCGGTTCGACGGCGACGGCCACCCGGTCGTCGAGGTCGCGCTGTCCGGCGACCACCACGGCGTGCTGACCTGGGTGCTGGGGCTGGGCGAGCAGGCCGACTTCGCCGTCGCGGAGCTCGAGGACCCCGCCCGGATCGTGGTCGACGTCATCGACGAGGGGTGACCCCCAACGTGTGGTGGTGGTCACACGGGCCGCCACCACACGTGACGGCGACGAGGTGCACCGATGCTCGAGCCCACACGCACGACCACCACCCCGACGGGTCAACGACGGCCGCTGCCCGGATACCGTCGGAACGTGACGTCGGCGTCCGTGCGCGCGGTCGACACCCGGCTCGAACGCGACCGTCCGGAGCGCCACGTCCGCGCCCCCGACGGAAGGCCCCGCGTGGTGGAGGGTGACCCGGCGGATGCCGACATCATCGTCCACTCGCGCACCGAGCCCGAGCGGTTCGCCACCGTGTTCGACCGGCACTACGACGCCATCCACCGTTTCCTGTGGACGCGGGTGGGACGGCGGGCCGAGGATCTCGCCGCCGAGGTCTTCAAGATCGCCTTTCAGCGTCGCGATGACTACGACCCGAGGTTTCCGTCGGCCCGCCCGTGGCTGTTCGGCATCGCCGCACGGCTGGCGAAGCAGCAGCATCGCGACGAGGCGAAGGCCCACGAGGTCGTCGAGCGGATGGGCTCGCGACCCGAGGACGTGTCGGACGTGGGTCCCGAGCAGCGGCTCGACGAGTTGGCGCCGAGCTCGCCGGTCGCCGCATCGCTGCTGGAACTCCCTGCCCGCGACCGTCAACCGCTGTTGCTCCACGTCTGGGAGGACCTGAGCTACGAGGAGGTCGCCGACGTGCTGGACGTGCCGCTCGGCACGGTCCGCTCACGGATCCACCGTGCCCGACGCGACCTGCGGGCGCGGCTGACCCCTGGGGGCGGCGGCACCACACCGGCGGACGCCGACCGCAGCACCGCGGCCGCGGACGCCCACGATGCACCGGCCGAAGGAGGTCCGAGCCATGGATGAGCTGCGACGGATCCGCGAGCTCGCCGAGGAGGCGCCGGCGCCCGACCCCCGGCGCAAGGCCCAGGCCCGCGACGAACTGCTCCAGCTGGCCGAGGCTGAGCAGGACTCGGCCGCACCCGTGGCGGAGCCCGGACGCCGGAGCCGCCTGGCGCAGCTGCTGCACACCTGGCGACGCAGCCTGCTGCGCCCCGCCCCGGCAGCCGGGCTGGCGACGCTGGTCCTCGTCGCCGTCGCCGGCACGGCGATGCTGCTCACCGGACCGGACCCAGACCCCTCCGCGGACCTCGCCGAGCCGGACCCCTCGAGCGAGGCACCCGCCCCCGAGCCGTTCCCCGCGCCGGATCCCGGCGCCCCCGACGAGGGGCCCGGGGCGGACATCGAACTGGCCGCCAACTGCACCGAGCCCGAAGGGCGGGTCACCGTCGCCTACCCCGACGACTGGCACACCCCCGACCGCGGCGAACCGGGCGCCTGCCGGTTCTTCGGCGAGGACGAGGTCGACGTGGACCCCGCGATCGGCGGTGGCCCGCTCGCCGAGCTCGAGGTCGTCGTGGCCGCCGCACCGTTGGAGGAGGCCGCCGCACCCGGGCACGGCTCCACCGAGCTGGAACGGGAGGAGTTCACCGTCGAGGGGCGCCCCGCGCTGCGCCAACGGCTCGAGGCGACGGGCGAGGGCGCGTTGCCCGAGGGTGTACTCGTCGAGCGCCTCCTCGTCGATCTGCACGGCGAGACACTGGTGATGACGGTGCAGGACGAGGACGCAACGACCCTCGACGAACGCCGGCCGTTGCTCGAGGAGATGGCGCGCACTCTGCAGGTCCACCCCGAGGGCTGAAGACCCCGCTGTCCGATCTCCGCACATCGCGAACCTGGGCGCCGCGTGGGAACAACCACCGGTGAGAGACGAACCCCACGGAACGCGAAAGGCGACGACGATGCGGTACGGACGCTGGCTCCTGGTGCTCGCGACCGGCATGCTCGTGAGCGGTCTTCTTGGCGTGACGGCGAGCCTCGCCGACGGCCAGGCCTTCCAGGACGACGAGCGGCTGCTGCCCGGCACGACCATCGACGGGCTCGACGTCGGCGAACAGCGGGCCGCCACGGCGGCCGAGGCGGTGCACGCGCACCTCGAACCGCAGCTTCAGACCGAGGTCGACCTCGTCGCGGCGGACGAGCGGTGGACCACCTCGGCGGCCGACCTCGGAGCGGACCCGGACGTCGAGGGCGCGGTCGAGCAGGCGCTGGCAGAGACCCGCGACGCCGGGCTGCTGGAGGTCTCGTGGCGACGGCTGCAGGGGGATGCGCCCGATATCGAGGTGGGGGTCGACACGGACATCGAGGGCGGGGCGCTCGACCGCCTGGTCTCGACCATCGCCGACGAGGTCGAGATCGCCCCCCGTGATGCCACGATCGAGTGGGACGGCGAGGGTGTGGAGCTCGCCGAGGCCCGAGAGGGCCAGGCCCTGGACCGCGAGGCCGCACGGCAGCAGATCGAGTCGGCCGTCACCGCCGGTCGGGACGTGGAGCTCCCGGTCGACCGCCCCGCCCCCACGACGACCACCGAACAGGTCGCTCCCGTCGCCGAGGAGGCGGACGCCCTGGTCAGCGCCGCGCTGGATCGTGAGATCACGGTGACGGCCGCCGGCGCGGAGCGGACGTTCACCCCGCGCGAGCTCGGGGTCGAGCCCGACCTGGAGGCCGTGCGTGCGGCGATCCGGGACGCGGACGAGGACGCGCCCGCGCCGGCGGCGTTGCCCGAGGCTCCGGCCGACCTCCCGCTCGAGGTCCCCGCCGCGGCCATCGAGGAGGTGGTGGGTGAACTGGCCGGCGAGATCGAGCAGCCGGCCCGCGACGCCGAGCTCGACTGGTCCACCGGCGAACTGCAGGTGGTCGAGCATCGGACCGGCCGCAGCCTCGACACGGAAGCGGCACACGGCCGGGTCGACGCGGCGGTCCGCGGCGCCACCGACCACCTCGAGCTCCAACCGTTCACCACGCAGCCCGGGCGGACCGCGGACGACTACGACCTCGTGCTGTTCCTCCGGGTGGACCAGCGCACACTGCAGCTCTACCGCCACGGCGAGGTGATCCGGGAGTGGCCCGTGGCCGTCGGGCAGCCGGGCAACCCCACACCCACCGGCGTCTTCACGGTCGGCCACAAGCGGGTCGAGCCCACGTGGACCAACCCGGCCCCCGACGGCTGGGGCGCCCACCTGCCGGAGGTCGTCGGTCCCGGTCCGGACAACCCGTTGGGCGCCCGCGCCCTGAACTGGAACCAGAACGGCCGGGACACCCTGATCCGGTTCCACGGCACCAACGACCCGGACTCGATCGGGCGCGCCGCCAGTCAGGGGTGCGTGCGGCTCACCGACGAAGCGGTGATCGAGCTGTACGACCGGGTGCCGGCCGGCACCACGATCGTGTCGACCCACGGCTGATCCCCGGTCCCGTGCGCGCGACCCGTCACGCGACGTCGAAGCCGCCGCGGGCCGAATGGGCCCGGACACCACAAAGACCCCGCCGAGCGATGCTCGGCGGGGTCGAAGTGCTGCAAGGCGTCGATGCGCCAGATTCGTGCGATGGAGTCGTGGACGGGACCCGTCGCCCGCCGCCCTTGGTGGCAGCGGGCCCGGTCGCCCATCCCCGTCGGTCGGCCCTTGGTGGCCATACCGGCGGCGACGTCATCGCACGGGCTTGGAAAAGGGACGTGAGGTACTGCTCGCATACCCCGTGGTGGAGCTGCCGGGAGTCGAACCCGGGTCCCGCGACCCCGAAGCTCGGGGCTCTACGTGCGTAGGTCCTGGATGATCTCGGACACGGTGCTCCAGGGCCAGACAGCCTCCGTGTCCACACCGTCGCGTGGTGTTCCCCGGACGCTCGACGGTCGGAGTCCCGGGGTGAAGCCTCGTTATGTCGATCCGACCCTCTTACGAGGCGTCAGAGGCGGATCGCTCACGGTGTTTATGCCGCGAGAGTCAACTCGGACTTTTCGCCAGTTGTTGGTTCCGACGCTTTTTGTCGAGGTCGCGTCGGCATCCTCGGCACGCTCCCCTGGCTGCGGAATGGCCACGGTCGAAGCCGTGTCAGCCCCAGGGTTGGGTCGTGCGCATCGACGCTCTGCAGTTCTCAAGGAAGGCGCCTGCCTTCGACGCCGCACCAGAGAGTAACGCCGGGACACCCCTGGTGTCTTCCCCCAGCACTCCCGACGGGCGGTGGCCGCCCTGCCACTCGACGAAAGGCCGGCGCGGTCGGGGCGATGGGCCCGAGGCGTACCGGCCGAACGGCTCTCGCGGTCCGGGTGGCGGTGTGCCCCCGTCTTCCGAACCACCGGGAGCACGTCCCGTTCCCCGCGGCCGGGCCACGGCGTTCAGGCGTGTCGGCGACGCTTGAGCTCACGGTCGATGTCGCGCTTGGCGTCGCGCTCGGCCATCGTGCGCCGCTTGTCGGCGACGTTCTTGCCCTGCCCCACCGCCAGCTCGAGCTTGGCCTTGCCCTGCCGGAAGTACAGCCGCAGCGGCACGAGGGTCATGCCCTTGGCCGAGACCTGCCGGTGGAGCTCGTCGAGCTCACGGGCATGCAACAGCAGCTTGCGCTCGCGCGTCGGGTCGTGGTTGTTCTGGTTGCCGTACTCGTACTCGGGGATGTGGGCCTGCATCAACCACGCCTCACCCTGATCGTCGATCTTGACCCAGGCTTCGGCCAGGGACCCCTTGCCGCCGCGCAGCGACTTCACCTCGGTGCCCTGCAGCACCAGTCCCGCCTCGTAGCGGTCGTCGAGGAAGTAGTCGAAGCGGGCGCGACGGTTCTGGGCGACGAGCTTGGTGCCCTCGCCGCCCCCACTCGCGGAGCCCTTCTTGGTCTTCTTTCCCATGCCACGCAGGGTAGCGGGGGCTCCCACCGGTCCCTCAGCGCGGACCGGTTTCGACGCCGGGCGGTGGGCCTGCTGGAACCCTGGTACCGGCCCCAGGGGCCAGAGTTCACGAGCTTCAGCAGCTGATGTAGATGCAGGGGTTCTGCGGGTTGCCGTTGACCCGGACCTCGAAGTGCAGATGGGGGCCGGTCGCGGTCCCGGTCATACCGACCCCGCCGACGGTCTGGCCCTGGGCCACGTAGGCGTCCCGGGAGACGGCGTAGCTCGACAGGTGGGCGTAGAGGGTCACCATCCCCTCGCCGTGGCTGACCATCACGGTGTTGCCGTAGCCATTCATCCAGCCGACGAAGGAGACGATGCCGTCCCGGCTGGCACGGATCGGCGTACCGGAGGGTGAGGCGAGGTCCACGCCGGCGTGGAGCCGCTGCCCACCGTGCACCGGGTGGGTGCGGTAGCCGTAGCCGGAGCTGACGTGCCCGCCGGTCGGGCGCAGCCACCCGTTGTTGGACACCGGCGGTGGCGACGGCTGCGGGGCGGGTGCCGGGGAGGTGGTGCCGCCGCCCGATGAGGGGGAGTCGGTGCCGGGGCTGGGCGCGGATTCGGCGGCCTGCCGTTCGCGTTCCTGACGGGCGCGCTCCGCGGCGCGCTCGGCCTCCGCGGCGGCTTCCTGCTGCCGCCGTCGTTCCTCCGCGAGACGCTCCTCGGCGCGGCGTTCGGCCTCCGCGATCTGGGAGCGGACGCGGTCCTCGGACTGGCCCAGGTCGTCGAGATGCTCGGAGATCGCCGCCGCATCCTGTTGGAGTTCCTCGAGCGCCTCGGCGTGGGCGACGCGGCGCTGGGCGACCTGGTCGGTCAGGCGGCGCTGGTCGCGGGTGGCCTGCTCGACCTCGGTCGCGGCGGCGGCGGCACGCTGTGCTTCGCGCTCGCTGGTGGTGCGGGCCACCTGGGCCTCGGCGCGTTGCGCCTCGACCTGACCGAGCAGCCCCACCACGGCCTCGACGAGGTCGCGGTCGTTGGCCATGACGTGGCCGACGTAGGTCGTGGAGTTGAGGAAGTCGGACATGTCCCGGGTCCCGACGAACGCCTCGGCGAACGAGACCTGGCCGTACTTGAACGCCGCACGCACCCGGTTGTCGAGCTGGATCTGCTTGAGGTCGAGCTCGGCCTCCGTCTCGGCGAGGCGCTCGCGCACCTCGCGGAGCTCCTCACGGGCCTGCTCGGCCAGTTCGCGGGCCTCGGCGAGTTCCGCCCGTGCCGCACGCAGGTCCTCGCGCCGTTGGGCGAGCTCGTCCTGCGCGGTCTCGAGGGCCTGCTCGGCCCGCTCGAGGCGCTCGCGGGCGGTGCCCGCCTGCTGGCGGACCTCCTCGAGTTCCGAGGCGCGCCGCTCCTGTAGCTGCTGGGTGTCCTCGAGCTGGGAGCGCAGGTCCTCGGTGTCGTCGGCCACGGCGACGCCCGCCACGACGGAGAACAGCGTGGCGAACACGAGCACACGAACCAACCGTGACACCAGGAACCTCATTGCCCCAC
>SLRZ01000244.1 GCA_007130695.1 Nitriliruptoraceae bacterium
GCAGGTCCTCGACCATGGCGTTGATCCGGTACAGCAGATCCTTCAGCGCCGTCACGTCCGCCGGCGGCGCGCCCCGGTAGCCGCTCAGCACCGGCGCCATGCGCAGCGAGGCGAGCATCTCGGAGACGTCGCGGTCGGTCAACGGGGTGATGCGCACGGCGACGTCGCGCTGCAGCTCCACGAGCGTGCCACCCATGCCGGTCATCACGATCGGGCCGAAGGACGGGTCGTGGGTCACGCCCACCACCATCTCGGTGCCCTCGCCCACCATCTCCTGGATCAGGAAGCTGTCGGTGTGCGCCTCGAGCTCCGCGGCCTGCAGGGAGTCGTGGATGCGCTCGATCGCGGCCGCGACCTCGTCGGGCGTGGTGAGGCCCAGCTCGATGCCTCCCACGTCGGTCTTGTGGATCGGCGCCGCGCTCTTGACCGCGACCGGGACGCCGAACTCCCGCTGGGCCTCCGCGCCCTCTTCGGCCGACGTCACCACGCGGGCACGCGCCAGCGGCACGCCGTAGGCGCTCAGGATGCCCTCCGCCTCGGCGCTGGTGAGCCAGCGGCCCTGCGGACGCTCCGGCGGCGGGCCCTCGTCGGACCCGCCGGCGTCGTCGGAGGCGATCGCGCTGTGGCTGCGGCCGTAGCGCGGCCGTCCCCGCGCGTCGACGTCGGCACCCAGCGCCGCGTCCAGGATCTGCCGGGCGCGGTCGCGTTCCAGCCCCTCGGGCTCGATGATGTCGCCCAGGGGCTCGCGCCGCCAGCGGGCGTGGTTGACGACCCGTCCCAGGGCACGGGCCGTCGATTCGGGGAACGGGAAGGAGGGGATGTTGGCGGCGGACAGCTCCGGTGGCACGCCCTCGGCCGACATGAAAACCGACACGATCGGCACGTGGTCGGGCACCATCGTCGAGGCGCGCACCAGGGCGTCGGCCACGTGGGAGGTCTCGGTCGTGCCCGCCGGGATGAAGATCACGAAGACGATGTCGATCTCCGGCGCGTTGCCCAGGATCTCCATGGCCCGTGCGTAGCCGTCGGCCGAGGCCGAGGCGATCATGTCCACCGGGTTGGAGATGCCCGCCTCGCCCGGCAGGAACGCGGCCAGCTGCTCCCGAGTGCGGTCCGACAGCGGCGGGACCTCGAGCCGGTTGGCCTCGCAGGCGTCCGCGGCGAGGATGCCCGGCCCCCCGGCGTTGGTCAGGATGCCCACCTTGCGCCCCCGCGGCAGGGGCTGGCTCGAGAGCAGCGTCGCGACGTCGAACATCTCCTCCAGCGTGGTCGTACGGATGACGCCGGTCTGGCTGAACAGCGCGTCCACGGCGGTGTCGCCCGCCGAGATCGCGGCGGTGTGGCTCGACGCCGCCCGCACGCCCGCGGTGGACCGTCCCGACTTGACCACCACGATCGGCTTGGAGCGCGAGATCCGCCGGGCGATGCGCGAGAACTTGCGCGGGTTGCCGAAGGACTCGAGGTAGAGCAGGATCACGTCGGTCTCGGGATCCTCCTCCCAGTACAGCAGCAGGTCGTTGCCGGAGATGTCGGCCTTGTTGCCCACCGAGATGAACGTCGAGATGCCCAGCCCGAGGTTGTGGACGTGGTCCAGCACGGCCAGGCCCAGGGCGCCCGACTGGGACGACATCGACACCCTCCCAGGCTCGGGAAACACGCTGGAGAAGGTGCCGTTCATCCGCACCTCCTCGGTGCCGTTGAGCAGCCCCATGCAGTTGGGTCCCACGATCCGCAGCCCGTGCCCACGGGCGCGCTCCAGCAGGTCGACCTGGCGCTCCTGGCCCACCTCGCCGGCCTCGGAGAACCCGGCGGAGATGATGCACACCGCCTTGACCCCCAGTTCGCCCGCCTCGTCGACGACGTCGTTGACCAGGGGTGCGGGCACGCACACCATGACGAGGTCGGGCACCTGGGGGCACTGGGTCAGGGAGGTGTATGCCGCCACGCCCTGCACGTACGGCGAATTGGGGTTGACCGGGTAGACCACGCCGGTGAACCCGCCGCCCAGTAGGTGGCCGAACACCAGCCCACCGATCGAGGTGCGGTCGCGGCTGGCGCCGACCACGGCCACGCGCTCGGGCCGGAAGAAGCGGTTGAGCGCGGCCTTGGCCGCCTCGCGTTCGTGGGTCTGGACCACGTCGAGGAAGCGCTCGGTCAGCTTGGTGTCGAGGTCGCTGTGGACCACGCTGCCGCCCTCGCGCTTGGACTGGTACTCCAGGCCGAGCTCGCGGACGAGGTTGAGCATCCGCACGTTGTCGGCCAGGATGTCGCCCGCCAGGTGGGTGATGCCGTCGTCGTGGGCGGCGAGGGCGATCCGGCGGACCAGCGCCGTGCCGATGCCCTTGCCCTGCTCGTCGTCCTCGACGAGCGCGGCGAATTCGGCGTGCCGGGGGTCGTCCTCGTAGCGCACGTAACGGGCCACACCCGCCAAGCGCTCGGACTCGCCGCGACCCCGCGTGGCCACCACCGCGACCTCCATGTTCGGGTCGAGGTCGGTGAACCGGGCCACGTTGTCCCAGTTCAGGTCGAACGAGCCCATGAAGCGCCGGCGCCGCGACTCCGGGGAGGTCCGGGCCCACATCGCCAGCATCCGCTCCTTGTCGTCCGGGCGGATCTGTCGGATGTGGATGGTGGTGCCGTCTGGCAGCACCTCGTCGTCGCTGTAGGGGTCCATCTGCTGTCTCCACGAGTGGCGCGGTGGCCCGGGGTGCCCGGGCCGGCGGCGCGGGCGGTCCGCGGCGGTCCTCCCAGGTGGGAGGGACGACGTGCGGCCTTCACGTGCGGGCCAACCCTATGCACGCGGCCGGTCGCGTGCCCCGGTCGCGGCGGGCAGTGGGCACATCGGCCCTTGAGCCTTCGGCCCCGGGGCGGCAGGATGTGGCCCGACGTCGACAGGAGCGACCGAGTGCCCGATTCCCGATCCGCCCGCCGAAGGGCCGAGCAGCAGGTGTCCCGAAGTCAGCCGGACCAGCGTTGGGGTGAGCTCGACGCGCCGGCGCCGGACGGCGACGAGCCGTCGCCGACCCCCGTGCTCGGAGCGGACGAGTTCGGCTTCCATGTCGACGATCCCGACACCGAACTCGGTGAACAGACCCCGGACGTCGTCGCGGAGATCGAGACCGACGTCGTCGACGCCCTGGCGGAGGCGTTCAACGCCCGGGACCTGGAGGCGGTGCTGGAGGTCGTGGCGGCGGACGGCGAGGCACCCGGGCTGCTCGGTGGTGACCGGGAGAACCTGCCGGCCGCCATCGAGAGCCTCTGGCACCGCCGGCCGAGCTGTGCGGTCACCCGGGGCCGGGTGGACGACCGGGTCGTGGGCGTGCTCTGGGAGCACGACGGTGCGGCCTGGTGGGCCCTGGCGGTGGTCCACGTCGACGACATCGACGACGACGGCCGGGCCGGGGTCGTGGAGTTCTCCGACGACGCCACCCTGCTCGAGGAGGTCGAGGGCGACGGCCCGGACCAGGACCTCGAGGAGGGCTCGCGCTGGGAGGAGTGGGAGGAAGGCGTCGACTGACGGCTCGCGACGTGGGTCAGTCGCGGCGGGGGATCGCCTCGCCCGGCCCGGTCCCGCGGACGTCGCGCTCCCAGCTCGGCCGGGGCAGCTTGAACACCTCGCCGAGCGTCGCGTAGGACGTGCCCGCCAGGCGGCACACCGGGTCGTAGGCCTCCGGGTCGATCCGGCCCTCCCGCCACAGGTCGGGCGCGACGTGCACGTGGACGACCTCGGCGATGACGAGGTTGCCGTTGCCGACCGCGACCTCCTGGCGCAGTTCGCACTCGAGGTGCGCGTGCGCCTCGGCCACCCGGGGCGCGGCCACCCGGTGGGCGGCGGTCTCGGTCAGCCCGGCCCAGGTGAACTCGTCCTCCCCCGGCGGGAAGTCGGTCGCGGTGAAGTTCATGGGCTCGACGAGGTCGGCGGAGACGAGGTTGACGACGAACTCGCCGGTCTCGCGGACGTTTCGCAGCGTGTCCTTGACCCCGGTGGACGCGAACACCACGTGCGGGGGGTCGTTGGAGACGGCCTGGAAGTAGGAGTGGGGGGCCAGGTTGCGTACGCCGTCCGCCGAGCGGGTGGAGACCCACGCGATGGGGCGCGGGATCACCAGGCCCGTCATGAGGAAGTAGACGTCACGGGCCCGCCAGTCTCCCGGGTCGAGTTCCAGCGGGCCGTCGAGTTCGGTGGGCGGTTCGGGATGGGAGCTGGCCACGGGAGTCCCTGGTCGCTGGCGGGCGGAGTCGTCGGAAGCGTAGGCAGTGGCGCGGACAGGTGTCCGTCCGCGCTGCCCGCCCTGGCCGGCCGGCCACGTGGTCACCCCGGCCCCCTCCTCCCGGCCGGCCCTGCGGTGGTCCGGGTGTGCCCCGAGGTCGTTTCATGGTGGGGCAGCTCGACACCCCACCTCACACAAAGGACGCGACATGCCGGACGAGAACATCGGCGAGAAGATGAAGGGCGTGGCCAAGGAAGCCGCGGGCAAGCTCACCGACGACGAGAAGCGCGAGAAGGAAGGTGAGGCCCAGCAGGCCAAGGCCCAGAAGAAGGACGAGGCCGAGGAGGCCGAACTGCAGGCCGCGAAGAAGCGCCAGGAGGCCGCCGGCCACAAGGGCGAGCAGGTCCGCAAGCAGGACTGACGGTCCTCCTCGCACCACATCGAGAAGGGGCCGGCCACCACGGCGGCCCCTTCTCGAGCGTTCGGTGCCGGTGAAGCGGCGGAGCACGACGCCGTGACGCGGTGGCAGGCTCCGCGCGGGCGGCAGCCGTGGGATCAGGCCTGGCCGGGTGTGTCCGCGTCACCGAACAGCGCGGGCACGTTCTCCGCCAGGGCGGTCTCGGCCTGTTCGCGCAACTCCTCGCGGTTCTGCATGGCGTACCAGCCAGCACCGGCCGCGACGATCAGCAGGGCTGGCACGCGCATGGCCGGGGGCATCGCCCGCCAGGCACGGCGCACCCACGGCAGCGCCGACAGCAACATCTGCGGATTCATGGGGCGCTCCTGTCTCGGTCGACGTCCGACGGTAGCGGGCGGCGGATCGCCGGTACTCGGCGTTCCCCGGCCGAAGGGCGGGCCCGTGACCGGAGCGGGTGCCACCGGCGGCCCCCACGTCGGGTGCGCACCATGGCTCGCCGAGGCTGTGGACATTCGGACCCGCCGGGTCGAGGCCCCCGTAGCGTGCCGGCGGCATTGAGGAGGCGGCGACGGAGGCCGATCATGGGCAGCGGCGGCCGGCGCGCGTTGCGTGAATTCGAGAGACATCTGGCTGAGGTCGTGGACATGGCAGAGGCCGCGGAGATCGGCGGCCGGCTCGGCAGGAGTGTCCGAGGAGGACCTCGAGCATGCGCTGGAGCGCGCTCTCGCCGAGCAGACACACCGGTTGGCCTCGCTCTGGCGCCGGGACCTGCTGCTGGTGAGCGGGGCGCAGTTCCTCGCGCTCGCGGCCGTGGTCGCGGCGCTCGTCGGGCTCGGTTGACCGACGCAAGCGCAGGGTGGCGGCGCAGCTGAAACGTGTACCACCCGGGCGCCAGGGGCGGCGTCCGGGCTCTCGGCAGAGGTTTGACCGGGGGCCACTCCTGGCCGAGGACAGGAGCGCCCTGCGCAAGAAGCGCCGGGCCGGGAACGGGAGCATCCGAGGACCCCTGGCGCCCGTCTAGGGCCTTTCGGCGGGCGCGGGCGTTCGCCCTGTGGGACAGACTGGTCAGGATGGGACAGGGGAGCTCGGATCCGCTGAGCGGCCATGTCATGAAAAAAGGGAGCCACCTGTGCGCAGCGAGACGGCCGATCAGCCACTTCCCAGGGTTCTCCTCTTCCTTCTGATGGCCGTCAGCCTCGTGCTTACGGCGCTCGTGCCTGCGGCACACGCTGCGGACCTGTATCCCGACGTGTCCGACGGTCACCCGTTCTTCGACGAGATCCAGTGGATCACGGAGCAGGGGATCGCCGAGGGCTACGAGGACGGGGAGTTCAAGCCCCGCCGGGACGTGACCCGTCAGGCGATGGTGGCGTTCCTGCACCGCATCGAAGGCGCCCCTGAGGGGCCGTTCGAAAACCCGGGTTTCACTGACGTGCTCCCTGGCCACCCGTTCTACGACGAGATCGCATGGGCCGTTGAGACCGGCGTGGCTCAGGGCTTCGGGGACAGCACCTTCCGTCCCACAGTCCCGGTCTCGCGTCAGGCGACCTCGGCGTTCATGTACCGGCTCGCCGGTGCGCCGCAACTGCCGGGTGGCGAGGAGTGGGCCAACGACTTCTCCGACGTCGACGAGGACCACCAGTTCCACACGGAGATCTCGTGGATGGCCTCGGTGGGCATCACCCAGGGCTACGACGACGGCGAGTTCAAGACCATGCGCAGCACAACGCGGCAGGCCATGGCCGCGTTCATCATGCGGTACGTGTTGACGACGGCGGACGTGCCCGACAACGAGATCACCGTCCGGCTGAACTGGCAGAACGAGTACCGCGACGCCGAGGGCGCTTTCGGTGGTGTCGACGAGTACGCCGCCTTCCACCTCGACGATGAGGGCGCGGGCGAGGTCACCCTGCGGTGGGATACCGATACGGGTCTGGTCGAGACCGAGGGCGAGACGACGCTCACCTCGGCTGGCGCCGCCCTCCACCTCCACACGGGCGCCCTCGACGCCGAAGGCCCCGTGGCGATCCCGCTGCCGGCGCCGACCTTCGTGGGAGACCCAGGGGACGAGCCGGGAACCGGCGACGACGACCGTGGCGACTTCACTTACTCGCTCGACGGTCGGGTGATGAGTTCCGGGTTCACCGACACGCTCGAGGCGCTCGACGCGGCACTGGCCGCTGATGGCCTTGTCGACTACTACGTGAATGTCCACACGGTCCACAACCCGGCGGGTGAGGTCCGTGGCCAGCTCGGTGCCGGTATCGACGACGGCGGGCTCGAGGGCATCGTCCCGCTGTTCAAGTACTTCGAGTTCCACGAACTCGGGACGGGCACGAACACCGGTGAGGACCAGACCAGTTTCAACCTGTGGTTCGACGCCGACATCGACTACGCCGGCGACACCGGTCAGACGCGACCTGGGCCCGGCGACTTCGAGTTGACGATCAACGGGGAGCCGCACCCCATCCTGCGGGTGCGTGGCAACAACCCAGATTGGCAGCCCTACCCCAAGCAGGACATGCGCATCCACCTCGACACCCACGACGTCATCGAGAACGGTGACATCGTCGAGATCACGATGCTCGACAGCGGCGCCGCAAAGCTGCTGCCCGTCGGGCGCAACAGCGGTGCCGAAGATCTGTCGGACTCGTGGCGGACCCGTTGCACCGTCGTCCTCAGCGTCGCTGCGATGACCTCGGAGCCCTGCGGCACCCCGCCGCAGCCGGGCCTGAGCAACTTCGCGGCGACGGCGATCGACAGCGCGCCGCACCAGCAGCAGACGTTCTCGGTCACCATCGAGGAGCCGGGCATCCCGGCCGGTGAGGAGCTGTGGGTCGATCTGATCGACGTCAGCCACGACGGGCTGGTCGACTACAGCGACTCCGCCTGGACGGCCACGGTCGACGGTGTCGAGGTTGGCACGGTGGAGTTCTGGGAGCTCGAGATCGAAGAGCGCTTCGAAACCGTGTGGGAGCCCTTCATCGTCTTCACCCACGACGAGGACGTCCCGGTGGGCGGTGAGCTGGTCCTGTCCGGGACCGATGTCGACGGCAGCGACGCGGCCGTGCTCGGTGAAGCCCCCGGATACGACGACTACGACACCTACGTCGTGCGTCACGACACGGGCCGGGCGGATTACACCGAGATCCGGGTCAACTACGTCCCTCAGCCCACGATCACGCTCGAACCCGCCGACGCCGTGCTGCTGGCCGACGTCGGTGCTTCCCAGAGCGTGACCGCCACCTACACCGACGTGGACGGCGTTCCCGTCGCCGGCGCAGAGATCCGCTTCTGGGCGGAGAAGGGTGAACGGCCCGACATCGTGGAGGAGGAGCTCAGCATCGAAACCACCGATGCGAACGGGCAGGCGACGGTCACCTACGTCTACGACGGTCGGCACGTGGCGGTCGGCGAGCCGCTGATCGACACCCTGAACGCGGAGGCCGTCGACGACACGTTCGTCGACGCCGAGACCACCGTCACCTGGGCGACCGGCGTGGCGACCAACGACGGTCCCGGTGAGGCGTTGGATGCGACCTACCACGACCTCAACGACGCCGTCGTCGACGCCGAGGTGGGCGACACCATCACCGCGAAGGGCGAGTTCACCTCGGTGTACGGCCTCCCGCGTGGTGACCGGATCGAGATTAGGACCGCGGGTCTGACCCTTCAGGCTGCCGACGACCCTGCGGGTGCGTCGTTGCTCGGCGCGTTCGACGTCCGAGCCAACGGTGTCACGGTCGACGGGTTCGACGTCGAGCATGCCGGCAACATGCAGTACGCCTTCCGGGTGGAGGGCGACGACATCACGATCTCGAACAACGACATCAACGCCAACGGCGCGGACGGCTTCCGGGTGCGCGACGCCTGGCGGGCTGTAGATGGGGGTGGCAGCGCCACGATCTCGGGCAACGAGATCAGCGATGCCATCATCGCCATCGACGTCGACAACCGAGACCAGACCACCGCACTGGTCACCGACCTGACGATCACGGGCAACAGCCTCGTGAACAACGAGGTCGGCATCCACTACAACGCCGACGGGGGCACCCCGTCGATCAGCGGCAACGCCTTCGAGGCCGGCGAGACGGGCAACACCTACGTCCGCGATGCCACGGACAGCGAGGATCTCGACCTCGAGGCGATCCTGGGCGCGAACACGTACGACCCCGCGGCGGAGACCCTGGGCCGCAGCATCGTGCCGATCGACCCCGAGCACACCCCCTCCATCGTCCGCGTCGTCGAGCACGGCACGGGCCCGGGCAACCA
>SLRZ01000109.1 GCA_007130695.1 Nitriliruptoraceae bacterium
CGATGCCGAGCGTGCAGTCGGACGACGCGGTTTGGTTCACCGCGCGGACGCGTCGTCAGGGGCGACGCTCCGCGTCCTGCCGATCGTCCCGAGGCTGATCTTCGCGCCCATCGGCCGTGCCCCGGGTGCCGGCACCCTCCGCGTCACCGGACTCCGCCTCCGGGGCCGCCGGCCGCGACTCGGCTGGAGGCCCGTCGGCGGGCCGCTGTTCCGCACGATCCCCGTCGGCCGGCTCCTCGGGGATGCGCTCTTGGGCGGGCGTGTCCTCGGTGTGTTCCTCGCCCTGCCCCCGGCCGGTGTCGCCTGACTGCGGCACCGACTCCGGGGCAGGTTCGGGAGCCCGGGCTGGAGCCCGGCCGGCCTCGTCGAGACCGTCCGGGTCCACCTGGCCTCCATCTTCGTCGGCGGCCCGACCTGGCGCCCCGTACGTGGAGATGCTTCCGACGCCCCGCTCCCGCAGGAGTTGTGCCACACCCGCGACGTCGCGACCGTCGACGTCGGCGACCCCGTCCTCGGTCGTCGCGTCGTCGGCGACGTCGCGACCGAAATCGGACTCCGCCTCGTCGCTGGACTCCGCTTCGTCGCTGGGCTCCGCCGGCGGCAACTGTGCCGTCTGGCCCGGCAGGATCCCGGCGGCGCCGGCTCCACCGATCGCCGCCGCGGCGGCCGCCGTTCCGGCGAGGGCCAACTTCGCCGCGAGGCTCAGGCCGGCGAGGCCGGCGAGGCGGCGTCGGACGGCGACTCGTCCCCGACCGTTCGCGGCGGTGCCGGCGAGCGCCTCGGCATCCGCCGGCGCCGGGGCTCGGAGGTCCTGCGTTCCGAGTCCCTCGGCGAACAGCTTCTGCAGCTGCGGGCTCGGGGTGGGGGCTTCGTGCGCCGCGGCCCGGAGTGCGCCGATGGCCTCCGCGAGTTCGCGGTCCTCGCCGCCGAGCGCAGCGGTGCGACCGTGGAGGATGTTCTCCACGGTGCGGTCGTCGAGTTCGGGGCGGCGTCTCATCTCACCAGCGTCATCGCACAGAGGGCTCATGGGGTAACGCCCTGTGTCTCGAGGATCCGTCGCAGCCTCGCCAGGCCGCGCCGCTGCAGCATCTTCACGGCACCCGTGCGCTTGTCGAGCACCTGGGCGACCTGCTCGACGGACAGGTCGGCCACCACCCGGAGCAGGACCACCTCCCGCTGTTCGGCCGTGAGCCCGTCGAGCAGGGTCCGCACCCGTTCGTCTTCCAGCCCGCTCAAGGCTTCCACCTCGACGTCGCCGCCGGGCCGTTCGTGGCGTTCCTCGACGAGTTCGTCGCTCTTCGGACGTACCGACGCCCGCCGCCGCTCATCGATCAGCCGCCGGTGGGCGATGGTGAACAGCCAGGAGCGGAAGCCGGTGCCCTCGCCCTCGAACGACGGCAGGCCGCGGAACACCCCGAGCATCACCTCGTTCGTGAGCCCCTCGGGGTCCGTGGCACCGTGCATGCGCAGGTAGCCGGACACGGCCGGAGCGAAGCGTGCGTACAGGTGCTCGAAGGCCCACGGCGCATCGGCACGGGCGGCGACCAGGACCTCGTCCAGCACGTCGCCGGCGACCCCCTCGTCGCCCGGTTCCGCCACGGTTTCCTCCGCTGAAGGTCTCGTTCCTCCCTCGGCAGCCCGGGGGTGCGGCCTTGAGGACACGGCACCAGCCTACGAGTCCTCCGTCCCGGCCCGGCAACATCCGCGGCCGAGGCCGTCGTCGTGGTGGCCGGCACCGGTGTCACCGGCCGCCTTCACCCCCGTGGGTGACGAATCCCTCGTCGGGAGCGAGGTCGTGCGCCGCGGCGGAGGTGCCGAGCCACTCGTGGCGCCCCCATTCCAGGCCCATCGACCACCGCCAGGCCACCGCCTCACCGAAGTGCTCGGCCGGCACGACGATCTCGAGCCTGGCGTCGTCCGTGTCGATGTGGAGCCCGGCGTCCTCCCCGAAGGCCGCCTGCGCTTCCCGGTGGTCCCGCCAGGAGGGGAACCAGCCCTGCTCGGAGTGGTTGAGCCAGATCTCGAGGTCGATCCGACCGTCGCCGGTGAGGTCGTGAAAGGAGGCCACGTTCGCGGTCGTGCCCGAGCGCGGCTGCTCAGGGGGCTCGGCGAACTCGATCGTGATGGTGACGTCACCGTTTCCGGCGCGCCGGACCGAACCGGCCACGAGGTCCGCCCAGTCCGGTGCGCTTCCGAGCAGTGGCGCCGTCGTGTCGCCCCGCGGGTCGGTGGTCCCGGAGTGGACGACACGGTCGGTGGTGGCGGTGGCGTCCGAGGCCGGGGGTTCCGCGGTGCCGGCCTGCCCGCCGGCATCCGTCGGGTCGGAGATCTCCGGATCGGAGCGCTGCTGGCCTGGGGTCGCCGGTTGCCCGTCGGCGAGCGCTGGATCGTCGGACGCCGCCTGTTCTGTTTCGTCCGGAGTGTCGGCCCCGGGTGTCTCCGGGCGCTCCCGGGGCCCGGTGCCCTCATCGTCCTCGGTTCCGCCCGTTTCGCTCCCGTTCTCGTGGGGAAAGGAAGGCACGAGGTGGGATTCCCCGGGCACAGCCCGGTCGTCGTCCGCGTTCGAGCCGCAGGCACCGAGGAGCAACCCCGCGGCCAGAATCGCTGCGGGGCCGGTCCGGTGACGTCGCGGCGCGCGTGAGCGCAGGATGGGCGGGCCTTCCGTCGCGACCGGGGTCGAACGAGCCACGGGGCGGGGGCCGAGCGGCGGGGCCCCGCGGGGTCCCGCCGCATCCGTACACGCGGAGCTCTACGGGGTCGGCGGGTTGCCGTTGCCGTTGCCCGGCTGCTGGCCGTTCTCGGCGCACCACTCGGCGACCTCGCCCTCTGCCTCCTCGTAGAGCGCCTGGAACGGTGGGGCCTCGCCGGCCTTGCCGTTGTCGCGCCCGTTCTCCGAGGCGGCCCACGCGGTGCACAGCCCGAAGTTGTTGGGCCCGAACGGGCCGGGGCCGCCACCTTCGCCGCCGGCGTTGCCGCTGTTCCCCGGGCCTGCGCCCAGCGCACCGAACGCCAGCGCGCCCACTGCCAGCGTGGTCATCAGCTTGCGTCGCATCCTCGCCATCCCTTCGCTCGGTTCGCACCGCCCACGTCCTGTCGGCGGCGGGCCACGTCCGGTCGCTCGACCTGGGGCCCTCGGGCGGTTTCGCCGTGCGGCACGAGGGCACCTCCCCTGCCCGGAAGGCCGTGCTCCACCAGGACGTCTCCGTGCGCTGATCGCACATTTGGCGGTCGTGCGCTCGCGCCGGCCGCTCGGCACCGCCGTGGCTCCTCGCGGGGCCGCCGCGGGTGAGCCCCGGGCAACGGCCCGCGGATGTGGTGTGCGCTGGTTGCCCAGGGGGGAGGAGATCCGCCCGCGGGTGTGAAAGGACGGGGGAGACGAGTCCTCCGCCGTGTCGAGAATTCTGGAGCCTTCGATGAAGACCCGCCTCGTCGCCCTGGTCGCCCTCGCGCCGCTGGCGCTCGGTTGGACGCCCTCCGGCATCGGGTTCGGGGGTGTCGCCGAGGTGGGGCCGGTCGGATCATCGGGGACGCACACGGGTTCGGTCGTGGACGTCTCGGACTCGCTCGCCGACACGACCGTCGCGCCGGCCGGCGTCGACGTCGTGCGTGATGCGGAGGACGACGAGTTCACCAGCCCGAACGTCACCCCCGTCGGTTCGTTCCCCGATCTGACCGTGATCTCGACGGAGTTCGCCACCGACGAACCGGTGATGTACGCCTCGACGCTCACGGGTATCCGTACCTACGACATCAGCGACCCCACGGCCCCGGCGCTGCTCGGCACTCTCGAGATGGCGATGTTCCAGAACGAGAACGTCAAGCTCGGTGAACGAGAGGACGGGACGAAGATCCTCCTGGTCGGCTTCGACGCGGTCGGTGTCACCCCCAGCTTCGAGCCCACGGACGTCGCCGGCTACGACGAGATCGCGGTGGTGGACGTGACGGACCCGACCGCCCCCGAGATCACGGCGAGGATCGAGACCAACCACCGCACCCACACGGTCGGCTGCGCGAACGACGAGTGCACCCACGCGTTCACCTCGGGCGACGACGCCGCGTTCGACGTCATCGACCTCGAGGAGCTCGATGCGCCCGAGATCGTCGCGACGATCACCGATCAGCCGCAGGAGGACAACGAGGCGTTCGCCAGCGGCCTCGGGCACGACTGGGACGTCGACGACGCCGGGGTCGCCTGGTGGGTCGGTACCGGCGGCATCATCGCCTACGACGTGAACGACCCGACCGAACCGGTGATCCTCAACTCGTCCGACAAGCACTCGCAGGACCCGGAGTGGAACAGCTACGTGTCCCACAACTCGATGCGCCCCAACGCGGACGACTTCGGCGGGGACGACGAGGAAGGCTCACGTGGTGGGCCCCCCGGGCACGTGCCGGGGCCGCCGGCGCAGCGACCCACGCCGGGCGGCGCGGCCGGTGACGCTCCCGGCGGACCACCCGATGGCATCCCCGGCGGCGGTGGGACCGGCGACCGGAGCCACGTCGACGAGGGCAACGTCCTGCTCGTGACCGAGGAGGACTACATGGATGCCACCTGCGAGTCCGAGGGCTCGTTCCAGACCTGGCACGTTCCCGACCTCGACCCCTCGATCAACCCCGAGGGTGAGCAGGACGGGGGGACCATCACCCCGCTCGACCAGTGGAACAGCGAACTGCTCGGCAGCGGGATCAAGACCCCGGCGGGGGCGTTCTGCTCGGCGCACTACTTCGATTACCACCAGGACGGCTACGTCGCGCAGGGCTGGTACCAGCAGGGCATGCGCATCCTGGACGTCAACGATCCCGAGAACATCCGCCAGGTCGGCTACTGGGTCACCGGCGTCCAGGAGACCTGGGGTGCGTACTGGGTCCCGGAGTACGACGAGGACGGCAACCAGACCGGCGACAAGACCAACCTCGTCTACACCAACGACCCCACGCGTGGCCTGGAGGTCCTCGAGGTCGATCTGCCCGAGGAGCGCGGTGCGGCCCGCACGGTCGAGGCGCCGGTCCTCCAGTCATGGCTGCAGGTCGACCCCACCCTCGCGGCACGCGCCGAGAGCAGCGATTTCGGCAGCGTCTGCCCGCTGCCACCGGGCAGTCCCGTCCGGGGCTGAACGCACACCGCTCGACACGCGGAGGAGGCGAGCACACCGTCTCGGTGGTGCCGGTGTGAGGGAACACGGGGCCGGCTGCCGGACGCCCTCGGTGGCCTGGGGGATTCACTAGGTTCATGCGTGACGGTGGCACCGAGCCGTGGCCACCTGGGCGCGTGAACAGGAGGACTCGTGCGTGAAGCCGTGATCTGTGAGCCGCTGCGAACGCCGGTGGGGCGCTTCGGTGGGGTGTTCCAGGACGTCGAGGTCGCCGAGCTGGCGGCCACGGTGATCCGTGCCCTGCTCGAGCGCACCGGGCTCGACCCCGACCGGATCGACGACGTGATCCTCGGCCAGGGCTACCCCAACGGCGAGGCACCGGCGATCGGCCGCGTCGCGGCACTGGACGCGGGGCTGCCGGTGACCGTGCCGGGTGCACAGGTCGACCGACGCTGCGGGTCGGGGCTGCAGGCGGTGCTCGACGCGGCGATGCGGGTGCAGACCGGGACCGCCGAGGTCGTGCTCGCCGGCGGCGCGGAGAGCATGAGCCGCGCCGAGCACTACACCACCAGTATCCGCACCGGCGTGAAGGCGGGCGACGTCGGTCTGGTCGACCGGCTCGGCCGCGGTCGGGTCACCGCCGGCGGGGTCAACCACCCCGTTCCCGGCGGCATGCTCGAGACCGCCGAGAACCTGCGGCGGGAGTACACGATCCCGCGTGAGGAGCAGGACGAACTCGCCCTGCGCTCCCACCAGCGCGCCGTCGACGCGCAGAAGAACGGCCGCTTCGACGACGAGATCGTCTCCGTGGACGTGCCCCAGCGCAAGGGCGACCCGGTGCGCGTCACGCTCGACGAGCACCCCCGCGAGGACACCACGCTCGAGCGACTGGCCGGCCTGCGACCGATGATGGGACGTCAGGACCCGGAGGCCACCGTCACGCCGGGCAACGCCTCGGGCCAGAACGACGGCGCGGCCGTCTGCGTCGTCACGCACCCGGAGCGGGCCGAGGAGCTGGGACTGCGGCCGCTGGCGCGGCTGGTCTCCTGGGGCCTGGCCGGCGTCCCGCCGGAGACGATGGGCATCGGCCCCGTCCCGGCCACCGAGCAGGCCCTGGGCCGCGCCGGTCTCGGCTGGTCCGACCTCGATCTGATCGAACTGAACGAGGCCTTCGCTGCCCAGGTGCTGGCCGTGCACCGGGCGTGGGGGATCGACGCGTTCGCCGACGACCGCTTCAACGTCAACGGCTCGGGGATCTCGCTGGGCCACCCGGTGGGTGCGACCGGTGCGCGAATTCTCGCGACCCTGCTGCGCGAGCTCGACCGTCGCGAGGGCCGCTACGGCTTGGAGACGATGTGCATCGGTGGTGGGCAGGGACTGGCCGCCGTGTTCGAGCGCCTGTCCTGACGGTGAGGCCCGCTGGGAGGCACGGATGACCGACCGCGAGCTGCTCCGTGCCCGGCCGGACATCGGCGACCGTGCGGCCGGTGCGCTGCTCGGCCTGGCCGTCGGCGACGCGCTCGGTGCACCCTACGAGGGCGGCCGTCAACCCCCGCGGTCCCTGGAGATGGTCGGGTCGGCGCCGGGGGATGGTCCCGGTGCCGGGTGGTCACCGGGGGAGTGGACCGACGACACGTCGCTGGCCATCTGCATCGCCGAGGTGACGGCGACGGGGACCCTCGACGAGATCCCGATCGGTGGGCGCTTCCTCGACTGGTTCGAGGAGCACGGCAAGGGGATCGGCAGCGGGACCCGGGCGGTGCTCTCCCGGGCGATCGCCTCGGGCGGCCCCGAGGACCTGTCCCGCCACGCGGCGGACTGGCTCCGCGAGCAACCCCGGGGTGGCGCGGGCAACGGTTCGCTGATGCGCACGGCGCCGGTCGCGCTCGCGAATCTCGGCGACGATCAGGCGATCGTCCGCGACGCCCGCCGCATCTCCGGTCTCACCCATGCCGACGACCTGGCGGCCGAGGCGTGCGTGCTCTGGTGCGTCGCCATCGACCGGGCGGTGCGCGAGCAACGTCTGCACGGGGTCCGCGACGGCCTCGCGCACCTGCCGCCGGATCGTGCCCACTGGTGGGCCGAGCGGCTCGACGAAGCGGAGGCCCGCGAGGCGTCCACGTTCGTGCCCAACGGGTTCGTCGTGACCGCCCTGCAGGCCGCGCACGCGGCCATCCACCAGACGCCGATTCCCGACGTCCGCCCCGCCCGCCACCTGCAGGACGCCCTGACGGCCGCGGTCCACATCGGCGACGACACCGACACCGTGGCGGCGATCGCGGGTCAGCTCCTGGGCGCCCGGTGGGGCGCGACCGCCGTCCCGTTCCGCTGGCGTCGGCCGCTGCACGGCTGGCCGGGCCTGCACGCCGGCGACCTGGTCCGCCTCGCCCAACTCACCGTCAGCGGCGGGAGGCCGGCGGACGACGGGTGGCCGCTCGTGCCGATGCTGTCGGGCTACCGCGCAGGACAGGAGCCGTTCCTCGCCCAACTGCCGGAGGACCCGGACCTGCTGCTCGGCAACCTCGCCTCACTGCCGGACGCCGTCGAGCGGGTCGACGCGGTGGTCTCGCTGTGCCGGGTGGGTGCGCGGGACGTTCCGCCGCACCTCGAACACCACGAGGTACTGCTGACCGACCGTGCCGACGGGCTGGCGAACCTCAACCTCGACACGGTGATCGACGACACGGTGACGGCTATCACGACGCTGCGCGAGGAGGGGAAGCGGGTCTTCCTCCACTGCGTCGCCGGACGCAGCCGCATGCCGACGGTGGCGGCGGCCTACCTCGCGGCCCGGGAGGGCATCGGCGGGCCCGAGGCCTTCGAACGGGTGGCCAGGGTCGTCCCGCATCCCGATACCCACAACCGGGCCTTCCAGGAGTGGCTGTCGGCGCAGCGGGCACCCGACACCTGAAGTCCTCCCTTCACGAAGGGGCAGGACCCGCCCGCACGTGCTCCCGCTTGCCGGCCCTCGCTGCCCGCCGGGCGGAGGCACTGGCCCGCTCCGCGCGGTCGCAGGGCCAGGGGCACGACCACCTCTGCGAGGGCTGTTCGCCCCACGCTGCGGCGACCTTCGGCCCTACACGGGACACCGCCGGGGTGGGAAACCTGGAGCCTGCCCTCCGCCCGGCACCGGGCATCCCGAGCTCGTGCCGCCAACGCCGGCGGTCGGCGGCGACCAGAGAGGCAGCAGCGGTATGAGTGGCTTCGGAATGAGCGAGGAGATCCGCACCCTGCGTGAGAGCGTGCGCCGGTTCATCGACGAGGAGGTCATCCCCGTCGAGGACCGGATGTTGGAACCGGGTGCCGAGGACGTCATGCGCAAGCTCATGGACTCGGCCAAGCAGCGCGGACTCTGGGCGCTCGGCCACCCCGAGGAGATCGGCGGCGGTGGCCTGCCGTTCCTCGACTACGTCTACGTCAACGAGATCATCGGGCGCTCCGAGGCGGCCATGGTCGCGCTGGGGACCCACACGCTGCAGGACTCGCTGATGCTGCACCGCTACGGCACCGAGGAGCAGAAGCAGCGCTGGCTCGAGCCGCTCGTGGCCGGTGAGATCTTCCCCGCCGTCGGGCTGACCGAACCGGAGGTGGCCGGTTCCGACCCCACCCTGATGCAGACCAAGGCGGTGCTCGACGGTGACGAGTGGGTCATCGACGGCCACAAGTGGTTCACCAGTTGGGCCCACCGGGCCGCATTCGTCACGGTGTTCGCCAAGACGGACCCGGACGCGCCACCCCACCAGCAGTTCTCGGCGATCCTGGTGCCCACCGACGCCCCGGGCTACACCCTCGAGCGAGTGATCCCCACCATGGGGGACCAGCACAGCAACCACGCCGAGATCCGTTTCGAGGGCGTCCGCGTCCCCGCCGACAGCCTCCTCGGGGAGCGGGGCGGTGGCTTCAAGATCGCCCAGGTACGGCTCGGGCCGGGTCGGATCTACCACTGCATGCGCTGGCTCGGTCAGGCGGAACGCGCCTTCGAGCTGATGTGCGAATGGGCGAACCAGCGCTACACGCACGGGTCGCTGCTGGGGGAGAAGGGTGAGATCCAGCGCTACATCGCCGAGTCGGCCGCGGAGATCCAGGCCTCACGTCTGATGACCCTGGACGCGGCCCGGGCGCTGGACTCCGGTGACGAGGCACGGGTGGAGATCTCGCTCATCAAGTTCTTCGGCGCCCGGATGCTGCACAACGTCATCGACCGGGCGATCCAGGTCCACGGGGCGGCCGGCGTGACCGGGGACCTGCCGCTGGAGAAGATGTACCGCTACGCGCGCTACGCACGGCTCTACGACGGCCCCGACGAGGTGCACCGCATGGTGGTCGCCCGCCGGTTGCTCAAGGACCCGCACCGCAACGCGCCCTGGAGCTGATTCGCGGCGGCTGCGCTCACCTACCCGGGCATGGATTAGGCTTGTCTAATCAATGTCGGTAGACGGGGCGTAGTCCGGAGGGTCGTGCGTGCAGGGTCATCGTCGGACAGCGGCACCGTGGCTCGCGGTGCCGCTGGTCATGGGGCTGGCGGCAGGGTGTGCTGGTCAGTCGTCCGCGGAGGACGGCCACCTGTCCGTGGTCACCTCGATGAGCATCATCGCCGACTTCACGGAGCAGGTCGGTGGGGACCTGGTCGAGGTGCGCTCACTGGTGCCGGTCGGCGGTGACCCGCACGTGCACGAACCCACGCCCTCCGACGCCCGGGCCATCGACGACGCCGATCTGGTGATCGGTAACGGTGTCGGTCTGGAGCCCTGGTTCGACGCACTGGTCGACGGCAGCGGTCGGGATCTGGTCGCGCTGGCCGACCGGCTCTCCGAGGTCGTCATCGACGACGACGAAGGCGAGCCGGACCCTCACCTGTGGATGGTGCCGCCACTGGCCGCCGCTTACGTGGAGACCATCGCCGCCGAACTCGCCGAGCTGGACCCGGACAACGCACCGGTGTACTCCGACAACGCCGAGGCCTACGTCGAACGGTTGCAGCAGCTCGACCGCGAGCTCACCGACGAGCTGGCGGTGATCGACGAGGAGCACCGGATCCTGGTCACCCCGCACGACGCGTACAGCTACTTCGCCGACCACTACGACTTCGAGGTCGCAACGCTGGTGGGGGTCAGCACCGAGGAGGAGCCGAGCGCCGCGAGGGCCCAGCAGCTCGTCGACCACATCCGGGCCCAGGAGGTCCCGACGATCTTCGTGGAGTCGACGGTGAACCCGGCCGTCATCGAACGGATCGCCAGGGACGCCGGGGTGGAGGTCGGGGACCCGCTGTACGGCGATTCGGTCGGGGACGAGGGCTCGGGTGCGGATGACTACCACGGGATGATGCGCGCCAACGTGCAGGCCCTCGTCGAGGGACTGGCACGATGACCGCGCCGGCGGGGCACCGACCAGCGCCCGGACTCGCGGTCCGAGGGCTCCGTGTCGGCTATCGGGACCGTGTCGCACTGGTGGACGTCGAACTGGAGGTCGCGCCCGGCGAACGCCTCGGGGTGATCGGCCCGAACGGCGCGGGCAAGTCCACGTTGCTGAAGGCGGTCGTGGGTCTCGTGCGGCTGCGGGGCGGCACGATCGAGGTGGGTGGGGTGTCGGCGTCCCGGGCCCGGGGGCGGACCGCCTATCTCCCCCAGCGGGCACAGATCGACTGGGACCACCCGGCCCAGGTCCGCGACGTCGTCGCGATGGGTCGCTATCCGCACCGCGGCCCGGTGGGCAGACTGCGGCGTGAGGATCACGACGCGGTCGACGCCGCGTTGGCGCGGGTGGGGCTCGCCGACCTCGCACGGGTCCGGATCGCGGAGCTCTCCGGAGGCCAACAGCAACGGGCCTTTCTCGCCCGGGCCTTCGCCCAGGAAGCCTCGCTGCTGCTGCTCGACGAGCCCTACGCGGGCCTCGACGCCGCCACGACACGGGTCACGGACCGGGAACTCGCCCGCGCAGCGGAGGCGGGCGCCACCGTCGTCGTGGTCAATCACGACCTCGCCGGGCTGCGCCAGCGCTACGACCGACTGCTGGTCCTCAACCGGCGGGAGATCGCGACCGGTGCGCCGGGCGAGGTGCTGACCCCGCGGGTCCTCGACGCCGCCTACGGGCGGGGTGCGGTCGTGCTCGCCGATCCGTGGGCGGGATGATGGGCGGCATCGGTGAACTGTTGATCGACCCGGTGGCGCAGTACGGATTCATGCGTGCCGGCCTGATCGCCGCGACGATCGTCGGGGTGACCTCGTCGGTGCTCTCGTGCCTGCTGGTGGTGCGCGGGCAGGCGCTACTCGGTGACGCGATCAGCCACGCCGTGCTGTTGGGGGTGGTGCTCGGCTACCTCGTGGGTGGAGAGCTCGGAATCCTCGGTGGTGCGATGCTCGTCGCCGTCCTGACCGGCGCCGCGATCACCTACGTCACCCAGCACGCCCCGTTCCGGGCGGACACCTCGATGGGCGTGCTGTTCACCGTCACCTTCGCCCTCGGGCTGGCGTTGATCTCCGTGGTCCAGCCCCGGGGGATCGACCTGTTCCACGTGCTGTTCGGCAACGTCCTGGGGGTCGGCGCCCGGGACCTCGTGCTCACCGCGGTCAGTGGGGGCATGGTCCTCGCCGTCGTGCTCGTGGGCTTCCGGGCGTTCCAGCTGTGGAGCTTCGATCCGCAGCTCGCGAAGGCCATGGGCATGCGCACGCGCACGATGGAGTATCTGTTCACCGCGCTGCTGTCGGCGGCCATCGTCGCCTCGCTGCAGACCGTCGGGCTGATCCTGGTGGTCGCGATGCTCGTGATCCCGGGTGCGACGGCGGCGATGGTGACCTCGAGGCTGTCGAGCATGATGGTGGTGGCAGCCGGCGTCGGGCTCGTGTCCGGGGCGACGGGCCTGTACGGGTCCTTCCACCTCGACGTCGCCTCCGGTCCGGCGATCGTGCTGGTGGCGGGGGCGTGCTTTCTCGTCGTGTTCTTCCTCGCCCCGCGCGGGGTCGTGGGCACGGCGCTGTCGGCGCGGACCCGGGTGTCGTTCGATCCGTCCGCAGCGTCGGGTCCCGACGTGGGGATGCGCGATGACGGGAGGATGCGGGAATGAGCGGCTCGAAAACCCCGGGTGAGTCCTGGCGTGCAGAGGGTGTTCCCACGGACTGCTGTGAGCTGAGCCCGTCCATGGAGAACTATCTCAAGGCGATCGTCCACCTCGACGCGCAGGAAGAGTCGGTCACCACGACGGCCCTGGCTCAGCGCGTGGACGTCGCGCCGCCCTCCGCGTCCGCCATGCTCCACCGCCTGCGCGACGCGGGCCTGGTCTCCGGCGGCGCGGGCGAGGCGCCGGTCCTGAGCGAACACGGACGGCGCCATGCCCTGCGGGTGGTCCGTCGGCACCGGCTGGTGGAGACCTTCCTGGCCGAGGTGCTCGACGTGCCCTGGGACGAGGTGCATGCCGAGGCGGAGCGGCTCGAGCATGCGCTCAGCCCGGCGCTGGAGGACCGGATCGCCGTGCGACTGGGTGAACCGACCCACGACCCCCACGGCGACCCGATCCCGCCCCGTGACGGCGATCACGATGAAGCCTGGCCCGACCCCCTGGAGGCCGCACCTGCGGGTACGCGGTTCCGGGTGGAACGCATCGTCGACCGCGACAGCGGGATGTTGCGCTACCTCGGGGAGCTCGGGATCCGCCCCGGGACGACCCTGACGGTCGGGACACGCGACCCCTTCGGCGGCCCGTTGTGGGTCGAGGTCGGGGATCGTCCCCAGCCGTTGGGGCTGCCGCTGGCCCGGCTCGTCCACGGCACCATCGTGCGCGAGTCGACCGGGTCCTGAACGGGTGGCGTCAGCCTGGGGCGTCGGCCTTGACGGCGAGCACGGGGCAGTCGGCCTGGAGCAGGATCTCCTGGGCGTTGCTGCCGAGGACCAGCTTGCCCACCGGAGACCGTCGTCGGATCCCCACGACCAGGAGGTCCGCGTCGAACTCCGTGGCAGCCGCCAGCAGATCCGCAGCGGGGGAGTTGCCACGGGCATAGTCGACGACGCGGTGCTGCAGACCGCGGTCGGCGAGATCGGCCTGTAGCTGCTCGAACTCCTGGCGGTAGGCACGCATCTCCGCCGCCTCGTCGCGCTCACCGCCACGTGTCGAGTGCACGACGAGGAGTTCCTTCTCCCGCAGCCGGGCTTCCGTGATCGCGCGCTCGAGAGCGGCACGACCTTCTGGGGACCGCAGGAACCCGACGACGATGGACATCAGCTGTTCTCCTCGCGACGCGTGCTGCTCGCGTCGTGACTGGATCCTACGGCGCGGCTGCGCACAGGGCACGAGACCTTCAGCCCCAACCGTCGGGACCAACGGCGGCGGTCATCGAACCATCACCCTGAGCGCCTCTCCTCAGCGACGAAGAACATTGACATCCATCGATCAATGGGTACAGTTCATCGAAGAACATCGATACAGCCTTGGGGCGGTCCCAGACCCCTCGGCTGAGGAACGCCGAGGAGAGGTCGGTCATGACCCCGAGTCCCGCAGGTGCCGGTGCGGCCGTCCAGGAGCGATCGGCGACGGCGGCCGCCTGTTGCGTTCCGCTTGCGGGGGGCCAACTGAGTGACGCCGAGGCCGAGGACACCGCCGCGGTCTTCAAGGCCCTGGGCGACCCCCACCGGGTGCGGATCGTGCACCTGTTGGCGGCTGCACCGGGTCCGGTGTGCGTCTGCGATCTGACCCCGGCCCTCGGGATCTCCCAGCCCACGGTCAGCCACCACCTCAAGCGCCTGCTCACGGCGGGCCTGCTCGTGCGTGAACGACGTGGCACCTGGTCCTACTACTCACTCGACGACGCGGCGATGGCACGTCTCGCGACCGTCGTCGCCTTCCCGGAGAGTTGACTGATGGAGACCATCGACACCACCTCGACCGAGGCGTTGCGCGAGACCGTCCGCGCCCGCTACGCGGCTGCCGCCCGCAGTGCAGCCGGAGGAGGCTCCGCCTCGTGTTGCGAAAGCGATGCCGACCGCGGCGCTCCCGGCCGGGTCGATGAGGAGACCGGTCGCGGGGACGGCGCCGAACGCGCCGCTGCCGGCCAGGGAGCTGACGCCTGCTGCGACACCGACGCGGCCGAGGCCGGCGAGGGGTTCGGCTTCGCCCTCTACGACGACCTGGGCGACGCAGACCTACCCGGCCCGGACCAGCTCGCCAGCCTCGGCTGTGGCAACCCGACGGCGGTCGCGGAGCTGCGTGCGGGCGAGACCGTGCTCGATCTCGGGTCGGGCGGGGGGCTCGACGTCCTGCTCTCGGCGAGGCGTGTGGGGCCGACCGGGTTCGCCTACGGGCTCGACATGACGGCGGAGATGCTCGAACTCGCCCGGCGCAACGCCGAGGAGGCGGGCGCCGCCAACGTCGAGTTCCTCGAAGGCGAAATCGAGGCGATCCCGCTGCCCGACTCGAGCGTCGACGTGATCATCTCCAACTGTGTGATCAACCTGTCGGTGGACAAGCCGGCGGTCATGGCCGAGATGGCACGGGTCCTGGTTCCGGGGGGACGCCTCGGGGTCAGCGACGTCGTCGCCGAGGATCGGCTGGATCCGAGCCAACGCGCCGAACGAGGGTCCTACGTGGGCTGCATCGCGGGTGCGCTCTCGGTGGCCGAGTACCGCCAGGGCCTGGAGGCGGTCGGCCTGGTGGACGTGGAGGTGGACTTCACCCACGAGGTCGCCGACGGGTTGCACGGCGCGATCGTCCGGGCTCGCCGCCCCGACTGAACGCGAGCGTCCGTGCGTCTGCTCTTACCCACTTGTACGGTGGCTCGCACCGATTTCCACCGATGAGGAACGAGGAACCCCGTGCTGCAGGTCAGCGACTCCGCCGTCAACGTGCTGCAGGAGGCGCGTGCCACCCAGGAGGTCCCCGACTCCTTCGGGGTACGGGTGTTCGCGCAGGCAGATGAGTCCGGCCAGGCAGGGCTCGCGCTGGCCTTCGCCGAAGAGCCCGCTGAGGGCGACCAGGTCACCGAACAGAGCGGTACCGAGATCTATGTCGCCCCCGAGCTCGCCGAGCCGCTCGCGGAGAGCAAGCTCGACGTCGAGGACACGCCGGAGGGGCCACAGCTCGCCCTGGTGCCCCAGGACGACGAGGAGCAGTAGGGCTCCCGGGCTCCGCGTCGCGGACGATGCGGCGGCACGGACGTCAGGCTCGGCACGCCAGCGGGTGTGCCGAGCCTCGACGCGTCACGGTCTGACCGTGGCTTCGGCCCTCGGGAGGGGCAGCCACGCTGGGCCGGGCGTGGGCGCCTCACACCTTGTCCTTCTCCACGAACACTCGCCAGTTGGGGTCGGCGAAGAACGCCCGGGTTTCGCGGACGATGAGGCCGGACAGCAGCAACAGCCCGATGAGGTTGGGTAGCGCCATGAGCCCGTTCATGATGTCGGCGAACGTCCAGACGACCTCCAGTTCGGTGACCGCACCGACGAAGATCACGATCACGAACACGACCCGGTAGGGGACCACGGCGACCCGGCCGAAGAGGCGGTCCATGTTGCGCTCACCGAAGTAGGACCAGCCCAGCAAGGTGGAGAAGGCGAAGAACACCACGCCGAGCGTGACGATGATGCTGCCCCACTCGCCGGGCAGGCCCTCCTGGAAGGCCATCTGGGTGAGCACCGCTCCGGTCTCGCCCGAGGTCCACGCCCCGGTGATCACGATCGCGATCCCGGTGAACGACACGACCACCAGGGTGTCGATGAACGTCTGGGTCATCGACACCAGGGCCTGACGGACCGGGTTGGTGGTCTGTGCTGCGGCGGCCGCGATGCCGCCGGTGCCCAGGCCGGACTCGTTGGAGAAGATGCCGCGGGCGACGCCGTAGCGGATCACGGCGGCCAGACCGGCGCCGGCGAAGCCACCGGTCGCGGCCGTTCCGGTGAAGGCGTCGCCGAAGATCAACGCGAGCGTCGACGGCAGCGCGTCGATGTTGACCGCGATGACCCAGGTGGCACCCAGCACGTAGGCGATCGCCATGAACGGGACGAACAGGGCGGCGAAGCGACCGATCCAGCGGATGCCGCCGATGATCACGATCCCGGCACCGATGGTCAGCACGAGCCCGGTGACCCAGGCCGCGATGCCGAACTCGTCGTTGACGGCCTCGGCCACGGTGTTGGACTGGACCATGTTGCCGATGCCGAACGCCGCGATCGACGCGGCGATCGCGAAGAAGATCGCGAGGAAGGTCCCGAAGCCGTTCTTGATGCCCTCGGAGAGATAGAACTGGGGCCCACCGGACTGCTCACCCTTGGCGTCCACACGGCGGAAGCGCACGCCGAGGAAGGCCTCCGAGTACTTGGTCGCCATGCCCACGAGGCCGGTGATCCACATCCACACCAGCGCGCCGGGGCCCCCGAGGAAGATCGCGGTCGCGACACCGGCGATGTTGCCCACACCGATCGTGGCGGCCAGCGCGACCGACAGCGCCTGGTAGTGGCTGATGTCTCCCTCGGCGCCCTCCTCCTTGCGCTTGACCAACGCGAGCCACAGCGAATACGTCAGCCGGCGGAACTGGATGACCCGGAGGACCACGGTGAGGTAGAGGCCGGTCAACAGCAGCAGTGGGATCAGCAGCCAGGGGCCCCAGACGAAACCACTGACCTCGCCGAGCGTGTCCTCGAGCCCTTCCATTGGTTGCCCCCCCATCAGACGACGCAAAAATGAAAGCACGACGAGCCGGGTGAGGGAAGAGGGCAATTCCGACGGGGTCGGGCACGTCTGTGCCCGGCACGTTCTACGCTGGCGCGAACTGCTGTGGAGGAACCCATGCCCGAACCGGTCGAGCCGTCCGCCCACGCCGGGGCCGGCACCGATGCGCTGCCGTACGCGACCCCGACGCTGCTGCTCGGCCCCCTGCGTCGGCCGCGCCAGATGCTGGCGGCCCAGTCCTACGACGACCATGCCAGCGTCCACGACGACGAGGTGGCCAGCGGGCTCGGGCTGTCGGGTGCGCCCATCGAGGGGCCCACGCATTTCAGCCAGTTCGACCCGCTGTTGGTGCGAACGTTCGGTCCCGGCTGGTTCGAGCGGGGCTGTATCAGCGCCCACTTCCAGAACATGTGCGTCGAGGGTGACGAGGTCCGTGCCGGTGTCCTGCACGACGGCTCCGACCGGCCGCGCGCCACCATCGACGCGGCCAAGGGCGACGGGACGCCGGTGCTGACCGGTACGGCGGTGCTCGGTGCCGACGCCGACACCGAGGTCAGAAGCCGCCTCGAGCGGGCCCGCAGCCGCCCGCTCGAACGGCCCGTGATCCTCGATCAGCTCGAGGTCGGCCAACGCGGAGGTGCACGCGAGGAGGTCCGCATGGACCTCGACACCCACATGGGGGAGCTCTACCCGTTCACGTTGGCCGAAAAACTCGAGGTGATCACCGAGCCCAGCCCCTGGTACCGCGACGCCTCGCCGTGGGGTGGCCCGATCGTGCCCACCGAGATGGTCAGCGTGCTGGCCCTGGCGACCAGCAGGCAGGCCGGGTTCCGGGTCCGTCAGCCCTCGGTCGGCCTGTTCATCGACCTCGAGGTGCGGCTGCTGGCCGGCCCGCTGTTCGTCGGTCGGCCCTACCTGCTCGAGCGCGAGATCGTCGCGCTGTCGGAGAGCCGGCGCACCGAGTCGTACTGGACGCTGACCACGATCCTCGACGAGACCGACACCGCCATCGCCGAGGTCCTGTTGCACCAGGGCGTGTTCAAGGACAGCTATCCCGACCACCCCGACCGGGCCGGGTAGTCCCAGCGGCGCCGCTACGGTTGGCGGCACGGCGCCCACCGTGCGGGATCCGGCCCCGACCTGGCCGTCACCATCCCCGAGGAGTCCCTGATGGCCGACACGTTGGAGTTGCTCGAGACACTGGTCGGCCTCGACACCACCACCCGGGGTTCGAACCTCGAGCTGATCTCGTTCGTCGAGGACCTGCTGGACCGCCACGGGGTCGCCTCGAGTCGGGTCCCGAGCCCGGACGGGACCAAGGCGAACCTGCTGGCGCGGATCGGCCCGGACGTCGAGGGCGGCGTGGTCCTCTCCGGCCACACCGACTGCGTGCCCGTGACCGGCCAGCCCTGGAGCCGCGACCCCTTCACCCTCGACCAGCAGGACGGCCTGCTGTACGGCCGGGGCGCCACGGACATGAAGGGGTTCGTGGCGGCGGTGCTCGCGGCGCTGGAGGAGATGACCTCCGCGGGACTTCGACGTCCGATCCTGCTGGCCCTCTCCTACGACGAGGAGATCGGCACGGTGGGCGCGCCGAGCCTCGTGGAGCACCTGCTGGCCACCCAGGCACGGCCCGCGGCGGTGATCGTCGGCGAGCCGACGCGGATGGAGACCGTGACGGCGCACAAGGGCATCCGGTCCTTCGTCACGACCGTTCACGGCCGTGACGCCCACTCGAGTCAACCGCACCGGGCCGCGAACGCGGTCGCGGCGGCGGCACGGATCGCCTCCTACATCGACGATCTCGCCCAGGAGCATCACCGGGCGGGGCGCGACCCCCGGTTCGATCCGCCGCACACGACCTTCAACCTCGCCACGATCACCGGCGGGCAGGCGATCAACATCGTGCCGCGACTCTGCGAGCTCGCCTGGGAGTACCGCCCCGTCCCCGACGACGACGGCGAACAGATCAAGGAACAGGTCGATGCCTTCATCGAGGCCGAGGTGCTGCCGCGGCTGCACGCCGGGATCGGCGAGGGGCACGTGGTGACCACGGCGGACGCGCTCGTCCGGGCCATGGCCACCGAGGAAGACGGTGTGGCCGACCGACTGGTGCGGGAACTGACCGGCTACGACGGTCCCCAACGCACCGTCGCGTTCGGGACCGACGGCGGCCACTTCCAGGCGGCGGGGCTGTCGACCGTGGTGTGCGGGCCCGGCTCGATCGACCAGGCGCATCAGCCGGACGAGTACCTCGAGGTCGAGCAGTTGCGTGCCTGTGAGCGCATGATCGAGGCGCTGATCTCCACCTCCGAGGAATGACCTGCAGATGACACAGCGAACGCTGATCGGCCCGGGGGAACGGGCACCCGACTTCGCCCTCCCCCGGGGACGTGGCGAGCCCGCCCGCTTCTACGGGTTCGTCGGTGGCGCACCGTCGGTGATGGTCTTCAGCGGTGACGAGGGCGAAACCGCCTCGGCACCCGTGGTCGAACGGCTGCGGGCGACGCTGGACGACGACGTGGTCGTGCACCACGTGGTGCAGGGCGCCCCGGTGTCGGATTCCACGGCCTTCCACGACGCCGAGGGAGCCCTGCACCAGGGGTACGGCGTTCAGGGCACCACCGTGCTCGTGCTCGATCCCAACGTGCGGGTGGTGTCCGCCCACGCTCCCGACGACCTCGACGGAATGCTCGCCGCCGTCGTCGACCACCTCGCCGCCGTCCGCCTCGACGGTCCTTCCGCCGAGGCGGACCGTCACGCTCCCGTGCTGCTGATTCCCGACGTGTTGGACGAGGAGTGGCGCGACCGCCTGCTGACGGCCTGGGAGGCCGGCGGATCCCGGTCGACGGGTGTGGAGGCGAGCGTCGACGGTGGTCGCCGTGAACAGGCCGACGCGCTGCGCAAGCGACGGCGCGACCACATCGTCGAGGACCCGGCGCTGCTGCGCTCGCTGACCTCGCACCTCGGCCGGCGGATCATGCCCGAGGTCCAGAAGGCGTTCGCCTACGAGGCGCGTGGCTTCGAGGGCTTCAAGATCGGCTGCTACGAGGACGCCGACGAGGGGTTCTTCGAGCCCCACCGCGACAACATCAGCGCCGCAACCGCCCACCGTCGTTTCGCGCTGACACTCAACCTCAACGCCGGGTACGAGGGCGGCGAGCTGCGGTTCCCCGAGTACGGACCCCAGCGCTACCGCCCGGCCGCCGGCGAGGCACTGGTCTTCTCCGGCTCGCACCTCCACGAGGTGCTGCCGGTGACGCGTGGCCGTCGCTTCGTCCTGCTGTCATTCCTGCTCGGCGGGCGGAGTACCTGAAAGGCCGCCCCCCGGCGGGGCGGCCGCCGTCCCGGCGCGGGCCTACTCGCCCTCGTACTTGAACGAGACCCGGACCTTCGCCCGGTAGGCGGCGACCTGGTCGTTCTCGAGGGTCATGTCGAGTTCCTTGATCTCGGCCACCCGGAGATTGCGCACGGACGCGCCGGCGCGGGCCACGGCCGCGCTGGCCGCCTTCTCCCAGGATTCCGTGCTCGTGCCGACCAGCTCGATGACCTTGTAGACGCTCTCTGCCATGGGTGCTCTCCCTGTCGTTGTCGTGCCCCCGACCCAAGCCCCCGCGGAGCGCGGCGTCAATGGTGGACTGGCCCGGTCCCGGGCGGGGGAGCGCCACGAGGGGACGTCATCGCCTCGATGCGGGTGAGAAAGCCCTCGACTGCGTCGAGGTGCGAGCCCGGCCAGTACACCTGTCCGCACCCTCCGCAGCGGGAGAAACGGTCGAACGCCGCACGGGTGCCGGGCTCGAGCTCGTCCCACACCTGCGCCGCGTGGGCACGGTGGAGGAGCCCGTTGCAGCGCACGCACCGGGTCAGTGGCGCGCGCCGCGGTGCCAGCGAATACCGCCGCGCCACCTCGACGGCCTGTTCGTCCGGATCCTGTGACCGCGGGCAGTAACCGTGGGTGATCGTCCGGCGCATCAGCAGCCCCCGGTCCCGAGTGAGCAGGATGCGCTCCTGCCCGACGGCGACGTCGGCCAGGAGCGCATCGTCCGCGTCGGTTCGGTACCAGGCGTCGAACCCCAGCAGCCGCAGCCGGCGGGTGAGCGTGCCCAGGTGCACGTCGAGGACGAAGCGCCGGGGCTCGGGTGGTGACGGCCACAACCCTCCAACGGGGTCGAGGCCGTGGAAGGGCGGATAGGCGGCGACGCGTTCGCCCCCGGTGAGGAGGTGGTCGAACCCGACCCGCCGGCCGTCCACCAGCAGCAGCCCGACCTCGGGGTGGGGGATGCCGGCCGCCTCCACCAGGTCCTTGACCGAACGCGGGCCGCCGATGGGCAGCTCGACCTCGGGGGCGTCGAGGAAATCCACCAGTTCGGCGTAGGCACGCAGCACGATGGATGTTGCGGCGGCGCTCACCCCGACGCCCGTTCGTAGACCAGTTCCACGTCCGCGCCGCGCAGCACGAGGACGTCGTCGCGACGTTCGTAGGTGGTGACCTGCCGGAAGGCCTCGAGATAGGCGGATTCCGAGTCCATGACCTCGGCCGGGTCGCAGGCCATCTCGGTCTGGAAGACCTCCCGGGCACGGAACCGCTCGTCATCGAGGTCGGCGGTCCCGCCGTAGGAGTTGCAGGCCGCCGTGCCCGACAGCTCGTCGTCCTCGATGGTGAGCGTGATCGGTGCGTCCTCGACCAGTGGCACGGCCCCCGACGGTGCCTCGCCCTCGACGAGCTCCCACGAGCCGTCGACGTCCGGGCCGGTGCCGGTGCACGCGGACAGTGCGACCAGAACGAGCACCGCACCGGGTGGCGTCCAGGGCCTGCTCGTCATGGTGGCCTCCCTTGGTGGTGCCTCCTGCCCCCGGGATCCGACCGGCGGACCGGGTGTGACCCCGGCGCACGCAGGTCCACCCCGCCATCATGCTGCCATGGATGCGATGGCGCTGTTCGAGGCGGAGGGGTATCAGACCGCGCGCTGGCTGCTGCAGCGCGGCACCGCGCTGGTCTACCTGCTGGCGTTCGTCAACGTGCTCCACCAGTGGCGGCCCCTGCTCGGCGACCGTGGCCTGTCACCTGCCCGCGAGGTCCTGGTCGCCTCGTCGTGGCGGCGGGTGCCGAGCCTCTTCCACCTGGGCTACGACGACCGCGTGGCCACGGGGCTGGCCGGGGTGGGGGCGGCCGTCGCGCTCGCGCTGCTCATCGGGCTGCCACAGGCCGGACCACCCTGGGGGGCGATGGCGGCGTTCGCCCTGCTGTGGGCGCTGTATCTCTCCTTCGTCACGGTCGGCCGGGCCTTCTACGCCTTCGGTTGGGAGTCGCTGCTGCTCGAGGCCGGGTTCCTGGCGATCTTCCTCGGCCCGCCGGAGATCGCGCCGCCGTGGATCGTGCTGGTGGCGTTCCGGTGGCTGTTGTTCCGGGTCGAGTTCGGCGCGGGCATGATCAAGCTGCGTGGCGACGTCTGCTGGCGCGAGCTGACCTGCACCGAACACCACCATGAGACCCAGCCCCTGCCCAATCCGCTCAGCCGCCGGTTCCACCGGTTGCCGCGGTGGCAGCACCGGGTCGAGGTGGGGGCCAACCACGTCACCCAGCTGCTCGTGCCGTTCGGGCTCTTCCTTCCGCAACCGTTCGCCGGCACCGCGGCCACGATCGTGATCGTCACGCAGGCCTACCTGATGCTCAGTGGAAATTTCGCCTGGCTCAACCTGCTCACGATCGTCCTGGGGTTCGCGGCGCTGCCCGATGCCTGGCTCGGTTGGCTGCCGGGGGCACCGGTGGACACGCCCCAGGAGGCGCCGACGTGGTTCCTGGCGACCGTCCTGGTGCTGGGGGCGGTGCTGGTGTGGCGAAGCTGGCATCCGCTCGCCAATCTGTTCTCCGCTCGCCAGCGCATGAACGCCTCCCACGATCCCTTGCGCTTGGTCAACTCCTACGGCGCGTTCGGCAGCGTGACCCGGGTCCGTCACGAGCTGGTGATCGAGGCCACCAGCGACGCGGACCCCCGGGCGCCGGACGCCGACTGGCGGGCGTACGAATTCCCCGCCAAGCCGACCGACGTCGCACGCCGGCCGCCCCAGGTCGCGCCCTACCACCTGCGCCTGGACTGGCTGTTGTGGTTCGCCGCGATGAGCCCACGCCCCGAACAGCACCCCTGGTTCAGGCGGATGCTCACGCGCCTGCTGGAGGCGGACCCGCAGATCCTGCGCCTGGTCCACCGGGCACCCTTCGGTGACCGGCCGCCGACGGCGGTGCGGGTCCTGCGTTACCGCTACCGCTTCGCCGAACCGGAGGAGTCGACCGGGAGCCGCGTGTGGTGGGTGCGTGAGGAGCGCGACGAGGTCATTCCGCCCGTGACCCGAGGGCAGTTGCCGTGAATTGCCCCACGTGCCCACGCGCCTGTGCCTGCCCACCTACAGCGGGTGGTCGGGCCCGTAGTCGATGAGCAGTTCCTCGCCGCGCCGCACTGAACGGGTGACCACCAGCTCGGCCATCGGGCCCGATTCCGCGTCCTCGAGGAACAGTTCGGCGTTCGGGTCGGGGCTGTGGTTGCACATGCTGGCCCGGCCGAGTACCACCCCGGTGGATTCGCCGTCCCAGTCGAAGACGTACCAGCGCAGGACCGTCTCGTCGACGACGTCGACCTGGTCGGGCGGGATCAGCAGCACCGGTGAGAGGTCGACGACGGTGCCGGCGCGCAGATTGCGGGTCGCGAACAGGCCGCGACCCTCGATCGTGGAGTACTGCACCTCGACGGACATGCGCGCATCCTCCACGGTCGGGCAGCCCCGACCAAGTCGGCCGCAGCCGGGGACCGATCGCGGGGGCACGCACGGACGGGTCCGTGGGCGGCAGACCGGCACGAGGACCGGCATCATGGCCGCATGGAACCACGCTTCGACTACGAGTCCGCATCGGCACTGCTGCCGGAGGCACGCCGCCGCATCGGCGAGATCGCCGAGCTGAGCGCCTCCCTGCAGCAGCTCGCACTGGCCATCCGCTCCGAGGAGGTGGCCGAGGGCGACGTGCCCCGGGCCAAGGCCCTCGAAGCCCAGCTCGACGACGAGCTCGGCTGGTTCCGGGAGCACGGGGTGATCGTCAAGGGCGTGGCTCCGGCCCTGCTGGACTTTCCGGCGCGTGCCGTGGTCGATGGCGAGCGCCGGGAGGTGCTGCTGTGCTGGCGTGAGGGCGAGGAGGCGTTGGCCTGGTACCACTCCGAGGAACTCGGTTATCTCGGGCGGGCCCCGATCGCCGAACTCGACGAGGTCTGACGGCCTCCGCGCCGGGCACGACCGAGGCCGAAGAGGCCGGGTGGCCGGCCGCCGCCGGGGCCGATGGGCGGGGGCCACGCTCCGGACGTCACCGCCCCCACGGCCAGTTGGACGGCCCCGCCGCTGCGGTTGCCGGCCGCGTCGACCAGGCCTCCGGCCGGCACGTCGATGTGGGAGGGGACCGTCGTGACGGGTGCGCGCCACCCACCGGTCTCCGGATCCCACGCCGCCTCCTGCGTCAGGCCGGCGATGCGGAAGCGCACGCACCCACCGCTCGGTTGGCGTTCACGACGACGCAGCAACCGCTGCGGGTCGGGCGTGGGGTTCTGCGCGGAGAACACCAGCGTGTCGCCGTCCGCTTCGACGCCCAGGAGGCGCAGCCCATCGCTGGCCACGACCTCGAACTGCTCGGTCGAGACCGGACGGCGTGGTCCCAGCACCGTGACGCGGTAGCTGCCCGTGGTCAGGTCGCCGGGGACCTCGTAGTGGGCCGTGACCCGTCGCCCGGACTGGTGCCAGACGAACCCGCCGGCGAGGTCGTCGTCGACCACCGTCCACGAATCCCCGGCGAGGCGGCGCTCGAGGACCACCATCGCTTCTCCCACCGGTCGTGCCCGGCCGCGTCGTGGCGCGCTCCAGGACAGCTCGAAGGTCTCGAAGCGGGGGATACGACCCGAGGGCGTGTCCAGGAGTCGGGCCCGGCAGCGTCCGCGGTGGGCACCGACCGGGGCCGGCACGTCGGCGGGAGGTCGGCGCACGGGTGCGGTTGCTGACGCGCCGCCCTGCTGCACCGAGCCGGCCGCGGTGCGGTCGTCGACCGGGCCGGTCGACGGGCCGTCCCGGCAGACCCCGCCGGGCTGGCCGTCGCCATCCGCCAGTCGCGCCGCGAGCCGGGCGTGGCACTGCTCGACGAGCAGGCTGGTGTAGCGGCCGAAGACGGTGTGGCCGCCCTCGTAGTGCTGCTGGTCGTACTCTTCGGGCGTGGTGAAATAGCCGCGGTAGGCCTGTGCGAGGCCGACGACCAGGGCGTCGCGCACCGCCGGCCCGGCGGTGCGGCGCGCGGCGGCCACGAGCCGGCGGCCGGTCTCCACCGTCGGCTCACCGGGCACGGAGAGCAGCAACCGGTCACCGATCCGCAGGACGGTGACGTCGGCGGCCGGGGCCCAGGGCGCGGGTGCGGCGACGAGCTTGCGCCCCTGCACGCGGCCCGCGAGCAGGCGGGGGCGGCGGCGGCCCTCGAGTCCCCAGCCATAGAAGAACGACGGCCCGTTCTGGCCACCGCCGAGGAACGGCAACCCGAACCACGCCCGTCGCCCGACCCGCCGGCCGGGGGCGACCTCCTGGCCCTGGTAGACGATTCGCTCCCCGGCCCCGTCGACGGTGAGGTCCGCACGGGTCGCCGGCGCCCCGTCCCAGGCGCGGGCCATGGCGTCCGCGACCCGGTGGCCGATGCGGTCGGCGAGGGCGTGCTGTGCGACCTCGTCGTAGCGTGGGATGAGGTCGCCCTCGGTCCCGTTGGTCAGGATCGCGACGGGCGGATGCTCGAAGCGCCGCCGGAAGTGGTGGCGTGCGGTGCCCGGGTAGTCCGCGGAGAAGTAGGTGTTGGCCGGCCCGATGGTGGTGGGGTGGGCGGAGAAGTGCGCCCAGGCGGCCAGCGGTTCGCCCCGGTCGGTCTCGACCTTGAGCAGTCGCAGGGTGACGTCGCGGGGATGGTCCCCGCCGTCGGGATCGAGGTCCGTCGTCGCCGTTCCGGGGTAGAGGTCGAGGCCGTGGTTGGCCAGGTGTGCCTCGAGCGAACGGTTGCGGTTCGCGTCATCGAGTCGGACCTGCGACCAGGCGGCCCGGGTCGGGCGCCGCGCGGCGTGCGCGTCCCGAATCGCCGCGGCGGCCTGTTGGGCCACCCATTCGCCGGGCTTGTTCGGTCCCGCGTGGGTGTGGGTGGCGGCCACGATGAGGTTGCCGGGGCCGAAGCCGAGATCCGCGACCCGTTCCCGGATGGCCGTGGTGAGAAGCGGGGCACCGAGGTCCAGGGTGAGCAGGCAGACCGTGCGCCGGCCGTCCTCGAGCACCAGGGCATGCGCCCACAGGCGCCCTGCGACACCACGGACGCGCAGATCGGGCCGTACGTAGCCGAAGAAATCGCCCTTGAGCTCCGGGGTGATGTCCCGGCTCGCCGCTCCGACTCGCAGCATCGTGCGCTCCTGCCTCGCCCCGCCCGGCGCGACCCTAGACCCATCCCGTACGCGGCCGCCGTCACCTCGGTCCGCCGCGACATCTTCTCGTCTCGTCCGGCATGCTTCGAAGCGCGAGGCGACCGGAGGAACGACGTGACCGTGAGCACGCAGTACGACGGGCTGCAGGTGGAGGTGGTGGTCGGCGACATCACCGCCCAGGCCGACCTCGACGCGGTGGTCAACGCGGCGAACGCCCGGTTGACCACGGGGGGTGGGGTGGCGGGGGCCATCCATGCGGCTGCGGGGCCCGGGCTGGACGAGGAGTGCCGGCCGCTGGCCCCGATCGAGCCGGGCCAGGCCGTACTCACCTCGGGCCACGGCCTGCCCAACGAGTGGGTCATCCACGTTCTGGGTCCGGTCTACGGCCGCGACCGACCGGCAGAGCAGTTGCTGGCCAGCTGCTATCGCGAAGCGCTGCGGCTGGCCGATGGGCGGGGGCTGGCCTCGGTCGGCTTCCCGGCGGTCTCGACCGGGGCGTTCGGGTATCCGATGGAGGAGGCCGCCAGGGTCGCGCTCGCGACCATCGAGGCGGCCGCCGGCGATCTCGATGCCGTGCGGCTCGTGCGGTTCGTGCTGTTCGACGACGCGGCCGCGCAGGCCCACGAGCGGCAGCTGTCCCACCGCGGGTGACACGCCGCGCAGGCCATGGGGCGCGACTGGCCCCACCCGAG
>SLRZ01000281.1 GCA_007130695.1 Nitriliruptoraceae bacterium
CGATCCGAGGGTCGTCCGCGATGCGTTCGAGCTTGCGACCGAACCCGAGCGACGTGGTGAAGGTGACCGTGCCGGCGTCGCGGTCGCGCATGCCCAGGGTGGTCACCGTGGACAGCGAAACACCCTGCATCCCGGTCGGCATCCCGATGGCGACCGTGAGGTCGCCTCCCAGGATCTCGTCGACGTCGTCCGGCCACTGCACAGCTCGGGCGCTCTCCACGACGACGCCCTCCCGGCCTCGACCCTTGGCTCGAGAATATGCCTGGAAGGCGACGAGCGAGCCTGTTTCGCCGGTCCGCTGGTCGCGGTCACGTCGCCGCTGGTCGCAAGTTTCCGGTGAAGCGGGCCGCGGTGAAGGCCAGGGCGACCGCGGTGAGCATGACGGTCAGCATGCTGAAGAAGAGCAGGCGTGTCTGGTTGTTGATCTCGGCGCGTAGACCTGCGACCGCCTCGTGAACCGTCCCGGTCAGTTCGTGACGCAGCGCGAGAAGCGCGGTGTCCAGATCTCTCTTGGTGGCGACATCCGCCCAGCCAACGGGTCGCAGGTGCTCCATGAGTGTCCTCGCGTACCCGACCCCGAGTGTCTCCACGAGTTGGTTGTACAGCTCGTGGCGTGCCTGCTCATCGATGGCCATGATGCCTCCACCTCCGGTCCGGGACAACCCGTCGGGAAAGCATGGCGGGTGGCAGGTCGACGTCAGCCCCGGGGTCGTCGCGGCCTGTGGACGAAACCGACTCCGCGGGAGTCGGTGGGCGGCTCCGACGCCGCGCGACCAGGGTGCGGCGCGCCGAGGGCTACGCGGGCTGAAGGCGTTCCGCGGCCATCTCGGCGACCTCGACCAGGATCTTGGTCAGGTCGAAATCCTTCGGCGTGAACACCGAGGCCACCCCACCGTCCAGCAGCCGCTTCGCGTCGCTGTTGGGGATGATCCCGCCGGCCACGACCGGGATGTCCGCCCCTTCGGCACGCAGCCCCTCGACGACCTGGGGCACCAGCGACAGGTGCGACCCGGACAGGATCGACAGCCCCACCAGGTGCACGTCCTCGTCGACGGCCGCACGGATGATCTGTGCCGGGGTCAGACGGATCCCCTCGTAGATGACCTCCATGCCGAGGTCGCGGGCACGGATGGCGACCTGCTCCGCGCCGTTGGAGTGGCCGTCCAGCCCGGGCTTGCCGACCAGGATCTTCAGGCGCCGGCCGAGCGTCTCCTCGACGGCCTTCACGCGGCGGCGGCCCTGCTCGAGGCTCCCCCCGGCGGCACCGGTGGAGGCCATCGCCCGGTCCGACACGCCGGTCGGGCCGCGGTACTCGCCGAACACGTCCCGCAGCGCCTGCGACCACTCGCCGGTGGTCGCCCCGGCGCGGGCCGCGGCGACCGAGGCCGGCATGAGGTTCTCGTCGGTCGCGGCCGCCTGGCGCAGCTCGTCCAGCGCGACGGTCACCGCCTCCTCGTCGCGTGTCTCGCGGGCCGCCTCCAGGCGGGCGATCTGGTCGGCCTCCGCGGCGTCGTCGACCTTGAGGATGCCGCCCTCCTCGTCGACCAGCGGCGAGGGCTCGGCCGACTCGTAGGCGTTGACGCCGACCACGGTCTGTTCGCCGGACTCGATGCGCCGCAGCCGTTCGGCGTTGGAGCGCACCAGCTCGGACTTCATGTGGTCGACCGCGTTCATCGCGCCGCCGAGCTCCAGGACCTCGTCGAGCAGTTCGGTCGCGCCGGCGACCAGCTGGTCGACCTTGGCGTCCATCACCTCGGAGCCGTTGAACAGGTCGCCGTACTCCAGCAGGTCGGTCTCGAACGCCAGGATCTGCTGGGTGCGCAGCGAGAGCTGCTGGTCCCACGGGCGCGGCAGCCCCAGCGCCTCGTTCCAGGTCGGCAGCTGCACGGCCCGGGCGCGGGCGTCCTTCGACATCGTCACCCCCAGCATCTCGATGAGGATGCGAACGATGTTGTTCTCGGGCTGCTGCTCGGTCAGGCCCAGGGAGTTGACCTGCACGCCGTAGCGGAAGCGGCGGTACTTGGGGTCCTCGACGCCGTAGCGCTCGTAGGTGATCTTGTCCCAGAGCTGCACGAAGGCCCGCATCTTCGCGAGCTCCTCGACGAACCGGATGCCGGCGTTGACGAAGAACGAGATGCGGCCCACCACACGGGGGAAGTCCTCCTCGGGGACCTGCCCGCGCTCCTTGACGGCGTCCAATACGGCGATGGCGTTGGCCAGCGCGAAGGCCAGTTCCTGGGTCGGCGTCGCACCGGCCTCCTGCAGGTGGTAGCTGCAGATGTTGAGCGGGTTCCAGCTCGGGATGTGATTGACCGTGTAGGCCAGTACGTCGGTGGTCAGCCGCATCGACGGCCCCGGCGGGAAGGCGTAGGTCCCGCGCGAGAGGTACTCCTTGAGGATGTCGTTCTGGGTGGTGCCCTTGAGCTCGGCGGGGTCGGCTCCCTGCTCCTCGGCGACGGCGACGTACAGCGCCAGCAGCCACATGGCGGTGGCGTTGATCGTCATCGAGGTGTTCATCTTCTCGAGCGGGATCTCATCGAACAGGACCCGCATGTCCTCGATGGAACTGATCGGCACGCCGACCTTGCCGACCTCGCCGCGCGCGAGCACGTGGTCGCTGTCGTAGCCGGTCTGGGTCGGCAGGTCGAAGGCCACCGACAGGCCGGTCTGGCCCTTGGCCAGGTTCGTCCGGTACAGCTCGTTCGACGCGGCGGCGGAGGAGTGGCCGGAGTAGGTCCGCATCAGCCAGGGACGGTCGCGTTCGGGACGTTCCTCCACGTTGCAGACCACCTCGTCGCCGGCCGATGTCGTGGTCGTCAGCCTACCGCCGGGCGCTGACGCGCCGACAACCGCCGGGTGCGTCGCGATTGGCAGGACACCGCCGACAGTGGCATCCTCGGCGGCCGGAAGCGCGGTCAACGCACGCCGGGAACCCGCCGGCGGCCCGGACCCGCCATCCGTATTCGCATCCTCGAGGCACCCGGACCCGGGAAGGGCATGCGCCACCTGCCGGTCACGCTCGTGCTCGCCGCCGCCCTGTCGCTGGCGGCGCCGTTCGCCGTGGCCGCGGACGACCTCGATCGCGCCGAGGAGCGGGTGGAGCGACTGACCGAGGAGCACGGGGCCACGACCGAGGCCTACGAGCTCGCCTGGTCGGAGCTCGAGACGGTCCGCCTGGAACTCGATGAGCTCGAGACCCGGGCCGCGGCCCTGCGCACCGAGGCGCGCGAGATCGAGCACCAGCTCGGCGACCGCGCCCGGTCGATGTTCATGCACGGCGCGACCCTGCAGCTACAGACGATGCTCAACGCCGACGGTGCGGGGATCGCGATCGAACGTGCCGGGATGGTCTCGACCCTGCAACGACGCGAGACCGCCGGCCTCGAGGAGGCGCTGGCCGTGCGCACCTCGCTGGGCCAGACCGAGCAACTGCTCGAGGAACGGTCGGCACGCCTCGACGAGCTGTCGGAACAGCTCGAGCAGCATGCGCAACAGCTCCGGGAGGACCTCGACTCGGCGCAGAGCACCGCCGACGAACTGCGTACCCGCGCCGAACGGCGGCGGGAGATCGAACGCGGGGCTCAGCAGGGCACCTACGCCTGCATCTTCGAGCCGGGGGCGTTCCGGTTCCGCGACAGCTGGGGTGAGCCACGGAGTGGTGGCCGCTCCCACCGCGGCACCGACGTCTTCGCCCGGATGGACGAGCCGGTCTACGCCTTCGCCGACGGCGTGATCCACAGGGAGAGCAACAGCGCTCTCGGCGGCCTGGGGCTGTACCTGCGCGGCGACGACGGCACGATCTTCTACTACGCCCACCTGAACTCGGTGGCCGAGCGCGGCGCGGTCGGCACCCGGGTCGAGGCGGGGGAACACATCGCCTACAACGGCGCCACCGGCAACGCCTCCCGCAGCGCGCCCCACGTCCACTTCGAGGTGCACCCGGGCGGGGGTGCGGCCGTCAACCCCTACCCGTGGCTCGTGGCGGCCTGCCACTGACGGGCCACGTCCCGCCGCCGGGCGCCCCATCGGCCGGGACTCAGGACACCCGCAGCGCCATCTGCACCCCGTCGCGCAGCGGGATGATGCTGGAGACGTAGCGCTCGTCGTCGACGACCAGCCGCGTCATGTCCCGGATCGGGTCGATCACGGCCTCGCGCTCGGGCGGGCCGGGCTGCCCGTACCCCGCGACCCGTCCGTCCCACAGCACGTTGTCGCACAGCCACAGGCCACCCACGCGCAGGCGCTCCGCGGCGGCACGCCAGCAGTCGGGGTAGGCCTCCTTGTCGACGTCGCAGAAGATGACGTCGAACTCGCCGCCCTGCGCGGCGAGGACCTCCAGGCCGTCGCCCGTCCACCACCGGACCGGGCCCCACCGCCCGGCCCGGCGCAGGTAGCCCTCCGCCCGGTCGGCGTTGGCCGGGTCGAGGTCGGAGCACACCACCTCGCCGTCCGCGCCCACCGCGCCCGCGAAGAAGTAGGCCGAGTACCCGAACCCGCTGCCGAGCTCCAGCACCCGCTTCGCGCCGATCGACCGGGCGGCGACCTCGAGGAACCGCGCCGCCGACCGACCGATGATGGGAAAGCCCATCTCGCCGGCACGCAGCTCCATCTCGTCGAGGACCTGGTCGCGGTGCTCGGCCACGGCGAGGTGGGTGAGGTAGTCGGCGACCTCGGGCGGCTGCAGCGGCGACATCGGGTCTGCTCCTTCGTCGGCGTCGACGACCGTAGTCGTCCTCGGACGTTGGGCCGGTCCGCCGGCCTGCCCGTTCCCCGCCGGCGCGGCACGCTGATGGGATGACCCCACCGACGAAGCCACCGACGAACTCACAGGGTCGGGCCGGCGTGCTGCTGGACCTCGACGGGACGCTGGTCGACTCCGTCTACCAGCACGTCGTCGCCTGGTTCGAGGCGTTCCGCGAGGCCGGCTACGACGTGCCGCAGGCCCGGATCCACGCCGGCATCGGGATGGGCGGCGACCGGCTGGTGCCGTGGCTGCTCGGTGGCCACGTCGCCGACGCCGGAGCACTCTCCGACGACCACAAGCGCCGGTTCCTCGACCGCGCCGCCGGGCTGCGCGCCACCACCGGGGCGCGCGAGCTGCTGGCGGACCTCGAGACCCGGCAGGTGCCCTACGCCGTGGCGACCTCCGCGGGCTCGGATGAGCGCGAGGCGCTGCTCGCCGCCCTGGGGCGAGACGACCTGCCGCTGGTGGACAGCGAGGACGTGGCCTCCTCCAAGCCGGCGCCCGACCTGCTCCTGGCCGCCTGCCGCGACCAGGGGTTCGAGGTGGCGCGCACCGTGATGGTGGGAGACGCCCCGTGGGACTCGTTGGCGGCCACCGCCGCGGGCTGTCCGTCCGTCGCCGTGCGCTGCGGTGGCTTCGGCGACGAGGTGCTCTCGGGCGCTGGCGCGACCCGAATCGTGGACGACCCGGAGGCGTTGATCGGCCAGCTCTGATCCGGGGGCTCCGGCAGTTCGGACACGGCTGAGCCACGGCCGTCGTCCGGGCAGGTCGCCGGCGAACCGGGTGGGGTCGCGAATGGCAGCCTCGACCGACGAACCGAACTGGAGCGACACATGGCACCCGCCCCGCACCTGATCCAGGCCCTGCAGGACGCCCGCGACCTCGCCGCCGACCGGGACGACCACCCTGGGTGGACGGCGATCGCCGCGCAGTCCGAACGGGTCCTCGACCGCCTCGACGTCGAGGACGTCGACCCGGCCTACGCCGAACTCGGCGACACGGAAGGCCCCGTGGGCACCACGGTGGACCCGGACGCGGCGGACCTCGCCGTCGCCTCGCTGACCGCGCTGGTCGAGCAGCCGCACGCCGAACAGGTCGAGCTCGCCATGGCGGCGCTGACCGACCTCGAGGATGCGCTGCCCGGCGCGCCGGGACCGGGCTCCCACCCGGGGCGGTGAGGCCCCCGGCGCCGGCATGGTCCGGCCCGCGGCAGGGGCCCTACAGTCCACCAAACGATCCGTCGGACGAAACGAGGGCGCCCGTGGGCCGCCATGTACTGGTGTGGGACGCACCCAACGTCGACATGACGTTGGCGAACATCATCGAGGGCAAGCCCACGGCGCACGAGCGCCCGGACATGTCGGTGCTCGCGGAGTGGCTCGTCCACCACGCCGACGGTGACGAGGTCGAGGCGTGCGTGTTCGTCAACGTCGCCCCCCACGTCGCCGGCCCCATGCGTGGGTGGGTGGTGTGGTTGCTCGAGCAGGGCTTCCGGGTCTTCGCCAAGCCCAAGCACGACGAGAGCGACGTCGACGACGACATGCTCGACCATCTCGAGGCCCGCCACGGCGAGGGTGACCTCGAGGCGGTCTACGTCGGCTCCAACGACGCGAAGGCGTTCAGCGAACCGCTGACCGACCTGCTCGACGACGGCATCGTGTGCACGATCCTGGGCTTCGCCGAGTACGCGGGTGGGCTCGCCACACTGCCGGGCGCCCGCTTCGTCGATCTCGAGGCGATCGAGGGGCTGTTCCGCGAACCCCTGCCGCGTATCACCCTGGAGTCCCTGCCCGCCGACGGCCGCTGGTTCGAGCCGCGCGGCCGTCTCGGGGCACCGGCCGGGTCGTGACCCCCTCCGTTCGTTCCGAGGTCGGACGGTTGCGCACCGTCCTGATCCACCGTCCGGGCACGGAGCTCGAGCGCGTCACCCCCGACAACAAGGACGAGCTGCTCTTCGACGAACTGCTGTGGGTCGAACACGCCCAGGCCGAGCACGACGCGTTCGCCGAGGTCCTGGGCGCCGCCGGCGTCGAGGTGCTGCACCTCGAACGGTTGCTGGCCGAGGTCGTCGCCGACCCCGACCTGGCCCGGACGCTCGTCGAGTCGCAGGTGACCGAGACCACCTGTGGGCCGCACGCCGTGGACCGTGTACGTGAACTGCTGCTGAGCGAGGACCCGACCGGCCTGGTCGGTCACCTCCTCGGCGGGGTCACCGCCACCGAGGCCGGCGTGACCGGCGGGTTGGTGGCCGCGGCCGGCGGGCCCGGCGACCTGCTGCTGGCCCCGCTTCCCAACGCCGTGTTCACCCGGGACTCCTCGGCGTGGATCGGTGAGGGCGTCGTGCTGTGCCCGATGAACCGGCTGGTGCGCCGGCGCGAGACCGACCTGCTGCGATTCCTCTACGCCAACCACCCCCGGTTCGGTGACCCGACGGTGTGGTTCGGGGGCGAGGCCGGCGAGCACTACCCCGCCACCCTCGAGGGCGGTGACATCCTGGTGGTCGACCAGCGGGGCGTCGCGATCGGGATCTCGGAGCGCACCAGCGCGGCCGGCCTGGAGCTGCTGGCCGCCCGCCTGTTCGCCGCCGGGGTGGTCGACCGGGTCCTGGCCGTGGATCTGCCCCGCCAACGGGCCACGATGCACCTCGACACCGTCATCACCCAGGTGGACACCGACGCGTTCCTGCTCTACCCGGCGATGCAGGAGCGCACGGCCACCTACGCCCTGACCCCCTCGGCGGGCGGCGTGTCGGTCACCGCAGCGGGGGGCCTGGCCGAGGGCCTGGCCTGGGTGCGCGGTGGCCGCGAGGTGCGCCTGATCCGACCGGAGATGACCTCGGCCCGGGCGCAGCGCGAACAGTGGAACGACGCGAACAACGTCCTGGCCCTGCAACCCGGCGAGGTGATCGCCTACGAGCGCAACGTCGCCACCAACGAGGTGCTCGCCGACGCCGGGATCACCGTGCGCACCATCCCCTCCTACGAGCTGCCGCGCGGACGGGGCGGGCCGCGCTGCATGTCGTGCCCCGTCGTGCGGGACGTGCCGTGAGCCGCGCCTTCGCGTTGGCGGGGGTTGGTGTGGTGACCGGGGGAGCGACGCTGCTCGACGGCGTCGACCTGGCCGCGGAGACCGGGGGACATCTGGCGGTCCTCGGTCCGAACGGCGCCGGCAAGACCACCCTGCTGCGGGTGCTGTCGACCTACCGGTTCCCCTCGTCCGGCACCGTCGAGGTCCTCGGTGCGCGGTTCGGCCGGGTGGACCTGCGCACGCTGCGGGCCCGGGTCGGCCTGGTGAGCGTCGGGCTGGACCCCCTGCTCCACGGTGGGGCGGCGGTGGGTCAGCTCGTGGCGGCGGCACGCCTCGGCGCGCTGCGGCCCCTGCGCGGCCGCGATCTCGACACGCAGGGCGACGACGGTGCGGTCACGCGGGCGCTGGAGCGCGTCGGTGCGGCGCACCTGTCCGAGCGGCGCCTCGACACCCTCTCGCAGGGGGAGCGCCAGCGGGTGCGTATCGCCAGGGCGCTGGCGCCGGACCCCGAACTGCTGCTACTCGACGAACCCTTCGCCGGTCTCGATCTGGGCGGTCGCGAGTCCCTGCTGGCCGACCTCGACGCGCTGCTGGCCGAGCCGGACGGGCCCACCGTCGTCCTGGTCACCCACCACCTCGAGGAACTGCCGCCGGGCATCCGGCGGGTGGCCCTGTTGCGTGGGGGTCGGGTGGTGGCCTCGGGCGCGAGCGGGCAGGTCCTCACTTCGCAGCGGCTGAGTGCGACCTTCGGGCTCGAGGTGGTCGTCGAGGAGCGCGACGGGCGCTTCGCCGCCCGCGGCGCCTGACGGGCCCGGGCCGGGGAGCCGCGCGGCCGGGTGTGGCCGGCAGCGCGTGCGGTCGGTCACGGACACCGCCTCCGGACGGCCCCGGAGTTGCGGGGTAGGTAAGGCTGCCCTAATATTGCGTGATCGTGCGCCGGCGCCCACGCGCCGCCCGGCCCCGGAAACGAGGACGGCCCGTGATCCTCTGTCACTGCAACGTCGTCAGCGACCGCACCGTCCGTGCCGTCGCCGAGGCCGGCGCCGTGGACC
>SLRZ01000225.1 GCA_007130695.1 Nitriliruptoraceae bacterium
GGGGTCCGTGTCCACCGACCGGACCGTCGACGTCCCTGGCGGCAGTTGGCGGTGGGGCTCGCGCTGCTCGCCCTGGCCGGGACCTTGAACCTGCCGTGGTGGCCCGCCGGCTCCGAAGAGTTGCGCCGCACGATCGGGGACCTGTTCTCCCTGATCGGCTATCCGCTCATCGGGCTGGGCACGGCGGGGTTCGCGCGGGCACAGAGCGGTGGCAAAGACCACGGCCCGGTGCTCGACAGCATCATCGTCACCGTCGCGTTGACCACGGTGCTGTGGGAGAGCGTCTTCGCCCGGCACGGGGGTGTCGGGATGGACCGGATGTCGTTCGTCAGCCTGCTGGTGGTCTCCCTGTCCGCCAGCTGGGTCGCCGCGATGTCGACCCGCCTGATCCTCGCCGGCGGCTACCGCTTCACCAGCGGGTGGCTGTTGTTCAGCTCCAGTGTTGCCGGGATGGCCGGGACCAGCGCCTACCTCTGGACCGGTGGGCAGGGCCGGCTCATCACCGGTGGCCCGGTGGACCTGTTGTGGGCCGCGGCGGTGCTGCTGGTGGCCGCCTCCGCCGTGCACCCCTCGATGTGCCGCTTGACGCGCCCCGTCGAACACATCGAGGTGGCTCACGTCTGGGCGCGTGTCGTGCTGCCCGCGTTCGCCCTGGCCGTGCCCCCCTCGGCGATGCTCCTCCGGCAGGTCACCACCGGCGAGACGGCGACCGTGGCGGCGGGGGCCTCCCTGCTCATCGCCGCGGTGGTCGTCTTGCGCTTCGCGGACCTGACCCGGTCGCGTGAGCGGGCCCGGCGGGACTCACTGCACCGCGCCGAGCGCGAGAGCGTCGTCGCGCGCCTGGGGGAGCAGGGCCTGGCCGGTGCGCCCGTGGCCGACCTGCTGGCCGACGCGGAGGCCGTCCTGGCCCGGGAGCTCGGTCTGGTCGGCTGTCGCCTGTCGCGGGGGGAGCGACCGCCGGGGGCGGTGGACCTGCCGGGCTCGGGCGGCCTGATCTGGCTGGTCGCCGACGAGGTCCGGCTGTGTGCGGACACCGAGGCCTTCGCGAGCGCCGTCGGTCACGTCCTGGCCGCGGCCCTGGCCCGGCACGAGGTCGAGGAGGAACTGCACCACCAGTCGCTGCACGACCCCCTGACCGGCCTGGCCAACCGTTCGCTGCTGGCGGACCGCATGGAGCAGGCGTTGGGTCGTCGGAGGGAGGACGGCCGCACGGTGGCGATCGTGTTCCTCGACCTCGACAGCTTCAAGGCCGTCAACGACACCTACGGACATGCGGCCGGCGACGACCTGCTGCGCGAAATGGCGACGCGTCTGGTCGGCGCGGTGCGGCCCTCCGACACGGTGGCCCGTTTCGCCGGCGACGAGTTCGTCCTCGTGCTCGACGACATCGACGTGTCGACGGTCCGGCAACTGGTGGATCGCCTCCTCGACGAGGTGCGTGTGCCGGTGTCGGTGGCGGGGCGGATGGTGGGGGTGACCGCCAGCGTCGGGGTCGCTCTCGCCGGCCTGGGGCCGGTCGACACGGACGACCTGCTGCGCCGGGCCGACGACGCGATGTACCGGTCCAAGCATGGTGGTCGGGACCGGGCCGACATCGACCCCTGGGGGGATCCGGACGTCGCCCTCGAGGCCTGACCTGGTCCGGTCGGGATGCGCGGGTCCCGCGGGTGCCGCGCCGGCGTCAGGGGGCGGGGTCCGGACCCGAGGTCGGCCCGGCGTCCCAGCGGTCGAGCCAGGCCCGACCGGCCGCCGCCTGTCCGCTGGACAGTTCGTGACCGCCCGCGTGCCAGTGCAGGTCGACCGCTGCGCCGGCCTCCGTCAGCAGCGACGCGAGGCGCTCGACCTGCTCCGGGGGGCAGATGGGGTCGCGACGGCCGGCGGAGACGAACACCCCGACGCCGGTGAGGTCGGGCAGTTGGTCCGGTTCCACGGGGAGCATTGGGGCGAACAAGAGTGCCGCGTGCAGTGTCCCCGGTCGCAGCAGCAGGCTGGCCGCGGCGACGTTCGCCCCGTTGGAGAACCCGGCACCGATCACCCGTGCGGGGTCGCGGCCGTAGTGGCGTGCGGCCAGGCCGACCCAGTCGCCCAGTTCGTGGGTCCGCTCGACGAGGTCGTCGAGGTCGAAGACCCCTTCGGCGTGTCGGCGGAACCACCGGGGCAGCCCGTGCTCGAGGACCCGCCCCCGGGGGGACAGCACGCCCGCGGACGGGGCCAGCAGTTCGGCCAGCGGCAGCAGGTCGTGTTCGGTCGCTCCGGTGCCGTGCAGCAGGAGCAGGGTTCGCGGGTCCTCGTCCGCCGCCGGTCGGTGGAGGTGGTCGAGGGTGCCGAGCGTGACCGTGCTCACACCCGGTTCCCGTCGTAATCGGGGAGTTCGAGGGAGGGCAGGTGCCGTTCGATCTGGTCACGCCTGGGCTCGAGCCACGGCGGCAGGCGCAGTTTGCGGCCCAACTCGAGCAGGGGCTCGTCGATGGTGAAGCCCGGTGGGTCGGTGGCGACCTCGAAGAGCACACCGCCGGGTTCGCGGAAGTAGATCGAGTGGAAGTACTGGCGGTCGAGGATGTCGGTGACACCGATGCCGGCCTCCACGAGCTCGCCCCGCCACCGGGCCTGGGTCTCGTCGTCGGGGGCACGCCACGCGATGTGGTGCACCGTGCCGGCGGCCACCAGCCCGGAGGGTGCGCGCGGGTCGGCGACGACGTCGACGAACCGTCCCGGGCCACCGTCGGCGACCTCGAAGCGCACCCGATCACCGTCCTGGCGGTCGGTGGCGAATCCGAGCGTGTCGAGCAACAGGGAGCCGGTGGCGTCGAGGTCCTGCTCCGTGAGCGTGACCGAGTGGAAGCCCCGGAGGCCGTGCTCGGCGGGGACCGGGCCGTCCTGCCAGGGCTCGTGCGGGGCGTGTTCGTGGGCCACGAGTTCGAGCGCGAGGCCGTCGGGGTCGTGGAACGCCACGGCCTCCTCCTCGAACCTCGTGGTGACGGGGTCGGCGTCGACCCCCGACCGGGTGAGGTGGTCCCGCCACCACCCGAGTGACTCCGGTGGGACCGAGAAGGAGACCGTCGTGGCCTGCCCCGCCCCCCGCCGCCCCGCCGGCGCCCCGGGGAAGGGGAAGAAGGTCAGCACCGTGCCGGGTTCGCCCTCTTGGTTGCCGTAGTAGAGGTGGTAGACGTCCGGGGCGTCGAAGTTCACGGTCTGCTTGATCAGCCGGAGCCCGAGCACGTGGTGGTAGAAGTCGAGGTTGCGCTGGGGGTCGGCCGCGACGGCGGTGACGTGGTGGAGGCCGCTGGGCTGGATGCTGGTCACGGGGGTGCCTGTGGTCGAAAGAGGCCCGCGTGGGGTCGCGGGACACCAGCATGCCCGAATGTAGTTGCAAACGCAACCGTTCGTCTCGGCGGCGGTGGTCAGGCGGCCACGATCAGGGCCGTGGCCCCCAACGCGGCGGCGACGCCGACCGTCTGCAGCCGCGTGAGCCGCTCGGCCAGCACCCGGCGTGCGAGCACCACCACCACGATCGGGTAGAGCGAGGCGAGCAGGGCGGACAGGCTCAGCAGATCCGCCCGGGTCGCGAGCAGGAACAGCACGTTGGCGGTCATGTCGAGCGCCCCGCTGATGATGATGAGCCGCGAGGTGTGCCCGTCCGGCATCGGTCGGCGCGCGAGGGCCAACAGGCCCCCCAACAGCCCGATGCCGGCGACCCGCGCCCCGAGCAGGGGCCACAGCCCGGAGTCAGCAGGGGTCGCGTCGAGGGCGACGAAGAACCCGCCGAAGGCCGCGCCGGCCGCCAGCGCCAGCGCCGGTCCGCGCAGGTCGGTCAGCCGGGTGCGGCCACGGACGTAGGCGACGCAGCCGACCGCGACGGCGCCCAGCACGATCCCCGCGACGTCGGCCGGCGAGAGCTGTTCGCCGGCCAGCAGGACGCCCCAGGCGACCGGCACCGCGACCCCGACCAGGGCGGCCAGCGGCGAGACCACGCCCATCGGGCCGACCGCCATGCACCGCAGGTAGAGGACCAGGCCACCGGCGCCGAGCAGGCCGGCGAACGCGCCGATCGCCTGGGCGCTGACCGAGGACCGCCCGGGCAGCAGGAACAGTGCCGGCAGCAGCACCGCCAACCCCGCGAACTGCGCGCCGGCGGTCACGGTCAGCGACGAGGCCCGACGAGCGGCCAGGCCGCCGGCGAAGTCCGACATCCCGAACGCGCAGGCGGAGAACAGCGCCAGGACCGGACCCACGCGTCACTCCTCGTCGCCGGCCGGTGCGCCCGTCCGGAGCTTTCTCGGTCCTCAGCGGCTCGCGACGACGTGACGTTCCAACCCGGCCAGTGCGGTCGTCAGCTTCGACTCCAGCGCGCCGGTCGCCACCTTCGCCACGGGGCCCACCGGGACGATTGGCCGCAGCGCCATGGTGTAGGTCACCAGTGAACGGGTGGAGCCGAGGTCGTCGAGTTCGACCAACTCCATGCCCGCCCGGGCGATGCGTGGTCGGACATCGGCGAAGGTGAAGCCCCACCGGTGTGGTCGTTCCCAGACGATGAACCGCTCCACCACCCGGAGCGAGTCGACGCGGACCTCGCGCAGGGAACCGACCCCGTACGGCTCGGGCGTGAGCCATTCGCAGCGGCGCATACCGGGGAACCAGCGCTCCCACCCCTCCGCGTCGGCCAGGGCGTCGAAGACCTCCGCGGCGGCGGCCGGCAGCTCCCGGGTCACACGGGCCACCACGGGCGCGTGCTCGATGAACGCGAGTGACTCGGGAGGTGTCTGCATCGTCGGCTCCGTGCTCACGCGTCGCCGGGCCCGTCGTTCTTCGCGCGCTTGGCGGCCCGGGCCCGGGTGGTCTGGTCGAGGTCGACCTTGCGCAGGCGCACGTGCGACGGGGTGATCTCGACGGCCTCGTCCTCCCGGATGAACTCCAGCGCCTGGTCCAGCGACAGGTTCCGCGGGGGCGCGAGGCGAACCAACTCGTCCGCCGTGGCGGAACGGACGTTGGTCAGCTTCTTCTCCTTGGTGGGGTTGACGTCCATGTCCTCGGAGCGGGCGTTCTCGCCGATGATCATGCCCTCGTAGACCTCGACACCGGGGCCGATGAACAGTGCGCCGCGTTCCTGCAGGTTGAGCAGGGCGAACTGGGTCGCGGCTCCCTGGCGGTCGGCGACCAGCGAGCCGTTGGGGCGGATGCGGATCTCGCCCTGCCACGGCTCGTAGCCGTCGAAGACGTGGTGCATGATGCCGGTGCCGCGGGTCTCGGTGAGGAACTCGGTGCGCAGACCGATCAGTCCCCGCGCCGGCATGCGGTAGTCCAGCCGCACCCAGCCGGTGCCGTCGGGGCCACCGGCGGAGGAGTTGACCATCTGCTGCATCCGGCCCTTGCGCAGGCCCAGCAGCTGGGTCACCACCCCCACGTAGTCCTCGGGCACGTCGATGGAGAGGTGCTCGAAGGGCTCGTGCAGCTTGCCGTCGATCTCGCGGGTGACCACCCGGGGCTTGCCCACGGTCAGCTCGAAGCCCTCCCGGCGCATGGTCTCGACGAGTACGGCCAGCTGCAGCTCACCGCGCCCCTGGACCTCCCAGGTGTCGGGACGCTCCGTGGGCAGCACCTTCAGGGAGACGTTGCCGACGAGTTCCTGCTCGAGACGGGCCTCGATCTGGCGCGCCGTGAGTTTGTTGCCGTCCTTGCCCGCCAGCGGGGAGCTGTTCGCGCCCAGGGTCATCCCGAGGCTCGGCTCGTCGACGGTGAGCACCGGCAACGGTCGTGGGTCGGTCGCGTCGGCCAGCGTCTCGCCGATGGTGACCTCGGCCAGTCCGGCGACGGCCATCAGGTCGCCCGGGCCGGCCTCGTCGGCGGTGACCCGGTCGAGGCCCTCGGTGAGGTAGAGCTCGGAGAGTTTGACCCGCTCGATCTCCCCGTTCGTGCGGCACCAGGCGACGGTCTGGCCACGGCGCACGGTGCCGTGCTGCACCCGGCACAGGGCGAGCCGCCCCACGTAGGGGTCGGCGTCGAGGTTGGTGACCAGGGCCTGGAACGGGTGGTCGGGCAGGTAGGACGGTGGTGGCACGTGTTCGAGGATGGTGTCGAACAGCGGCTTGAGGTCCGTGCCGGGCTCGTCGAGGTCGAGGGTGGCCGTCCCGTCCTTGGCGTTGGTGTAGAGGACGGGCAGGTCGACCTGTTCGTCCCCGGCCCCGAGGTCGATCAGCAGGTCGAAGGCCTCGTCGACGACCTCGTCGATACGGGCGTCGGGACGGTCGATCTTGTTCACGACCAGCAGGACCGGCAGCCCCAACCCGAGCGCCTTGCGTAGGACGAACCGTGTCTGTGGCAGCGGGCCCTCACTGGCGTCGACGAGCAGCAGGGCAGCGTCCACCATGGCCAGGGCACGCTCGACCTCGCCACCGAAGTCGGCGTGGCCCGGGGTGTCGACCACGTTCAGGGTCACGTCGGCGTCGCCCCGCGCCCCGGGCAGCACCACGGCCGTGTTCTTGGCCAGGATCGTGATGCCGCGCTCCTTCTCGAGGTCGGTCGAGTCCATCACCCGCTCGGAGACGGCCTCGTTGTCCCGGAAGACGCCGGACTGCCACAGCATCGCGTCGACCAGGGTCGTCTTGCCGTGGTCGACGTGGGCGATGATGGCCACGTTGCGCAGGCCGTCGCGCAGGGACAGCGGTTGTTGGTCGACACGGGAGGACACACAGGCTCCGAGAGAGGTGGGGATCGAGGCGCGATGGTGGCGTCGCGACCGACCACGATACCGGGGTGGTCGGCCCGTCCCGCGACGTCGGGGCCGGGCCGCTAGGAGGAGGGCCGTGATCCCGGGTGTGCGCCGAGTACGAGTTCCTCGGCATCGACCCCCACGTCGGCGGGTACGGGTGTCGGGCCCGGGGGCCGGGGGCCGTCGGTGGAGTGGTTCGCCAACAGGCGCGTCGTGAGCGCCGCGGCGGCGACCGGCCGGGCGAACAGGAAGCCCTGGGCGAAGGCGCAGCCCATGCCGAGCAGGGCGTCGCGCTGCTCGACGGTCTCGACGCCCTCCGCCACCACGTCGAGGTGGAGGCTGCGGGCCATCTCGATGACGGCGCGGACCAGGTCCGAGCTGGCCTCGTCCTGGCCGAGTTCGCGTACGAAGGCCCGATCGGTCTTGACGATGTCGACCGGGAGACGGCGTAGATAGGCCAGGGAGCTGTAGCCCGTCCCGAAATCGTCCACGGCGAAACGCACGCCCAGGCGGCGCAGCTGCTCCATGATCTCGATGGCCTCGTCGGCCTCGTCGATCATGACCGACTCGGTGAGCTCGAGGACCAGCCGTTGCGGGTCGATGGAGAACTCCTGGAGCCAGCAGGCGACCCGGACCGGGAGGTCGTGGTCGCGCATCTGGCGGCCGGAGACGTTGACGCCGAGCCGCAGGTCGAGCTCCGGTTCGATGTCGAGCCAGGTCCGCAGTGCCCCGAGGGCCGAACGCAGCACGATGTCGCCGAGCCGGTTGATCTGCCCGGTCTCCTCCGCGAGCGGGATGAAATCGGCCGGCGAGACCCACCCGAGCTCCGGATGTTCCCACCGGGCCAGCGATTCGATGCCGACGATCCGCTCGTCCGACAGCGAGACGATCGGCTGGTAGGCGACCTCGATCTCCTCGAGCTCGACCGCCCGTGCGAGGTCGGTCGCGAGCTGCAGACGCGCGTGGGCGCGCTCGGTCATCGTGCGCCGGTGCACCGACCACCGCTGCTTGCCGTCGGACTTGGCCTCGTACAGGGCGATGTCGGCGTCGCGCAGCAGCTCCTGCCCGGAACGCTGCCCGTCGTCGACGGCGACGCCGATGCTCACGCCGGCGCGCAGCTCCAGTCCGTCGATGAGGACCGGTGCGTCGACCGCAGCGAGGACGCGCCTCGCGACCTCGATCGCGTCGCGGTGGCCGTGGATGCCCTCGCACAGGATGGCGAACTCGTCCCCGCCGAGCCGCGCGACCGTGTCGGTCGCACGAGCGGCGCCGCTGAGTCGTTCCGCCATCACCGTCAACAGGGCGTCGCCGGTGGCGTGGCCGTAGGTGTCGTTGATGTCCTTGAAGTCGTCGAGGTCGCACACCAGCACCGCGACCGGTCGGCGATCCCGGGCCGCCCGGCCGAGCGCCTGTACCAACCGGTCCTGCAGCAGTTCCCGATTGCACAGCCCGGTCAGCGGGTCGTGGAAGGCGAGGTGGCGGAGTCGCCGCTCCAACTCGATGCGGTCGGTGTTGTCGTGGAAGGTCAGGACCACGCCCCCGACATCCGGATCCTGCGTGAGATCGACCGCCACCACCTCGACGTAGCGTTCGACGTCGTCGCGGTCCAGCAGCCGCGTCTGGAACCGAACCGGTTGCCCCTGGGCGTGCACCAGGCCCTCCAGGACCGAGCGGTGGGCCGTGTCGCGCTCGTCGGGGTGCAGGTGGTCGATGAGATCGGCGCTACGCCACCCGGTCGGGTCGTCGCCGAACAGTTCCCGAGCCGAGGGCGTCGCATAGCTGACACGGTCACCGCTGCCGAGGACGAGCAGGGCGTCCGAGGCGTGCCGCACCACGGCCTCGAGCCGGCGGTGCCCGCGCTCGGTCGCCCGCTCGAGGTCACGGTCGCGGCTGCGGCGCAGTTCGATCAGGTGCAGGTCGACGCGGACGAGCAGGAGCAGCAGGAGCAGGGCCGTGGCGGCGGCGATGGCGACGTCGGTGGCGTCGTCGGCGATCGCGAGCGCGGTGGCGGGCAGACACAACGCGGCCATGGTGAGCAGGATGAGCCGCCAGCGCGACCGCGAGGCTCCGGGAGCCACCGTGCGTCGCACGACCGCGGTCGCGGTGGGGTGGCGCACCGCGACGGCGAGCAGGACGTAGGCCAGCATCCAGCCGAGGTCGATCCACGACGCCTGGGCGTAGGTGCCGAGAACCGTCTGGACACCCACGGCCCCGGCGGTCAGGACCATCGCCAGCGCACCCGCGCCCAGCGCCCGGGCCGCGGGCAGGGCCCAGGGTGAGGTCATCGCGAAGCGGACGAGCGCCACCAGCAGGAGCAGGTGGGCGGCGGGATAACCGACGAGGTGGACGTTGCCCAGCAGGTGGGTGCCGAGCCCTCCCCAGGAGGGAGCCACGAGCAGGATGCCCACGGCGGCCCCGACGCTGGTCAGCAGGAGCAGCGCGTCCAGGGCCAAGGCGAAGTTGCGGGTGCGGGAGGGGCGGACGACCAGCACGAGACCGAGGGCGATGAGCAGCGCACCGAGCGGGTAGAGCAGGTGGAACGGTCCGGGGAACGGCGGGGTCGTGCCGGTGACGACGCGCAGGCCCACCAGGACCGTGTCGGCCACCACGAGGCAGCCGAGACCGCCGACCACGAGGCCGAAGGGATCGCGGGCCCGGGACGGGAGGCGGCGCAGGCCCGTGGCGGCGGCCAGCAGCGCCACCAGTCCGACGAGGGTGGCCAGCACGGCACGGGCGGAGCCCCCCGCGGGCAGGAGGAGGAACACGAAGCCGACGACGGCGATCACCGCCGCGCAGATCCGGCTCCGCGTGGAGTTCATGTCCCAGTCGTCGGCGCCCGGCCGACCCCACCGCAGTGCTGTTCCGGTCCTGTGCGCTGAACGCCCATCACTGTCCGGCACGGAGGGAGACGTCCGGAAGCGACCGGCTGACCACGACGCCGATGAGGCCGAGGCCGGCGAGCAGGGCCAGGGCCGCCTCGATGCCAAGTGTCGCCACCCCGGCGCTCAAGCCACCCGCGAGCAGCAGCACGATCCCCATCGCCGTGTTGGACACGGCGACGTAGTCGGTCCGACGGTTGCCCTCCGCCAGGTCCACCACGTAGGTCTTGCGCCCCAGGCGGGACCCGGTGTGGGCCAGGGCCAGCAGCAGGTAGGTCGCCGGATACAGCCACTCGAGGTCCGCGACCCCGTCCAGGCGTCGCACCCCGAGGAAGCCCAGCACGACGAGGGAGGCCGCGCCGCACGCCAGCACCATGACCCGACGGCTCGACCGGTCCGCCATCCGGCCCCAGACCCGGCCGCCGACGAGTGAGGCGAGCCCGCTGGAGATGATGAACGGTCCCAGCCCCGCCAGTCCCGCCCCCGCCCCCCGGGCGGTCGCCAGTGCCACGACGAACGGGGGGCTGAGCGCGGAGACCAGCAGCAGGGCGCGAGCGAGCACGAAACGGCGGAAAACCGCGTCGTCGCGGAGCAGGCCGACCGCCGCGAGCACGGAGCGGGCCCGCACCCGCTCGTCGTGCTCGCCCCGGGCCTCGCGCAGGCTCGCGTAGACCACGACGGCGAGCAGCCACGCGGTCGCGCCGCCGAGCAGGAGCCAGGCGAACGTCGCGGCGCCGGTGTCCTGCCCACCGAAGCCGCGCATCGCGAGACCCACCGTGATCGCCGCGAGGCCGGCGCCGACGGTCGCCAGGCCGTTGATCTGTCCCCGGACACCCTTCGGGAGGGTGCGGCCGAGCACGTCCTTGGAGGCGATGGACGACAGCGACCGGGCGAGGGCGAGGACCGTGAGGGCGGCCAGGATCGCCACGCCGGCGGCCACCCCGCGCATGGAGGCGGCGACCAGCGCCATCGCCATGCAGGCGACGGCCTGCAGCACCCCCCCGGTGACCCAGATCCACTTGCGGACCGCGAGCCGACGGACCAGCGGGACCAGCGCGACCTGGGGCAGCATCGAGCCCGATTCGCGGATCGGGACCAGCAGGCCGACGAAGCCGCCCGGCGCGCCGACGCTGGCCATCAGCCAACTCAGCACCGTGCGTGGGTCGACGATCAGGTCGCCGGCCTTCTGCAGGGTCAGTGCGAGCACCTGCTTGACCGCGTTGCCCGGGACCGCACGGCGGACCTCGCCGGGCAGTTCGCCGTAGCCGTGGTCCTCGTCGTCGTCCACCAGGTGCGAGTACAGGCGTTCGGCGGGGCCGGGGGTGGTCACCCGTGGCCTCCTTCCTCGGCGCCGTCGGCGGGCCGGGAAAAGGCCCGGCCGGACGGCCCGTCCGGTCCGCCTCGCCGGGATCGTAGGCTGGACGGGGCAGCAGCGACCCCACAGGAGCCACCGGTGCGTATCAACCTCATGATCGAAGGCCAGGAGGACGTCCGCTGGAAGCAGTGGGTGGATCTCGCCCGGGCGGCCGAGTCCGCAGGGCTCGAGGGCCTGTTCCGGTCCGACCACTACCAGTCCGTGCAGTCGCGCACGGAGCTCGGATCGCTGGACGCGTGGACCACCATCGGGGCGCTGGGCGCCCTGACCTCCTCGATCCGGCTGGGGACGATGGTCTCGCCGACCTCCTTCCGCCATCCGTCGGTGCTGGCCAAGGCCGTGGTCACCGCCGACCACGTCTCCGGCGGTCGGGTGGAGCTCGGGATGGGTGCCGGCTGGCACGAGCTCGAACACCGCACCCACGGCCTGCCGTTCCACGATCTCGAGACCCGCTACGCCGTGTTCGAGGAGCAGGTCGAGATCGTCGTCCGGCAGATGACCGAGGAGTCCTTCGACTTCGACGGCGCGCACTACTCGCTGCACACCTGCGAGGCCCGCCCGAAGCCGGTGCAGTCGCCCAAGGTGCCGCTGATCCTCGGCGGCCTGGCACGCCGTCGCGGCGCCGCGCTCGCGGCCCGCTGGGCCGAGGAGTACAACACTGTCTTTCCCTCACCCGACGCCGCACGGCGCCGCCGCGAGCGGATCGACCGGGCGTGCGCGGAGCTCGGGCGGACACCGTTGGTCTTCTCCATGATGACCGGGTGCCTGCTGGGCGAGGACGAGACCGAGGTGCGCGACCGTGGGCGGCGGCTGATGGAGCTCACCCGGCAGGAGGGTGACTTCGACGCGTGGTTCGAGGGCCTGCGGGAGGCCTGGATCATCGGCACACCCGAGCAGGCCGCAGAGCGGCTGGCCGTCTATGAGGGCGCCGGCGTGGAGCGGGTCATGCTCCAGCACCAGCTCCACGACGACCTCGACATGGTCGCGCTCATGGGGAGGATCGCATGACCGCCCGTCGTTTCGCCTTCCTCCACGACCCGCGGTTCGCGCTGCTGCTGCGCGCCCACGGCGTGCGGCCCGACAACAGCTGGGTGGAGGTGACCGACGAGGAGGTCGAGGCACGGTTCGGGCGCTTCTCGGTGCGCACGCCCCTGGCCAACGTCGCCGATGTCGAGGTGTCCGGCCCCTACCGCTGGTCCAAGGCGGTGGGGATCCGTCTGTCGTTGGCCGACCGCGGGCTGACCTTCGGTTCCTGTGCGCACGGTGGTGCCTGCCTGTCCTTCCGCGAGCCGGTCGCCGGGGTGCTCGGCGAGCGGGTGCCCCACCCCGGCCTGACCGTGACGGTGGCCGACCCCCGTGGGTTCGCCGACGAAGTCCTCGCCCGCCGCGACGCATGACGGACGACGGCGCCCGACGGCCGCGGCTGAGCGCACGCCCACCCCGACTACCCTCACGCGCCGGGGCCGGTAGCTCAGCCGGTTAGAGCAGACGACTCATAATCGTTTGGTCGCGGGTTCGAGTCCCGCCCGGCCCACGTCGCCGCTGCCCGGCGTCCCCCCGAGGCGGCCACGTCAGGAGGGTGGACGGATGGGCACGGGGCCACTGGAAGGCCTGCTGGTCGCGGACTTCTCGCGGGTCCTGGCCGGCCCGTACGCCACCCAGCAGCTCGGCGACCTCGGGGCCGACGTGGTCAAGGTCGAGCGGCCGGGTGCAGGGGACGACACCCGGGCCTGGGGGCCGCCGTTCGCCGACGAACGCAGCACCTACTTCCTCGGCGTCAACCGCAACAAACGCAGCCTGGTGCTCGACCTCGACGACGAGCGTGACCGGCGCGACGCGGTGGAGCTCGCCCGCCGCGCCGACGTGCTCGTCGAGAACTTCCGGCCGGGCGGGGCGGCGCGGTTCGGGCTCGACCACCCGAGTCTGGTGCGCGACAACCCGGGCCTGGTGTCGTGCTCGATCTCCGCGTTCGGCCCGGGCGACGACCAGCAGCTGCCCGGCTACGACTTCCTCGTCCAGGCCATGGGCGGTCTCATGAGCATCACCGGTCCGGCCGACGGGCCGCCCACGAAGGTCGGCGTCGCGCTGGTCGACGTGCTCACCGGTATGAACGCCGCGATCGGCATCCTCGCCGCGTTGCGGGAACGGGACCGCACCGGACGCGGACAGCACGTCGAGGTCGACCTGCTCTCGTCGGTCCTGGCGGCCACGGTCAACCAGGCCTCCGGGTACCTCAACGCGGGTGTGGTGCCCTCGCGCATGGGCAACCGCCACCCGAGCATCACCCCCTACGAGTCCTTCGAGACGGCGGACTCGCCCCTCGCGGTCGCGGTCGGCAACGATGGCCAGTTCGCACGCCTGTGTGGCGCGCTCGGGCGCCCGGAGTTGGCCGAGGACGAACGGTTCGTGGACAACCGGGAACGGGTGGCCAACCGCGACGAGCTGGCCGAGTTGCTCGGGCGCGCGTTCGCCGGGCATCCCCGTGACGTCTGGATCGACCGCCTGCGCCGGGCGTCCGTGCCCTGCGGCCCCGTCAACGACCTGGCGGAGGCGATTCACCTGGCGGAGCAGGTGGGGGCGGAGCCCGTCGTGGAACTCGAGCGGGCCGACGGGACGACGGCGCGGTCACTGGCCGGGCCGATCACCCTCAGCGCCACGCCCGTCACCTACCGCCGGCCCCCACCCGACCTCGACGAGCACGGGGAGCAGCTGCGGGCGTGGCTGCGCGACCGGCCGTCGGGTGTTGACACCGGCCCGCCCCGGGCAGATCCGCAGGCATAGGCTCGTCGGCCCCGGCGCGAGGCTCGCCCATGGATCTGGTGGTGCTGCTGCTCGCACTCGTGGTCATGGTCGTCGGGCTGCTGGGCGTGGTCGTACCCGTGATGCCGGGTCTGCTGCTGGTGTGGGCGGCGGCGGTCGGCTCACTGTTGTGGCAGGGCGTGGACGCGACCGCCTGGTGGGTGGCGGCCCTGTTGACGCTGCTGTTCGCGGTGGGCACGGCGGCGACCGTCTACCTCCCCACGCGGTCGGGACGACAGGGCGGTGTGCCCGGCAGCACGCTCGGCTACGTCCTGCTGGGCGCGGTGGTCGGCTTCTTCGTCGTACCGGTCCTGGGGCTGCTGCTGGGTGCCCTCGCAGGCCTCTACCTCGGCGAGCGGAGTCGGCTCGGTGACCCCGGGCGGGCCCGGGCCTCCACCGGACGGGTGCTGCGTGCCTACGGCCTCGGAGTGCTCGTCGAACTGGTGGTGGGGGTGACGATGATCCTCGTCTGGGGGGTCGCCGTGTGGCTCCGCACCTGAACCGGTGGGCCCGTCGGGGAGGGTCGAGGGTCCCTTCCGGACGGGAAGAGCGGCCTGATCAGGGGTGGCTGGCGATGAGGCAGCGATCGAGCCCCTGATCGCGCTCGCCGCGATCAACGCCATCGCCGCGACCTGGGTCGCCTTCAGCATCCCCATCGGCCCGGATCAGTCGCGGCGCTCGTAGGCCGACGGTGTGAACGTCGAGCCAGGGTTCCACATCAGCCACTCGTCGATGCCGTGGTCCTTCGCACCCCGGATCTGCTCGCGGACCTGGTGGGGTCGGTCCCACGCCCGGTAGGGGGTGTCCTCGAGCCACGGCACGATCCGGGCCCGACCGTCAGCGACGGCCTCCTCCCAGACCTCCAGCGTCGCGCGGATGATGTCGTAGGGCTGCCGGTTGGGTTCGGCGACGTCGTACTCGCCGGGGCCCCAGTGCGACGGGTAGATCATCGGCGCCACATAGTCGAGGTGCTGGGACATCGCCGGGATGTCCTGGCCGATCTGTTCCGGGCGGTCCGCGGCGATGCCGTACACCGATGCGGCGTGCTGGACGCCGTAGGGGGCGAGCCGCTCGTCGGCGAGCCGGGTGAACTCCACGATCGCCTCTTCGGGGGTGGTCTCGAGGCCCGGGACCGTGTAGTTCTCCATGCCCTCCGGTCGGCGGATGTAATCCCACAGGATGTGGTCGACCCCCGCCTTCGCGGCCTCCGCGGCGAGGTCGAGGTTGTAGGCGACCACGTCCTCGTGGGCGTAGTTGGAGAACCCGGCGTAGGAACCCCGGTAGAAGTCGTTGCCATCGTTCTCCTGGATGACCATCTCGCGCCGGTCGTTCTCCCACGCCCACGAGGCCAGGGCCGGATCGGCGAACGCGACGATCCGGCCGACCACCGCGACGTCACGCTCGTGCAGATCGGCCACGGCCTGCTCGAGATCCAGCGGCCCGATCCCGGCGCCGATCTGCCGGGCGAGTTCCACCTCGGAGTCGTAGCCGATGTGCCCGCCCTCGTCCTTGAGGTCGAGCTGCAGTGAGTTGATCCGGCCCTCGTCGATCATCTCGAGGATCGGCTCGCGCAGGCTCGGGGTCGCCCAGGCCCAGAAGGTCGCGTGCACGGTGCGGACCTCGTCGACCTCCACCCGCGAGGCCACCACCGCGAAGGTCTCGACCGCCTCGACGGTGTTGCCGGCGACGTCGGTGATCGTCACGGTCAGCTCGCCGTCGAGATCCTCGAACTCCCCGGCCTCGTCGAGGTCGAGTTCGAAGTCGCCGTCGGCGTCCGCGGTGACCTCCTGTGCGCCGACCGCGACCGTCGCGTCGGGCTCGGTCACGCCGCCGACGGTGACGGGCTGACCCGCCACCAGCGGCCCCTCGGGTGAACTCAGCGCCAATTCGGGCGGCTCGGCCTTGACCTCGAAGCGCCAGGTGTGCAGCGCCTCGGGTTCCCCTTCCACCTCGTCGGCTTCGGCTCCGGCCCCGGTCCCGTCATCGTGCTCGGCCCCCTCGGTGACGGCCACCTCGCGCTCGCCGTCCGCCAGGGTGTCGGGGGCGTAGGTGAGTGTGTCGCCGTCGACCTCTGCCTCGCCGGTGACGTCGCTGCCGTCGAGCAGCAGGACCAGGTCTGCGACGGCGTCCCCGTCGCCCGGCGCGGTCACCGCGAACGACAGGTCCTCGAGTTTCTCGGCGTTGATCAGCGCGCCCTCGTCGGGACCCTCCCAGGCGAGCCCCGCGTCGGACGCCTCATCCCCGTCGCCCCCACCGTCGGTGGTGCAGGCGGCGAGGAGCACGGCGAGCAGGGCCAGGCCCGCGAGGGTGCGGACGGTGGTCGATGTCGACGCAGATGTCACGACGAGTCCCGTCTCCTCGGCGTTCGGTGCTGCGCTCCCGGTGGGTGCGGGCAGCGTCCGGTCCCTGCCCAAGCCGGCGACCGACGGTAGCGAGCCGGTGTCGACCCGGTGTGGCGAGGTTCGGCGTCGAAGAGGATCGCGTCGGTGGAGGACCTAGAGTGACGGGTCGGGCCAGACGGGAGCGGTGACGATGAGTGAGCAGGCCAGCGGACACGTGGCGATGGGCGCCCTCAAGCAGGCGGGGGTGGAGCACCTGTTCACCCTCTCGGGCGGCCACATCTTCCCCCTCTACGAGGGCTGCCGCGACCACGACGTGCGGATCGTCGACACCCGCCACGAACAGGCGGCCGCCTTCGCCGCGGAAGGCCTCGGCAAGCTCACCCGCCGGCCCGGCGTCGCGGCGCTCACGGCCGGCCCGGGTGTGACCAACGGCGTGTCGGCAGTGGCCTCGGCGCGGTTCGGTGGTTCCCCGATGCTGGTACTCGGCGGCCGCGCCCCCCACGGCACGTGGGGCCGCGGCGGCCTGCAGGAGATCGACCACGTCGCCTTCATGGCCCCCCTGACGAAGCAAGCGTCCACGGCCGCCGAGCCCGCCGAGGTGCCCGGCACGGTCCTGGATGCGCTGCACACCGCCGCCACGCCGGGACGTGGGCCCACCTTCGTCGACATCCCCATGGACACGATCTTCACGCCCACCGCCGACGACGCGCTGCCCACCTGGACCGAGCCCGACGCACCGCCGGTCGACACCGACGCGGTCCGTCGCGCCGCCGGGCACCTGGCCACGGCCCGCCACCCGGTGATCGTCGCCGGCACCGACGTCTGGCTCTCGGACGCCGTGGATGCGCTCCGCGACCTCGTCGAGACCGTGCACGTGCCGACCATCACCAACGGCATGGGCCGGGGCACGCTGCCGGCGGACCACGAGCTGTCGTTCTCCTGGGCCCGCAAGGCCGCCTTCACCGACGCCGACCTGGTCCTCGTGGTCGGCACGCCGCTCGACTTCCGCCTCGGGTTCGGGGCCTTCCCGGGCGGGGCGCCCGTCATCCACGTGGTGGATACACCCGACCAGGTCGCCGAGCACGCCCGGCCGCTCGAGGGTGTCGCCGGGCACCTGCCCGAGGTCCTGCGGGGGCTCGCGGAAGGTGCGGGCGGCCCGACCGGTGAGCTCGCCGAGGCACGGTCCGCCTGGTCGGCGAGGCTGCGGGAGGTGGAGACGGCCGCGCGGTCGGGCCAGGAGGAGTTGCTGGGCAGCGCCTCCGCCCCGATCCATCCGGCCCGGGTGTACGGCGAGCTGCGCAAGGTCCTGGACCGTGACGCGGTGGTCATCGGTGACGGCGGGGACTTCGTCTCCTACGCCGGCAAGTACATCGACGCCTACACGCCCGGTTGCTGGCTGGATCCCGGCCCCTACGGCTGCCTCGGCACCGGGATGGGATACTCCATGGCCGCCCGGCTGGCCCACCCGGACCGTCAGGTCGTGACCCTGCTGGGCGACGGCGCCGCGGGCTTCGGTCTGATGGACGTCGAGACCCTGGTGCGCCAGGAGTTGCCGGTCGTCATGGTGATGGGCAACAACGGCATCTGGGCGTTGGAGAAGTATCCGATGCAACAGGTCTACGACGGGTGGGACGTGGCCGCCGATCTCCAGCCCGGCCTGGCCTACGACCAGGTCGTCTCCGCGCTCGGTGGGGCGGGAGAGACCGTGACGGACCCGGAGCAGCTGGGTGCGGCCTTCGCGCGCGCCTTCGACGCCGGGGTGCCCTACCTCGTCAACGTGCTCACCGACCCGGCCGTCGCCTACCCCCGTTCCACGGCGCTGGCCTGACGACCCACCACCGGCGACCGGGGGAGTCGCGGGCCCGGGGCACCGTGCCCCACGCCCCGCGGCCGGCCCCGGGACGGAACCGGTCGCTTCACGGGTAGGGCCAGGGGTTGGGCTCGCACGCGCCCAGGCCGAGGGTCTGCTGCATCATCACGGGGGCGGGGGCACCCGGTTCCGGACAGTCGACGTGACCGTGCCCGAGCCCGTGGCCGACCTCGTGGTTGACGAGGTAGGCGCGGTAGGTGCCCAGATCGTCGATGTGGTCCACCCCGCCGCGCCAACGGTCGCCGTTGAGCATCGCCCGCTGCCCGTCCCAGCACGACGAGTCGCCCCCGGTGTCGAGCCCCACGGCACCGCACCACTCGTCCACGGTGTCGGGTGTGGCGAGGACGATGCGGATGTCGGCACCCTCGGGCTCCTCCACCTGCGCGAGCTCGTGGTCGCGGGCCCAGGACGATTCCGCATCGAGCAGTGCGCCGTGGACGGTCTCGACCAGGCTGTCGGCGTCGGGTTCGTAGCCGTCCTCGATCTCCACGGTGAAGGTCCGTCGTTCGCCCTGCCCGGCGGCGGCCGCACCGGCGAGCACCGCGAACCCCTCCGGACTGGTGCCGGCGACCTCGACCTCCTCGTCGGTACCGGGGCCGGTGACCGGGCCGGCGGATCGGGGAGCGCGATCCCCGGGGTGGCTGACTCCGGCGCGGTCCGTGGGAGCGGGCTCAGAGCCCGGGGCCGGCGCCCCCCGCCGCTCGTTGGGGGGTGGGGCGAACCCCGGGAACCCGCCGGCCCCGACCGGTTGCCGCGTTCCGCCGGGCGAAGCGGTCAGGGGTGATCCCTCACCCGCCTCGACGCCGGGGGCGGCGGTCGGTGGTGCCGGTTGCCCGCCGCCGGTGTGGCCCTGCCCCACCACCGAGGCCGTTGCGAGGGCCAGTGCTGCGAGGGCGGCCCACACCCGCAGGCCCGACGTCGGCCGGGCCCGACGACGGCCGTCCTCGGTCGGTTGCACCAGGATGCCTTCGGGTCGGTGCCGGAACGGTCACGAGGGTCCCGCAAGCATCCGTCGGCGGGATCCCCGGGTCAAACGGCAGGCGGGCAGGTCCCTGGGCGGCGAAAGTGCGCGTTCCGGGTCGGCGCGGGGTACGCTGGCCTCGGCCGCGTCTCCGCCGGACGTCCATCCCCTCCTGGCGGTGGCGCGGCCGCTTACGTTTTGGATTGCTCGGTCGGGCCGCGAGTGCCGCGGCCCGGTGCGTGCGGCACCGGCGGGTGGCGGCGCTCCGGGCGCAGGCACCGGTAGGCGAGCCACGCCCCCACGGCCCACACCAGGACGGCCAACAGCAGATCCATTGGTGCCACCTCCCACGACGGGGCACCTCGTGTGCCCGCACCGGACGTTACGGGTGGCGTGTGACAGCAAAGGGGCGGGTCGGCACCGGGCCGACGGACGCCCGGAGACTCCTAGATGCACGGGCCGGTCTCGCCGGGTTCGCGGGGTGCGTCGAGGGCGGTCTCGAGTTCGCTCAGATCCAGCGCGAAGGCGGCGGTCGCGCGGTCGGGACTGATGGCGAAGACGACCCCGCCGACGCGACCGTCCACGTCGATCACGGGCGAGCCCGAGTCCCCCTGGCGCAGATCCGCCGAGAGGAACAGCACCTCGCGTTCACTGCGTTCCCGGCCGTAGATGTCGCGGCCCACGGCCGTGCGGCGGTCCTCCACGGTGACCGGCTGCGTCCTGGGGGTGTCCTGCCCCCCCGGGTAGCCGATCACCGCACCGCTGCTGCCGGTCTCGATGTGGGCCCGCTCGAGGGGCTGCTGACCGAGTCCGTCGACGGTGAGGACGGCAAGGTCGCTGCGGGGGTCGAACACGACCACGGTCGCCTCGAGGACCGCGCCGTCGGGCCGCTTGACCTGGACGTGGTCGGCGCCGGCGACCACGTGGGCGTTGGTGACGATGGTGTCCGGGGCAGCCGCGAAGCCCGAGCCCTCGTAGCGGCGTCCGCACCCTTCGGTCTCGACGTTGACCGTCGACTGGGTGACGGCCTCGATGGTGGCCTCGGGAACGGGGATCTGCTCCGGCGGGGGGCCCGTCACCGGTGCGGGGCGCAGATCGTCGAAGACCTCCGGGAACCGGCTGGTGTCGACGAGGTTGCGCAGGGCGCGGACGGTGTCGGGGGGAGCGGGCGTGCTCGCGGAGATCATCGCCACGAGGCGGGACTGGCGGACCTGGCGCGAGACCTCGCCGGGGACGTCGGCCGCCGCCGGGATCAGGAACCAGACCAGTAGCACCACGGCGAGGCCGCCGGCGATCGCGCCGAACGCCCGGTCGATGCCCGACAGCGGGCTCGCGGCGATGCTGCGCCGGGCGCGCAGGCCGACGGCCTGGAAGACCGAGGCGACGAGTGTGACCGTCAGGGTGAGCACCACGATCCCGACGAGGAGGCGGATGCCGGCCTGGCCGTCGACGAGGATCGACAGCGCGGTCGGCACGGTCCAGGTCGCCAGCACCAGACCGACACCGATCCCGAGCCAGGAGGCCGCGCGGGCGACGAAGCCGGCACGCAGTCCGCCGGCGACCGCGACGACGCCGACGAGCAGCAACAGGAGATCGAGGAGGTTCGGCACGTCAGCGGGTCTCGTGGGCGGTCGAAGGGGCCGGGTCGGATGGACCGACGGCGTCGGGCGGGTTGACGGTGTCGGGAACACACGCGCGGCGGCGCCCGTGGACGCCGCCGTCGCGGACCCCCCTCGTGGGGTGGGTCAGTTGGACAGCGCTCGCCGACGCTCCTCGCGCGCAAGGTACTCGTCGAGGCGGGTGTGGAGCTTGGCGGGTGTCAATTCCGCCTGGGGGTGGTGGCCGTCACGGGTGGCGATCCACAGTGAGCGCAGTTCCCCCTCCCAGGTCGCCGTCTCGTCGATCGTGACCTGCCAGCCGGGGAACTCCTCCTCGAGCCAGGCGATCGTCGCGTGCGGGTCGGAGTCGTCGCGTGTGCGTCGGCCCTGTTCGGCGGTGTCGTGGGGTGTCTGGCTCACGGCGTCACCTCCTGGGTGGGGTTCGTGGCCTCGTCCGGTCTGCGGTATCCCATGTTCGTAGCAACGAGTGACATGGTCGGGGGATACCCGTGACCCTTCGGTCACCTGCGTGGGGAATTCGCTCGTTCGCTGACGGGCCGGGCCCGGGACAACGCCCGACGGGCCCGGACAGCTTCCCGCGCGGGCGGTCGGGTGCGAACACCGCCCGGGACACCGGTCCACGACGGCGTCCACCGATCCACGGACACGGCACGGTGCCGGCGTGCGGTGGCCGAGAAGACGCAGAGCCCGCGGGCGCTCCCCGGGTCGGCGCTGTCCGACGCGGGTCCGGCGAGGCGCCGCCGTCCGGTGACTTCGCGTCCGGACCGAACTCCCGGCGAGGTTCCCGACGGCCGGGGTTCGTTGGTTCGGCGCATCGCGCGCTCATCGCGGGCTCTGCACCCCGATCATGACACGTCCCGCCCGGGATCGCGCCCCCCATCGCGTGTGCGCGCTGCGGCGGGCGAGTGCCGCACGCGGTGGGTCGTGGACCGACCGCCACGGGGCCCACCGGACGCCCCGTGGCGACGTGGGGTGGGCCGCACGCGGCGACTGGTCGGGTCGTGCCGGGCCGGTCGGACGGGGGGTCTGCCGGGAACGTCTACGCTGGAGGGCTCCCGAGCGACCAGGAGGGTCGTGACCCGATCCGCGCAGTTGACGTTCCTCCCCGGTGACCTCGTCCCGGCGGGAGGGCGGTTCGCGTTGTGGGAGCCGGGCCTCGACGAGGACGGCCTCGCGGATGCCGCGACCGAACTCGACCTGCCGAGCGGTGACGCCGGCACCCTCCCGACCATCGAGTTGCACGAGGGTGGCCTGGAGGTCGCCGACGTCCCGGCCCGGCTGATCCCGGTCCTGCCGGCCGTCCGCCGCCTGGCGGCCATGGCGCCCGGCAGCGACTGGCCCGCCTGGCGTCGGCCGTCGGACGCGGTGCTCGCCTGGAGCGTGGCCGCCAAGCTCGCCCTGGAGCTCGTCGCGGCGGGCCGTCTGCTGCCCGCCTTCCGGACCACGGACACGCCCGGTACGGGCCGGGCCCACTGGCGGGTCGCGGCACCGAGCGAGCCGCGGATCGCCCGCCTCGCGCAGGCGATGCCCGTGGCCGCGCACGCCCTGCGTCGCGGCGACGGCGAGGTGTGGCCGGCCGAGGACCTGGTGCTGGCCTTCGTGGACGCCGTGGCCGACGCCTGCGCACGGGAGGGCCGCCGGCCGGAGCTCGATCCCCGACGGCGCGGCCCCCGTCGCCCGTTCCCCGAGATGTGGGCCGACGCGCTGGCCGGCAGCGATCCCACGGTCGAGCATCTGCGCGTGCCCGCCGAGGACCTGGCCGCCGAGATGGAGGCGTGGGCCGCACCGTTGGACGGTCGCGACCGTCGGACCACCGCCCGCCTCGGGGTCCGTCTCGAGGCGCCGCTCGTGGCCGACGACGGCAGTGACGACCTGCCCGGCCGTCTCGCCGCGGTGGAGGGCACCTGGCGGTTGACCTACCTGTTGCAGGCCACGGACCCCGACCTGGCGCCCGAGGGCGCTCCCACCGAGGTGGACGCGGCCGCGGTCTGGGACCGGGGCGGATCGCCGATCGAGCTGGCCGGCCATCCGGTGAGCAGCCCGGAGGAGCTCCTCGTGCGGGGGCTCGCGAGGGCCGCGCGCCTGTTCCCGCCCATCGACCGCAGCCTGTCGGAGACCCGGCCGGAGGGGCTCGACCTCACCTCCGAGGAGGTCGCCACGCTGCTGGGCGAGGGCACCGACGCACTCGCGGCGGCGGGCATCATGGTGCGCGTTCCGCCGGAGCTGCGGGCCTCCTCCGCCCGCCGCCTCCGCCTGCGCGTGCGGGTCGGCCAGTCGACCCCGACCGCGCCACGGGTCGAGGGTGCCGGGCCGATGGGTCTGTCGTCGCTCACCGACCTGCGCTACGAGATCGCCCTCGGCGAAGAGACCATCGACGAGGAGGAGTTCGCCGAGATCGTCGCCTTGAAGCAGCCGCTGGTGCGGTGGCGGGGCACCTGGGTGCGGGTCGACCACGACGAGGTCGACCGGATGCGCGAACTCGCCGGTGACCGGGCGAGCCTGGAGCTGACCGAGGCCCTGGCGGCCGCCCTGTCCGGACAGCACCACGTGCCGGAACTGGGCTGGATCGAGACCGTGGCCGACGGTGGGTTCGGTGAGGTCATCGAGCGACTGCGCGACGCCGACGAGCCCGGAGAGGCCGAGATCGTCGGCATCGAGGGCGAACTGCGGGCCTACCAGCGCCGTGGCGTGGCGTGGATGCAGCGCCTCACGGAGCTCGGCATGGGCGGCGTGCTCGCCGACCAGATGGGGCTCGGCAAGACGCTCATGGCGATCGCGCTGCTGACCTCACGGGGGCAGGACCGTCCCCACCTGGTGGTCTGTCCGACCTCCGTGGTCGGGAACTGGGAGCGCGAACTCGCTCGTTTCGCGCCGGGGCTGCCCGTCATCCGCCACCACGGTCCCGAGCGGCCGGCGAGCCGGCGCGCCTTCCGGCCGGGCCACGTCACGGTGACGAGCTACGCGCTGCTGCGCCGGGACATCGGGATGCTCGAGGACATCGACTGGGACGTGGTCGTCTTCGACGAGGCACAGCAGATCAAGAACCCCTCGTCGAAGGGGGCCCGCGCCGCGCGGTCGCTCCCGGCCCGCAGCCGCATCGCCATGACGGGGACGCCGATCGAGAACCGACTCTCCGAACTGTGGGCGATCGTGGACGTCACCAACCCCGGGCTACTCGGACCCCAACGCACCTTCAACGAGCGCTTCGCCGCCCCGATCGAGCGTTGGCACGACGAGGGCGCGGCCGGCCGCCTACGGCGACTGGTCGCCCCGTTCGTGCTGCGCCGCCTGAAGTCCGACCCGGGCGTCTCGGTCGACCTGCCGCCCAAGCAGGAGATCCGGGTGGCGTGCACACTGACCCGCGAGCAGGCGAGCCTCTATCAGGCAGCCATCGACGAGGCCTTCTCCGGTGCCGGACTCGGCAACGGCGCATTCGAGCGGCGGGGGCGGATCCTGGCGCTGATCACCGCGCTGAAGCAGATCTGCAACCACCCCTCGCAGTACCTCGGCGACGACGGCCGCCTCGACGCCCGTTCCGGCAAGCTCGCGCGGGCGACCGAGATCATGGGGGAGGTGGTGGACTCGGGTGACCGCGCCCTGCTGTTCACCCAGTTCCGGGAGATGGGCAACCGACTGGTGCGACACCTCACCTCCGAGCTCGGTCTCCCCGAGGTCCCCTTCCTGCACGGCGGTGTGCCGATGGCCTCCCGTGACGCCATGGTCGAGCGCTTCCAGGAGGACCCCACGGCACCGCCGATCCTGCTGGTCTCGCTCCGTGCCGGCGGGACGGGCCTGAACCTCACCCGTGCGACCCACGTGATGCACTACGACCGGTGGTGGAACCCCGCGGTGGAGGACCAGGCCACCGACCGGGCGCACCGGATCGGGCAGACGCGCGCGGTGACCGTCCACACGCTCGTGACGGCCGGCACCATCGAGGAGCGCATCTCCGAACTGCTCGACCGCAAGCGTGCCCTGGCCGACACCGTGGTCTCCTCCGGCGAGACCTGGATCACGGAACTGGGCGACGAGGAGATCCGGGACCTCGTGGCGCTGTCGACGGCGGACCTGTCCGACGACGACGAGGACGTCGAGCCGGCCCCGGGCCGGCCCACGCTGACGTCGCTACCGGGCGGTCGCGCATGAGCCGGGCGAGCGTGGAATCCGGTCGCACCTGGTGGAGCGTGCGCTGGCTCGAGGTGATCGAGGAGAGCGGGCCCGCGCTGGCCCGGCAGGTGCAGCGCGGGCAGGCGCTGGCGCGCCGCGCCGGGGTCGAGCGGGTCACCATCGAGCGGGGGAGCATCACCGGGGTCGTGGTCGACGAACAGCCGCGACCGAAGCGGGTGGAGCTGCGCTGGCCGGAGGCGGGAGACGCGGCGTGGGGACGCGCCATCACCGCGCTGGCCGCCGAACTGCGGTTCACCGCGGCACTGCTGGAGGGTGACCTGCCGGAGGAGGCACACGAGGTCCTCGCCGAGGCCGGGGTCGGGCTCGTCCCCGCCCTCGGCGACGTCGAGGCGCACTGTCCCTGCCGGGAACGGATGCGCCCGTGCCGTCACTCGATCGCGTTGTGGACGGCTGCCGCGACCCTGTTCGACCGGGACGTGTTCGCCCTGCTGCGTTTGCGTGGACGTGACGAGGCGAAGCTGCTCTCGGCCCTGCGGGCGCAACGCGGCGACGAGCCCGCGGCGCCCGTCGGCTCGGACCTCGATCTCGACGGCGGGCTGTACGCCGCCCGGGGTGAGCTGGAGGACGTGGAGCTGCACCCTGCCCCGGTCGAGGACCCCTCCGCGCTGTTCCGCCAGCTCGGTGAGCCCCCCGGCGTCGAGGACACCCGGGGCCTCGAACACCTCATCGACCGGGCGGCCGCCACCGCCTGGCGCCTGGCGGCGGGCGAGGGCGCGGACGCGGCCGACGAGGAGCTGCTGCTCGCGGAGCTGCGGGGCCAACGGGTGGCCACACCCGGCTCGCTGGCGGACGCGCTGGGTCGTGACCCCGACGAGGTCCGCGAGGAGCTCGACCGGCTGTTCGCCGCCGGCACGGTCATGCGGACCGGGTCGGGGGAGCGGGCCAAGTACCGGGCCTCGGCTTCCTGACCGGTCCCGTGTGGCGGCTACGGTCCACCCGTCGCCTCAACCGGGAGCTTTCACGTGGATGTCTCGAACCTGTTCTCCGTACAGGGCAAGGTCGCGCTCGTCACCGGCGGGTCGCGCGGGATCGGGGAGATGATCTCCCGGGGCCTGGTCGCCGCCGGCGCCCGGGTCTACATCTCCTCGCGCAAGGCCGACGCCTGCCAGGAGCTGGCCGACGAACTCACCGCGGCGGGCGGCGAGGCGATCGCCCTGCCGGCCGACCTCTCGCGCCCGGAGGAGTGTCAGCGCCTGGCCGACGAGATCGGGGAGCGCGAGGAGCAGCTCGACATCCTGATCAACAACGCGGGCGCGACCTGGGGCGCCCCGCTCGACGAGTATCCCCTCGACGGGTGGAACAAGGTCATGGACGTCAATGTCCGTGGCGTCTTCCTGCTCACCCAGGCGCTGCTCGGCCGGCTCCGTGCGGCCGGGGACGAGGCGGACCCGGCCCGGGTGGTCAACATCGGCTCGGTCGACGGACTACACACCTCCCATGTCGAGCACTACGCCTACCCCGCGTCCAAGGCGGCGGTGCACCACCTCACCCGGCAGCTCGGGTGGCGGCTCGCGTCCGACCACATCACGGTCAACGCCATCGCGCCGGGCCTGTTCCCCTCGAAGATGACCGCCTTCATGTTCGAGGGGGCCGAGGAGGGCGAGGTGCCGGTCGGTCGCAACATCCCGCGGGGTCGCGTGGGCAGCCCCGAGGACATCGCCGGCACCGTGATCTGGCTGTGCAGCCGGGCGGGCGCCTACGTCACCGGGGCGGTGGTCCCCGTCGACGGCGGGGTCGTGACCCTGAGCTGATTCCTCGCAGACGACCCCTCGTGGGGCGATCAGGACGTCCGACCGCCGGTGGCGGCGGGCGCAGGCCGCAATGCGCTCAAGCACGGGTGCCACGGCACCGATATCGGTGGGTGGGAACTCCCGGCGTGGCTCGCATCGTTCCTTGAGTGGGGACGGGGAGTCATGTTAACTGGGTATCCCATCGTCAACTGTCGTTGTTTTTGTGCTGTCTTCGGCCTGGAGGTTCTGTGCGCCACCGCGTCCTGCTCGCCGCGGCCGTCGCCGCGATGCTGCTCACGCCGTTCCAGGCGCTCGCGCAGTCCTCGAGTGAGCTCGAGCGCGATCTCGA
>SLRZ01000190.1 GCA_007130695.1 Nitriliruptoraceae bacterium
AGAATCGCAGGCGTCGATCTCCCCCGCGAGAAGCGGGTCGTGGTCGGCCTCACCTACATCTACGGCGTCGGACGCTCGCGGGCCGAGGAGGCCCTCGCCGCGTCCGAGGTCGATCCGAGCACTCGTGTGCGCGATCTGCAGGACGAGGACGTCGTCAAGCTGCGCCAGCACATCGAGAACGCCTACCGCGTCGAGGGTGACCTCCGCCGCGAGGTGGCGAACAACATCAAGCGCAAGATCGAGATCGGGTCGTACCAGGGCGTACGCCACCGCATCGGTCTACCCGTCCGCGGGCAGCGCACCCACACCAACGCGCGCACCCGCAAGGGCCCCAAGCGCGTGGTCGGTGGTATCCGCAAGCCGACCCGCAAGGGCTGACACCAGGCCGTAGGAGACTTCCATGGCGACGCAGAAGAAGCAGCGCAGCCGCAAGCGCGAGCGCAAGAACGTCATGCACGCCCGCGTGCACATCAAGGCGACGTTCAACAACACCGTGATCACCTTCACCGACCTCCAGGGCAACGTCCTCGGGTGGGCCTCCGGCGGCAACGCCGGGTTCAAGGGCTCGCGCAAGTCGACGCCGTTCGCCGCCCAGGTCGCGGCCGAACAGGCCACGAAGGTCGCGATCGACAACGGTGTGCGCAAGGTCGACGTGCTGTGCAAGGGCCCCGGCGCCGGTCGTGAGACCGCGATCCGGACCCTGGCCGCCGCGGGCATCGAGGTGCTGTCCATCAAGGACATCACCCCGGTCCCCCACAACGGCTGCCGTCCCCCCAAGCGTCGTCGTACCTGACACGCTGCAACGGCACCACCCGGCGCCGCACCCGACGGGTGGCGGCACCGGCCCCCATCCGTACCTCCGTCGCGAGGCGACGGGGAGGAGCGTCCCGAACCGTGGGCGTTCCCGTGGCACCCCCAACAGGGTGACCGAGGAAGGAACCCAGACGCATGGCTCGATACACCGGCCCCATGACCAAGAAGTCGCGCCGCTTCGGCGTCGACCTCAAGGGCAACGACAAGAACTTCGACAAGCGCCCGTACCCGCCGGGTGAGCACGGCCGCGGCCGCATCAAGGAGTCCGAGTACCTCCTGCAGCTCCGTGAGAAGCAGAAGGCGCGGTACTTCTACGGCGTGCTCGAGAAGCAGTTCCGCCGCTACTACGAAGAGGCCACCCGCAAGGAGGGCCTCACCGGTGCGAACCTGCTCATCCTGCTCGAACTGCGGCTGGACAACGTGGTCTACCGCGGCGGGTTCGCCCGCAGCCGCGCCGAGGCGCGTCAGATGGTCAGCCACCGCCACATCCTGGTCAACGGCCGCACCACCAACGTGCCCTCCTACCGGGTCCGGCCCGGTGACGTGATCGAGATCAAGCAGCGCAACCGCGAGTCGCAGGCCATCCTCGGCTCGCTGGAGGTCTTCGGCAGCCGCGAGGTGCCGGGGTGGCTGCAGACCGACGCGGACGCCTTCAAGATCACGGTCATCGACCGCCCCATGCGCACCCAGATCGACGCGCCGGTGCAGGAACAGATGATCGTCGAGCTCTACTCGAAGTGAGTCGGTGGGCGTCGCCGCAAGGTGCGAACGCCCCACGACGGACCGATCGCCGGCCCTACCGCGGCGGTCGCCAGCGACAACACCACACCCAACGCCACCGGCGCCCGTCGGTGGTCCACGGCCCGACCCGGGAAATCGGGACGTGGTGGGACGAGCGCGATGCCGATGGCCCCGGGAACGAGGGCACCGCGTGGCGGGGGGACGTCCCCGCCGAACAAAAAACGAGGAGCAAGACTCGATGTCCGATTTCGGCTTCTACGACGAGGACGGCGTCATCAACCTGGGGGAGACCGCCTCCGGTTCGCCGTTCATCGCCTACCGACCGCGTCTCGACGAGGAGATCGTCGTCGAGGGGTCCCGGTCGCGTTTCACGATCGACCCCCTCGACCCGGGCTTCGGCTACACGATCGGCAACTCGCTGCGGCGCACGCTGCTGAGCTCGGTGCCCGGCGCCGCCGTGACCCGGATCCGCTTCACCTCCGCGCAGGCGGCCGGCCCCGAGGGCGGCTCCGTGCTGCACGAGTTCTCGGCCATCGAGGGCGTCAAGGAGGATGTCACCGACATCATCCTCAACATCAAGGACCTCGTGGTCCGCTCCGACTCCGACGAGCAGATCGAGATCTTCCTCGGTGGTGACGGTCCCGGCGTGCTGACCGCGGAGAACATCTTCGCGCCCTCCCAGGTCGAGGTCGTCAACGAGGACCTCCACATCGCGACGCTGAACGCCAACGGTCACCTCGAGATGTACCTGACCGTCGAGCGCGGCCGCGGCTACGCCACGGCCGACGAGAACAAGCGCCAGGGCGACGCCATCGGCGTCATCGCCGTGGACTCGGTCTTCAGCCCGGTGCGTCGGGTCTCCTACCGGGTGGAGTCCACCCGTGTCGAGCAGATGACCAACTACGACAAGCTGATCATCGACGTCGAGACCGACGGTTCGATCTCCCCCGCGCAGGCGCTGGCCTCGTCCGGCGAGACCCTCAAGGGCCTGTTCGAGCAGTTCGCCGAGTACGACGCTTCCGGCCCCGGCGGAATCGTGGTCTCCCCGGAGGAGGCGCTGGCCGGGATCGGCAGCGCGGACCCCGTCGAGCAGATGCCCATCGAGGACCTCGACCTGTCGGTGCGCTCCTACAACTGCCTCAAGCGCGAGGGCGTCGCCACCGTCGGCGAACTGCGGAACAAGACCGAGCAGGACCTGCTCGAGATCCGCAACTTCGGCTCCAAGTCGGTGGACGAGGTCAAGGACAAGCTCGTCGAGCTCGGGATCGCCCTCAAGGAGTAGTCCCGGCCCGCGGCCGCCGTCCGGACCCCGGGCGCGCCAACGCTCACAGATGCCAAACGTGAACGACGCACCGTCAGCCCGACGGGGGCGTCCCATCAAGGAAGGTTCGACCCGATGCCGTCCCCCAAGCGCGGTCCCCGGCTCGGCGCCGGTCCGGCGCACCAGAAGCTGTTGCTCGCCAATCTCGCGAGCGACCTGTTCCGTCACGGTCGCATCAAGACCACGGAGACGAAGGCCAAGACCCTGCGTCCGTACGCGGAACGCCTGATCACCAAGGCGAAGCAGGGTGACCTCCACGCGCGTCGTCAGGTGCTGAGCAAGCTCCGTGACCGTGACGTGGTGGCCTACCTCTTCGAGGACGTGGCCCCCCGGTTCGCGGACCGCAACGGTGGCTACACCCGGATCCTGAAGCTCGGTCCCCGTCCGGGTGACAACGCACCCATGGCGATCATCGAACTGGTCGAGCAGGGCGGCGAGACCGGCGACGAGGTGATCGAGGACGCGAAGGCCAGCCGCAACCGCGGGCTGTTCGGCCGTCGCCGTCGTCGCCAGCCGGAGCCCGAGGCGGGCGTCGGCACGGCGCTGCTCGACGACCTCGCCACGGACGTCGACGACGAGGCGGACGCCAGTCCCGACTCGCCGTCCAGTCCCGACTCCCCGTCGAGCCCGGACTCGCCCTCCAGCGCGGACTCCCCGGAGGACGCCGACGAGGCGTCCACCGCCGCGGCCGATGCGGGCACCACTGCCGACGAGGCCGAGGAAGCGCTCATCGAGACCGACGAGGAGTCCGACGAGGACGAGTCCAAGGGCTCGTAGGTACATGACGGACGTCGTCCGACTGCGCATCGACCTCGCCTACGACGGGTCGCCGTTCGCGGGTTTCGCGCGACAGCCGGATCAGCACACCGTGCAGGGCACCCTCGAGGGTGCCCTGTCACGCGTCGTGGGCCAGGAGGTGGCCACCACCTGCGCCGGCCGCACCGACCGGGGTGTGCACGCCCTCGCCCAGGTCGTCCACCTCGACCTCGAGCCGGGGGTGGAGCGCACCGAACGGGCGCTGTCCGACCTCGCCGGGCTCACCGACCGGCTGGACCACCTCGTCGGGCGGGCCGTCACCGTCTGGCGTGTGCGCCGCGTGCCGGCGGACTTCGACGCCCGCTTCTCGGCGACCGCCCGGTCCTACCGCTACCGCCTCGTCGACGCGCCCAGGATCGCGCCGCTCGACCGGCACGAGCACTGGCACGTGGCCACCCCCCTCTCCGTGCCGCACATGCGCAGCGCCGCGGCCCACCTGCTCGGCGAACACGACTTCGCCTCGTTCTGCCGGCGGGCGCCTGGACGGACCACCGTGCGCCGGCTGGACCGGGTGACCGTGGCCCGGCGCGGTGGGGTGGTGGAGGTGGGCCTGTCCGGCCCCGCGTTCTGCCACCAGCAGGTCCGCTCGATCGTGGGGTGTCTCGTGGAGGTCGGGGACGGGCGTCGGGAGCCGGCCTGGCTCGGGCAGGTCCTGGGCGCCCGGGACCGTTCGGTCGCCGCCCGCGTCGCCCCGCCCCACGGGCTGGTCCTCGAACGGGTCTCCTACGGCCGGCGCTGGCCGTCCGCGCCGCCCATCGAGGCCCGGACCGGGACGTGAACCGGCGCGATGTCTCCGCCGCCGAGCGCCGGGCGGGCGGGCCGGTTGACCACTCCTCGTCGGGGCCGGTACGCTCTCCAATCAGCGGTCCCACGTGGACCGCCGTTTACGTGTCCGGCCCCAGCGCACCAGGACGTGGCTCGGGTGGGCGACACTCTCCACGGTCCCACCGCCGGCGACCAGACTGCGTCGCAGCCCTCGCACGAGGCCAGGCGGCTGAGACACGGTCGGACACGCACGACGAGGCCACGCAAGGGATACGCCATCATGAAGACCTACAGCCCCAGCGCGAAGGACATCTCGCGCGAGTGGTACGTCGTGGACGCCGAGGGGCAGACCCTCGGACGTCTGGCGACCCGCATCGCCACCGTGCTGCGCGGGAAGCACAAGCCGATCTACACCCCCAACCTCGACGTCGGCGACTACGTGATCGTGGTCAACGCCGACAAGATCGAGGTCCAGGGTGACCGTGCCGCCCAGAAGCTCTACCACCGGCACTCCGGCTACCCGGGCGGCATCAAGTCCGTGCCGTTCCTCACGATGCTCGAGAAGAAGCCGACCGAGATCGTCGAGCGTGCCGTCAAGGGCATGCTGCCCTCCTCCAAGCTCGGCAGGGCGATGAGCTCCAAGCTCAAGGTCTACGCCGGCCCGGACCACCCCCACGCCGCGCAGCAGCCCCAGCCGCTGCCCGATCACGTCTAGAGAGTTCTCCAACATGGCGGAAAAGATCTTCACCGGACGGCGCAAGAGCTCGGTCGCGCGTGCGCGCGTCACCCGTGGCTCGGGACAGATCGTCCTCAACGGACGCCCGCTCGACGAGTACTTCGGTACCGAGAAGCTGCGCGCCCAGGTCAACGAGCCCTTCGGTGTGCTCGAGCAGGAAGGGCAGTGGGACGTCACCGCCCGTATCCACGGCGGCGGCACCACCGGCCAGGCCGGCGCGCTGCGCCACGCGATCTCGCGTGCACTGGCGGAGGACACTCCGGAGTGGCGTGACCCGCTGAAGAAGGCCGGGCTGCTCACCCGCGACGCCCGCAAGGTGGAGCGCAAGAAGTACGGCCTCAAGAAGGCCCGTCGCGCCCCGCAGTTCTCCAAGCGGTAGCACGACCCCGCTGTACCTCGACGCCGTCCCTCTTCCCGGGGCGGCGTCGACGCGTGGGGCCGTCGGTGGTTGGGACCGACCGGCAGTGGCCGACCGGTCTCCGGGACCGTGCCGCGGATTAGCATCCCGACGCGCTGTGCCCGACCGGCGGTGGGTGGGGCCCGCAGGTCACGTCGCCCCGGTCGCGGGCATAGGCTCGCGCGAACTGGACAGGAGTTGCACGTGGGACGGATCTTCGGCACCGACGGCATCCGTGGTCGCGCCAACGAGGACCTCACGCCCGAGCTGGCGCTGGCGCTCGGCCGGGCCCTGGTGACGGTGCTGACCGAGGAGGGCGACCGGCGCCCCTCGGTGCTGATCGGCCGCGACCCCCGCTGGTCGGGGGAGATGCTGGACGCGGCGCTGACCGCGGGCATCACGTCCGCGGGTGGCGACGCGATCTCCGTCGGCGTCCTGCCCACCCCCGCGGTGGCCCACCTGACCAACCACTCCTCGGCGGCTGCGGGGGCGATGATCAGCGCCTCGCACAACCCCGTCGGCGACAACGGCATCAAGTTCTTCGGCCCCGACGGCTACAAGCTCTCCGACGACGAGGAGGACCGCCTCGAGCAGGTCGTGGAGCACGACTCGGGGCGTCGTCCCCGGGGGACCGACATCGGTCGGCGCCTACGCGACCCCGCGGCCGTGGCCCGCTACATCGAACACCTCTCCGGCATCGTCGACGTCGACCTCACCGGTCTGCGGGTCGTGGTCGACGGGGCCAACGGCGCGGCTTCGAGCGTGGCCCCGCAGGTCTACCGGCAGCTCGGCGCCGAGGTGATCGAGATCCACTGCCGGCCCGACGGCTCCAACATCAACGAACAGGCGGGTTCCACCTACCCGGACGAGATCTGCCGCGCCGTGCTCGAGCACAACGCCGACGCCGGTATCTCCCACGACGGGGACGCGGACCGGCTCATCGCCGCGACCCACGAGGGCGGCGAGGTGGACGGTGACGCGATCCTCGCCGTGCTCGCCCGCGAGATGCACCACCACGGCACCCTGGAGGGGGACGCGGTGGCCACCACCGTGATGACCAACCTCGGCTTCAAGCACGCGATGAGCGCCCTGGGCATCGACGTCGTCCAGACCAAGGTCGGTGACCGCTACGTCCTCGAGGCCATGCGAGAACACGGCCTCAACCTCGGTGGTGAGCCCTCGGGTCACCTGATCAGCCTCGACCACGCCACCACCGGCGACGGCATCCTCTCGGCCGTGCGGCTGCTGTCGATCGTGCGCTCCACCGGCGCGTCGCTGAAGGAACTGGCGACCGTCATGACCCGGCTGCCGCAGGTGCTGGTCAACGTCGAGGGGGTCGACCGCGGCGGACTGCCGGACGCCGCAGCGGTCTGGGAGGTCGTGCACGGCGAGGAGGAACGCCTCGGCGACGACGGGCGTGTCCTGTTGCGTCCATCGGGGACCGAACCGGTCATTCGGGTGATGGCGGAGGCGCCGACCCAACAGGACGCCCAGGGTGCGGTGGACCGCATCGCGGACGCGGTGCGCGACCACCTCACCGTGTAGGGCACGTCGTGTAGCGTCGTGCCCCGGCGAGCGGACAAGGGGAGCACGGTGGCGACGCGAGGCATGGTCATCGGAGGGCCCTACGCCTTCCTGCCCGATCTGGCGCGGGCGGCGGAGGAGCGCGGGTTCTCGGCCGTCTGGGTGGCGGAGACGGGTCAGGACTCCATCATCCAGGCCTCGGTGGCGCTGCAGGCCACGGAGCGGATCGACGTCGGCACCAACATTACGCTGGCGTTCCCGCGCTCGCCCACGATCACGGCGATGAGCACCTGGGACCTCAACGACCTGTCGGGCGAGCGGTTCGTGATCGGGCTCGGCAGCCAGGTGCGGCGCATCATCGAGGAGCGCTTCTCGTCCGACTTCGACCAGCCGGCCAAACGGATGGCCGAGTACGTGCAGGCCATGCAGGCCGTCTGGCGGATGGAGCGCGGCGAGGACGTCACCTTCGACGGCGACATCTACAAGGTGCTGCGTCCCGGGCTCACGGGTCGGGGGCGTGCCCACGACCGTGCCCTGCCCCGCGTCTACGTGGCCGCGGTCGGCCCGCTGATGACGCGGGCCGCGGCGCGCTACGCCGACGGCATCCTCGGCCACCCCTTCACCTCCGAGCGCTACCTGACCGACGACGTGCTGCCGCGCGTGCAGGAGGCCCTCACGGAGGCGGGGCGGTCCCGGGAGGACTTCCGCGTCTGCCAGGGCGTGATCCTGTGCATCGCCGACGACCGTGACGTCGCGATCCGGGAGGCCAAGCAGCAGATCGCCTTCTACGGCACGACGCCGAACTACCGGGCCGTCTTCGCCTCCTACGGCGACGAGGAACTGACCGACCGGCTGCGCGCGGTGTGGAAGGAGACCGACCGCGACCTCGACGCGCTGGTGGACGCGGTGCCCGACGAGGCCGTCGAGCGCTACGCGGTGGCGGGGACTCCCGACGAGGTCAGGGACGGCATCGACCGCCTCGAGCGGCATGTCGACCACCTCATCCTCGGTGGTGCCTGGTACGGCGTCTCCGGGCAGCGGGCCGCGGAGAACCTGTTCGCGATCCTCGAGACCTTCGGCACCCCTCCGGCCTGAGCCGGGTGACGGCGCAGGGCCGGCCTCAGACTCGGCCGGCGCTGCGGTGACGTGGGGTGGTCGGGTCTGCAGGGCTGGTGTCGCAGCCCCGCGCGCCGGCGGCAGGCTGTAACGCAGGATGGTCGGGTCTGCAGGGCTAGCGTCGCAGCCGGGCAGCATGTGACGTGGGGCGATCAGGTCTGCGGGGTCGGCGTCGCAGCCGGGCCCGCCGGCGGCCCGGGAGCACGGTCCGGGTGGCCGGGCGACGGCATCCGGCCCCACCGCGGCGGGTCGGCGGCGGGATAGGCTCCGGCGTGACCAGTAGGACCAGGGCGTTCAAGGAGCCGGTCGACGCATGTGCGGCATCATCGGAATCACCGGCCGCGACGATGCCCTCGAGGGCATCGTCGCGGGTCTGCAGCGCCTCGAGTACCGGGGCTACGACTCGGCCGGGGTGGTGATGCAGACCGGCCGTGACCTGCGGATCGTCAAGCGCGCCGGCAAGCTCGACAACCTCACCGACGCGCTGCCCGCCGCGGAACTGAAGGGGCACGCCGGTGTCGGCCACACCCGTTGGGCCACCCACGGTGA
>SLRZ01000051.1 GCA_007130695.1 Nitriliruptoraceae bacterium
ATGGTGACCCGTGAACAGGCCCCGGAACGAGAAGATGAACGGGCCGTTGTGGTACAGCGGGCCGGGCACAAGCTGCACGTCGTCGCCCTGCATCAGCATCATCCCGGCCTCGTCCGGATCGAACGCGCCCGGCTCGCGGGACACGATCAGCTTCGGACGGCCGGTGGAGCCGCCCGAGGTGGGCGCCTTCCACTCCGGGGCCGTGACGTCGGGCAGTTCCCCGTCGTCGAGTGCCGGGTCCGGCTCGAAGTCGGCGGGCAGGCAGGTGCGCCCCTCGACCTCGGCACCGACCACCAGGGCCGGGTCGGCCAGCTCGAGGACCGCGTCCCGCTCCGACTCGGGAAGGCGGGCGGAGATCGGTTGCGGGGTCGCACCGAGCTTCCAGGCGGCGATCGCCGCCTCGTAGAAACCGCACCCGTTGGGCAGGGCGATGGTGACCATGTCACCCCGGTCGACCCCGAGGTCGGCGTAGGCACGGGCGAGACGGTTGGTCCGCCGGTCGAGTTCCGCCCGGCTCAGCGTGCCCTGGTGGTCGGTGACCGCGGCCCGGTCCGGGTCACGCCGTGCGAGTTCCGTGATGCAGCGCGAGATCGACAGCGTCGCCATGTGGATGCCTCCCGCGGCCCGGCGCCGACCGGGCCGCCACGAATCCGGATCCGGGGCCTAGGGGAAGACCAGTGAGAGCACGGTGCCCACCAGGGCCGGTCGGTCGCCGCCCTCGACCTCGACCTCGACCTCGACCCGGTAGAGGATGCCGCCACCCTTCTCCTGGGTGTCGAGCAGCTTGCCGTGGGCGCGCACCCGGCTTCCGGCCGGCACCGGCGCGGTCAGACGCAGCTTGTCGGAGCCGTAGTTGACGCCCATGCTGGCCTTGACCCCGACCAGACCCGCCATCAGGCGGGGCAGCAACGAGATCGTGAGATAGCCGTGCGCGATGGTCTGGCCGAAGGGTCCCTCGGCGGCACGCTCCGGGTCGACGTGGATCCACTGGTGGTCGCCGGTGGCGTCAGCGAAGGTGTTGATCATCTCCTGGGTGACCTCGAGCCACTCCCCGTGCCCGAGGTCGAGGTCCTTGGCCTCGCGCAGTTCGTCGAACGTCATCTTCTGACCCATGGTTGTACTCCCATTCGTCGCTCGGTTGACGGTAGAACGCCACCTTAGGGGACCCGCCGGCGATGGTTCGGGGTTGGAAGTACCTGTCCGGAGTAGGGCTGTCGCGCGGCGATCCTCCGCCGGCCGAGGCACGTGGGGTGAGAGCGCTCTCACCGCAAGAACGCGCGCCCCTACGAACACGGTCGTAGAGAAGCCGGCGAATGTGACCTTTGACCTTTCCGAGTCCTCCGGACACGGGCATGGTGTGGAGGTACCCGGCCAATGGGGCTGCGGTCGAGGAGTTTCGAATGCGAATCAACAGAAAAGTCGTGGCGAGCATGCTCGCCGGGGCACTGGTGCTCGCCGCGTGCGGCGACAACGGCGACGACGTCGAGGCAATCGACGAGGGGGACCCGGCGGCCGAAGAGCCCGCCGACGACGACGGCGACCTCGAGGGTGCCACCGTCTCGGTCTTCGGCGCGCCCACCAGCGTCGAGGAAGCCGCGATCCAGAACGTCATCGACGAGACGTTCAACGACCCCACGGGCGCCAACGCGGGCTACGAGGGCTCCGACGACTTCGAGTCACAGATCCAGATCCGCGCCGAGGGCGGCAACCCGCCCGATGTGGCGCTGTTCCCGCAGCCCGGCCCGCTCGTCGAGCACGCCGAACAGGGATTCCTCGTCTCGCTCGAGGACCTGGGCTTCGACATCGACGAGCTCCGCGACCAATTCGGTGACTACCTGCTGTCGCTCGGGGAGCACGACGGACAGCACTACGGCATCCCGACCAACGTCAACTACAAGTCGATGGTCTGGTACAACGCCGCCGTCTTCGACGAGGAGGGCTACGAGACGCCCGACACCTGGGACGAGATGATCGAGCTCTCCGAGCAGATGGTCGCCGACGGGTACACGCCGTGGGTCATCGGCACCGGCTCGGACGCCGCCACCGGCTGGCCGGCGACCGACTGGATGGAGGACATCATGCTCCGCACCGCGGAGCCCGAGCAGTACGACGCCTGGGTCGCGGGCGAGCTGCCCTTCGACTCCGACGAGGTCCGGCGCGCCGCCGAGCTCTTCGCGGAGATCGCCTTCAACGAGGAATTCATCGTCGGCGAGACCGCAGGAATCCCTGGCCTGGACTTCCGCGACGCGCCGGACGCGCTGTTCGCGGACGACGGGGCCCTGATGCACCGTCAGGCCAGCTTCGTCACCAGCTTCTTCCCATCCGGGACCGAGCTCGGCACTGACGTGGACTGGTTCCAGTTCCCCGAGATCGACCAGCAGGGTGCGCTGATCGCCGGCGAGATGGCCGCGATCTACGACGACCGTCCCGAGGTTCAGGCGTTCGTCGAGAGCTTCACCGGCCAGGAGGCGCAGTGCACGATGGGGACGCAGGAGGACCCCGACACCGGCGATGCCGTCCAGCGGATCTCGCCGCACCTGGAGGTCGGCCCGGACTGCTACCGCGACGAGGTGATGCAGGAAGCCTCGCAGCAGATCGTCGAAGCGCTCGAGGCCGGCACCGCCCGGTTCGACGCCTCGGACCTGATGCCTGCAGCGGTCGGCTCCGGCTCGTTCTGGGACGGCATGAACGAATGGATGGAGGGCTCTGACCTGGACACCGTGCTGCAACAGATCGACGCAGCATGGCCCAACTAGTGCCATGATGGCCGGGAGGGGACGGAACGCGCCTCCTCCCGGCCAGTCGAGGGGCGGGCCGACCGGCGCCGCCCCTCGACACATCCGGCCTGGCACGGGGAGCGAAGACTCCCCGGGGCCCGGCACCGTGGACGTACGTCGCCGGTGGGGATGCTGGACCGGCCGGGCCACAGGGAGAGCCACACCGTGAGCAGCACACCACCTCCTCCGGCGGCCATCGACCCCGAGCCGGCCGGCCCGGACCGACCACCGCAGAAGACGCGCGGGAGTCGGGGCTCAAAGGGTCCCGCCAGGATCCTGGGCGCGCTGCTGGTGCCGATCGCCACACTGGGGATGCTCGGCTGGACCTTCGAGTGGCTGCGCGTCACCGATGCCTCGCGGCCCGTGGTCGTCGGCGTTGCCCTGCTGGTGGGCGTGGCCGGCATCCTCGTGCTGTTCTGGGGCATGGACTTCGTCGTCGACCAGCTCTCCGAGCAGTGGAAGTTGCGGGTCCGGCCGTGGGTATTCGTGGGCCCGGCCCTGCTGCTGCTCGGCGTCTTCCTCGTCTACCCGACGATCTACACGATCCTGATCAGCTTCCAGGACGCCCGCTCCGTGGAGTGGGTGGGCTGGGAGAACTACCAGTTCGTGTTCAGCGACCCGGCCATGGTGCGCTCGATCCGCAACACGTTCGTGTGGATCCTGGTCGTACCGACCGGCGCCGTGGCCGTGGGCCTGGCGGTCGCGGTGCTCGCCGACCGTCTCCACCGGGCGGAGTCCTTCTCCAAGTCGCTGATCTTCCTGCCGATGGCGGTCTCGTTCGTGGGCGCCAGCGTGGTCTGGGCGCTCATCTACGACTTCCGCTCCTTCGGGAACCAGACCGGCCTGCTGAACGGCATCTGGACCGCGCTCGGCAACGACCCGATCGCCTGGCTGTCGTTCCAGCCGTGGAACAACCTCTACATCATGGTCGTGATGATCTGGATGCAGACCGGGTTCGCGATGGTCATCCTGTCGGCGGCGATCAAGGGCGTCCCCGACGACATCCTCGAAGCCGCGCGGATCGACGGCGCGAACGAGTTCCAGATCTTCTTCAGGGTCATCATCCCCACGATCATGACCACGATCGTGGTGATCACGACGGCGATCACGATCAACGTCCTGAAGATCTTCGACATCGTGTACGTCATGACCGGCGGACGCGCGGGCACGGAGATCATCCCGGAGCGGATGGTCCAGTGGTTCTTCGCCCGCGGCCATTACGGCCGGGGGGCGGCGATCGCGGTCTTCATGTTCCTGGCGATCATCCCGATCATGATCGTCAACATCCGCCGGTTCCGTGCCGAGGAGGCGATCCGATGAGCTCGGCCACCGACATCCGACCCGACGAGTCGGTGCCACCCGAGACCCCCGAGGCACCACCGAGCCCCGGGCCGTCCCGCGGACGACGCCGCATCTTCGGCCGCTGGCCGCTACGGCTCGCCGTGCTGTTCATCGTGGTGCTGTGGTCGATCCCCACGATCGGACTGCTGATCTCGTCGTTCCGCACGCGAACGTTCATCGAGTCCGAGGGGTGGTGGACCGCGTTCCTCAACCCCTTGGAGCTCGGCCAGTGGACGCTGAACAACTACGAGGTCGCCCTGACCCGGCAGGGCTTCGGCAACGCCTTCTTCAACAGCCTCGCCGTCACCGTCCCCTCCACGGTCATCCCGATCACCGTGGCCGCCTTTGCCGCCTACGCCTTCACCTGGATGCGGTTCAAGGGCCGCAACCTGCTGTTCGTCGCCGTGGTCGCCCTGATCGTGATCCCCCTGCACATGGCGCTGATCCCGGTCCTGCGGCTGTACACCCAGGGCGCGGAGCTGTGGGGTATCACGCTGTTCCCGCAGATGGAGCTCGTCGGCACCTTCCCGGCGATCTGGCTCGCCCACACCGGCTTCGGTCTGCCCCTGGCGATCTACCTCCTGCGCAACTACATCGGGTCGCTGCCCTCGACCGTGATCGAGTCCGCGAAGGTCGACGGCGCCAGCGACTTCCAGGTCTTCACGCGGCTGGTGATCCCGCTGTCGGTGCCCGCCCTGGCGGCGTTCGCGACCCTGCAGTTCCTGTGGGTGTGGAACGACCTGCTGGTCGCGCTCGTGTTCCTGGGTGGCACCCAGGACGTGCGGGTGCTGACGGTCGCGTTGGCGGGGTTGGCCGGGCAGTTCGGGCAGATGCGGCACGTGCTGCCGGCAGCGGCGTTCATCACGATGATGCTGCCGATGGTGGTGTTCTTCTCGCTGCAGCGCTACTTCGTCCGTGGTCTGACCGCCGGGGCCGTGAAGGGATGAGCACCTGATGGCCTCCGCAGCCCCGCTCACCCCCAAGCGGCGGTGGGTGTCACTCACCGCGGCCACCGTCGTGCTGCAGTTCGCCTACTGGCCGATCGTCGCCTCGCTGGTCGAGGGCGACGCCGAGCTGGCGGGGCTGCTCTGGCTCGGCCTGGCCGTGACCCCGTTCGTCTTCCTCGTCCTGGCGTTCGCGTCGGGACATCCCCGCGCGCCGGGCGCGAGCGTGCTGGCCATGGGCCTGTTCCTGCTCGTGACGCTGCCGGTGGCACTCGTCGACCTCGTCGCCGGCCTCGTCGCCGGCTTCGGTGCTGCCGCAGCGCTGACCTTGCGCTACGAGCCCAGCATGCACTCCCGTCGTGGTCGAGCCGTCGCCGTGGCGGGCGCCAGCCTCTACATCCTGGCGCTGATCCTGCTGCAGGGCCTCGTCCCGGTCCTCGGTCGCTTCGCGATCATGTCGGGCGCGGTCATCCCGCTCGCCGTGGTGGGCATCGCCGACGAGGTGGCCGAGGGGGCCAGAGAGCAGGTCCAGCGGCACACCTAGATCGCGCTCGCCGGCCGGACCGGTGTGCGTGGGGTCCGCTCGAGGGGCACGAAGACGTAGTCGTCCTCGTCCTCTTGGGCACCCGCGACCTCCTCGAGCGCCCCGCGTCGGTAGCGGTGGGCGCGGTAGCCGCGTTCACGCATGAAGGTGAGCACCTCGTCGGCGGTGGCACCCTCTCGAGCCTGGTGCTCGTCGTCGGCCTCGAGGATCACCACGGGGCGGTAGTGGTCGAGGACCCGGTCCGCGCCCGCCAGCACCAGCAGCTCCGCCCCCTCGACGTCGCACTTGACCACGTCGACGTGGGAGAGGCCGTGTGCCTCGACCACCCCGTCCAGGGTGCGGGTGGGGACCCGGATCTCCCGGTGCGGCAGGGTCGCGAAGGCCGCCGTGTCGTCCGGGTCGTCCGCGGAACCGTGGAAGTGCGCACGGGTGGGCACCACCGGCACCCGCAGCTCCTGCGCACCCTCGACGTCGGCCAGCGCCACCGCCTCGAGCGTCACCCGGTCCGTGTAGCCCGCAAGACGGACCAGCCGCTGCAGGGCCCGGAACGACCCGGGACGGGGTTCGAAACCCAGGACACGGCCATGGGGACCGACGCGGCGGGCCATGACCAGCAGGTGGGCGCCCCCCGCGGCGCCGACGTCGATGCAGACGTCCCCCGGGGCCACCAGGCGCCGCAGGAGGAACAGCTCCTTCTCCAGGAACGGGATCCGGTCCACGGCCCGTTCGAGGAACGTCGGCCGTGTCGCTGGTCCCGCCATGCCGTCTCCGTCACCCGCTTGCATCGAGCCTAGGGCCGTACTCCCCTCCGCCACCCTGGCCGAGTGACCGCCGGGTCAGGACCGATGGGACGAACACCGTCGTCGCCCGGGGCTCTCGCCGGTTGGGCTCGGTTCGGCATCGATACCGGCGAACCGGAGCTCACACCTGTGCGGCGACCTCCGCGACCGGGACGTCGCCCGACACCAGCTCGAACACCGCACCGTGGGTCCGGGGATCCTCGAGGCAGGCCGCCATGACGGCCGCGACATCGGCGCGGGGGATGGAGCCACGCTCGCCGAGGTGGGGGACGCCGACCGCCACACGACCGGTCGGGTCGTCGTCGGTGAGGCCACCGGGGCGAACCACCGTCCAGTCCAGCCCACTGTCCATCAGGATCCGGTCCGCGGCGTGCTTGGCGGCGAGGTAGTGGCGGATCGCCTCCGGGCCGCGTTCGGGCGCACCGGCGGCCATCGAGCTCAACATCAGGTAGCGGCGCACCCCGTGCGCCCGACAGGCGTCGACGGTGCGCACCGCGCCGTGGAGATCCACCAGCAGGGTCTTGTCCGGCCCCGTCGAGGACCCCGAGCCGGCGCAGAAGCACACGGCGTCGACACCGGCGACCGCATCGTCGAGCTCACCCTCGAGGTCGGCGAGCACCGGCGTCGCACCCGCCGCGCGGACCTCGTCGGCCTGCTCCTCACGGCGCACCATCGCCCGGACCTGGTGTCCGTCGGCGAGCAGCAGCCGGAGGAGGTGGGCGCCGGTGCCACCGGTCGCACCGATCAGCAGGACATCCATGGTGTGTCTCCTCGTCGGGGTGGGCGGACGGCGAAGCGGTGACGACCCCGGTGGGTCCGGGCGACACGTTCGGTCCGGCCGGGACGCGACCCTATGCGCGGGACAGCGCTCGGGCGCCCGCCAACCGTGTCCGGGGTACCGACGGAAGTCGGCGCCCGGTCGTCGTCGGCCCCTCCTCGGAACTCTCACCCGGTCGGGATAGCTTGCCCGGCGACTCCGTTCGGAAAGCGCATCCTCGTGCCTCGGCTGGCCGTCCCGCTCCTGTTCGTCGCCGTCCTGGTGCTCGCCGGTGGCGTCGCAATCGTGGGCCTGGAACTTCTGGGGTCGGACGATCCGCTCTCGCCCTCGGGCGATGCCGAGCCCGCGATCCCGGAGGCGCCTTCCGGGGTCCCCGGCCCTCCTGCGGAGGACGCCGACCCGTCCGACGCTGATGACGCCGACTCCGCGGAATCAGCGAACGAGTCCGGTGGGGCCGCAGCTCCCGAGGACGAGGACGCGGGCCCTGAGGACGCGGAACATGAGGCAGCCACCGACGATGACGCCACCGCCTCCGCGGAGTCGGCTGACGACCGGGAGGCTGGCACCGGTGACGAGGCCGACCGGGCGGACGACCCCTACCTCGGCGCCCTCCCCGAAACGGGCACGAACGGCCTGCCCCTGTTGCTCGCCGGCCTGCTCACCGCCGGGACGGGCACGGCGAATCGGCGACGCTGACCACCGCAGGGCAGGGTCCGGGCGCCCACGGGGAGTACGATCCCGGCGCCATCGGCGGGTGACGGCCTGCCGATGGCGCGCGCCCGTAGCTCAGCTGGATAGAGCAGCGGATTTCTACTCCGCCGGCCGGGGGTTCGAATCCCTCCGGGCGCACCATCTGTACCCGACGGTCAACTCAGCCGAAGGGCAGCACGACCGGCGGGCAGCAGGCCGTAGCTGAGTTCGGTGACCGCCCGGTCCGTTCGCGGCGGGCCGGCGAGGTGCCCGCTCTTGACCAGAGCCTCGAGTTCCTCCCGGGCCGCGTCCTCGCCACCGACGGCCTCGGCGATCTCGCCGATCGTGGCCTCGCCGTCGTTCTCGGACACCGCCTGGAGCACCAGGATGGCGTTGTCGCTCAACTGGCGCCCACTCGCATCGGTTCCGCCCACATCTCCTCCTGGATCTCCATCGGAGCAATGAAGGTACGCGGCGACGGTCACCGATGCCCGGTCCCCCGACGGGTCTCCGATATTCCGACAGCGGGCATCGCGGGGAAGGCCAGCGGCGAGGCGCTGCTTTGACCCCCCACCCTCGCCCCCGTACCCTCCGCGGCCGTGCCTCGGCACGGCAACATCGTGGTGGGTGTAGCTCAGTTTGGTTAGAGCGCCTGGTTGTGGTCCAGGAGGCCGGGGGTTCAAGTCCCCTCATCCACCCTCGGCTCGCGGCCGGTGGCACCGTTCAAGTACGGTTCCCTGGTCGCGTACGCGCCGCTAGCTCAATTGGCAGAGCATCCGGCTCTTAACCGGCAGGTTCTAGGTTCAAGTCCGAGGCGGCGCACCAGCAGATAACCGGCACGGCCCGTGCGGCTCAGTCTTTGGTGGCCGTTTCGGGG
>SLRZ01000276.1 GCA_007130695.1 Nitriliruptoraceae bacterium
GTTAGCCCCTCCCGATCTCGCTGCCGCTGGCTCGAGGCACTCCACCTGGCGAGCTCCGTGTCCACGGCCAGTCCGTGATCCGCACGGGACAAGGGGAGCCGGGGTGGGGTCGACGACGAGGGCGACTGGAGCGCAACGCGGCGCCGCCGAACCAGGCGGCGGCGCCGCAAGCAGCGAGTGGAGCCCACGGCGACGACCCCACCCCGGCGGCGGCACCCACCCGCGGGAGCCACCGACGGTCAGAGGAAGCAGCGCCCGTCGCCGCGGTAGGTCGGCACCTCGTCGAGGAGGGCGTCGCCCTGGATGAGGTGCATGGTCTCGAACCGCTCCCCCAGCTCCCCGGACTTGGCGTGGCGGAGCCAGACCCGGTCACCGATCTGCAGGTCGTCGGCGGCAGCACCCAGGACCGGGGTCTGGACCTCGCCGGCGCCCTCGTTGCCGTCCAGACGTAGGCCGTCCGGCAGGTGCACCTTCGGCAGTTTGTCGGGGCCCGCGGAACCGGAGGCGATGTAGCCGCCGCCCAGCAGCGTGACCACCCCGGGACCCGGGCGCCGCACCACCGGGAGCGCGAACAGCGCGGCCGGGTGGGGAGTGAACGCGCGGTAGTGGTCGAACAGGCCCGGGCCGAAGAAGCCCGACCCTGCGGTCACTTCGGTGACGGCCGACTCGGCGCTGGTGAGCTCCAGCGAGCCGGTCCCACCGCCGTTGACGAAACGAAGGTCGGCGACCTCACGGACCCGCGCCACCACCTCGGCCCGGCGTTCGGCGAGTTCGGCCGCTGACGTGCGCTGCATCAGCCGGATCGCGGGCGCCATCCATCGCTTCGCGGTCGGGTCGTCGCCCACCCCGGCGATCTGGCCCTCGTAGGCCATGAGCCCGTCGAGGTGGAACCCGCGTCGGCCCACGATCGCCTCCGCCAGCCGCCGGGCGTCGTCGGGCTCGTGCACCGGTGAACGTCGGGGGCCGAGGTGCACCCGGTCGTCGAGGAAGCTCAGTGAAGCGTCGAGGTCGAGGCACACCTTCACGTCGTCGCGGTCCTGGGGCGCGACCAGGCCGTCGATCAGGTCGAGCTGGTCTGGGTGGTCCACCATGATGGTGATGCGTGCGCGTGCGTCGTCGTCTCCGATCAGCTGCCGCAGCGCGCCCCGGTCGACGGTGGGGTAGGCCACCAGCAGATCGTCGTACCCGAGGTCCGCGAGCCACAGCGCCTCGGGCAGGGTGAAGGCCATCACGCCCTGGCACGAGGGGTCGGCCAGGGCACGGTCCAGCGCCCACCGGCAGCGCAACGACTTCGAGGCGACCCGGATCGGCGTGCCGGACGCCCGACGCGCCAGGTCCCGCGCGTTGGCGTCGAAGGCGTCGACGTCCAGTGCCGCGAACGGTGGGTCGAGGTCGGCGGTCGCCGCGTCGAGCCGCTTCCGCGCAACCTCCGGGTCGAGCCCCATACCTGCCTCCTTCGGCCAGTGGCCTGCCGATCGCCGCACCCTATGCGTCCCGCCCGTGGGGGGTCGCCGGGACGCGACGGGGACGGGGGTGCTGCAGCGGCGGGCCGGGGGTCAGGCCCACCGGACGGCGTCGGGTCGCCGGCGGGGCGGTGACTCCAGGCCGGCCACGGCGTCCTCGACGCGGTCCACGACCTGCAGCAGTTCCTCGGGCGTACGGGCCAGACCCTGTGCCTGCAGTCCGTGCAACAGCCCGAGCAGCGCGTCCCAGAATCCGCCCGCGTCGAGCAGCACGACCGGCCCGGTGAGCTGGCCGAGCTGGATGTGGGTGACGACCTCGAGGAGCTCGTCGAGCGTCCCGAGACCGCCGGGCAGGGCGAGGAAGGCGTCCGACCGTCCCAGCATCTCACGCTTGCGTTCCAGCAGGTCGCCGGTGACCACCAGTTCGTCGCAGGCCTCGTCCGCGATGCCCCGGTCTCGGAGGAAGGCGGGCAGGACGCCGATGACCCGGCCCCCCTCACTGCGGGCGCCGTCGGCCACCGCGCCCATCGTGCCCATGGCCGTGCCGCCGTAGACGACCTCGTGACCCGCACGGGCCAGGGCGCGCCCCAACGACTCGCCCTGTGTCAGCAGGCGCTCATCGACGGCCTCCGATGAGGAGCAGAAGACACACACCCGCATCTACAGCTCGATGTCGTAGCGGCGGTAGTCGGTCAGGGTGGCGATACGGTCGTAGAGCCGCCGTGCCGCCGCGTTGCCCTCGTCGGTGTGCCAGTACACCGTCTCGCATCCCCAGGCGCGCGCCCGCTCGACCAGGTCGTCGATCAGGGCACGGCCGATGCCGCGGCGCCGGTGGGCGGGGTCGACCATGAGGTCCTCGAGGTAGCACACGTCCCGCGGCCCCCAGGTGTGGGGATGGACGACGTGGTGCGCGAAACCCAGCAGGGTGTCGGCCCCGTCGACCGCGACGAGCCCGCCCATGCCCGCGTGGCGGGCGACGAGGCGTTCCCACGCGGAGATGGTGGCGTCCGGGGACAGGCGCTGGCCGTAGAAGTCGAGGTAGGCCGACCACAACCGGCCCCACTGCTCACGGTCGTGGTCGGCGAGTTCCCGGATCCGGGGCGCGGCAGGCACTGCTACCGCTCGGGCCGCAGGGTCGGGAACAGGATGACGTCGCGGATGTTGGTGACGTCGGTCAGCAGCATCACCAGCCGGTCCACGCCGATACCCAGCCCCCCGGTCGGCGGCATCCCGAGCTCCATGGCGGCGAGGTAGGACTCGTCGACGACCATCGCCTCCTCGTCGCCGGCGGCCTTGGCGCGGGCCTGGGCCTCGAAGCGTTCGCGCTGGTCGTCGGGGTCGGTCAGCTCGGAGAAGGCGTTGCCGAACTCCCGGCCGGCCACGATCAGTTCGAAGCGTTCGGTGACGTGGGGCTCCGAGCGGTGGCGACGTGCCAGCGGCGAGACCTCGACCGGGTAGTCGATGACGAACGTGGGGTCCCACAGGGTGTGCTCGACCAGCGCCTCGTAGAGCTCGAGCACGAGCTTGCCCACGCCCCAGGCGTCCTCGGTGTGGACCTCGTGCCGCGCACACAGGTCGCGGAGGTCGCTGACGTCGTCCTCGTAGGACAGCGACGACTCACCGGTGGCCTCGCGGACCAGCTCGAGCATCGGCACGCGCCGGTAGGGCCCCGCCAGCGACACGGACCGGCCCTGGTGGGTCAGTTCGGTCGTGCCGAGCGCATCGGTCGCGGCCCGCTGCAGCAAGCCCTCGGTGAGGTCCATGACGTCGTGGTAGTCGGCGTAGGCCTCGTAGGACTCGAGCATCGTGAACTCGGGGTTGTGGCGGGTGGACATCCCTTCGTTGCGGAAGCTGCGGTTGATCTCGAAGACCCGGCGCATCCCACCGGCGATCAGCCGCTTGAGGTAGAGCTCCGGCGCGATCCGCAGGTACAGGTCGGTGTCCAGGGCGTTGTGGTGGGTCACGAACGGCTTCGCGGCGGCACCGCCCGGGATGGGGTGCAGCATCGGGGTCTCGACCTCGACGAAGCCGCGATCCTCCATTTCGGCACGCAGGGAACGCAGCACCTTCGCGCGGACCTCGAAGACGTGACGCGCATCGGCGTTGACGACGAGGTCGAGTTCGCGTTGCCGGAAGCGCTGTTCGGTGTCGGTCAGGCCGAACCAGTCACTGGGGATGGGTCGCAGGCCCTTGCCGAGCAGGGTCAGCGTCGCGGGCTTGACCGACAGCTCACCGGTCTTGGAGACCAACACCTCGCCCTCGGCGCCCACCCAGTCGCCGGGGTCGAGCAGCTCGATCAGTTCGCGGGACGCCTCGTCGAGCGCCTTGACGGGGCACAGCAGCTGCAGGTCGACCCCGTCCTCGCGCAGGACGAGGAAGCGCAGCCGGCCCAGGTCGCGCTGGTTGACGACTCGGCCGGCCACCGTGACCACGTCACCGGTCTCGGTGCCCTGGTCGAGGTCGGCGTAGGAGTCGCGGACCTCGGCGAGCGTGTGGGTCGGGCGGTAGTGCACCGGGTAGGGCTCGACACCGGCTGCACGCAGCTGGGCGACCTTGGCGCGACGGGTGGCGACCAGTTCAGCGAGCTTGGAGGCACCCGTCTCGGTGGTCACCTCGTCGCGGGGGTCGTCACTGCTCACGGCGGATCCTGGTGGGGTTCGGGAGGAAAGCGGCGGTGAACCGTACCGCGCGCCCGACACGCCCCCGTGTCGTGACGGGTCCGGCGCGGCCGCGTCCCCGTCGGCTCCCGCGGTCCCCTCCGGCTCGGAGCGTCGGAACGCCGACAGTAGTGTCGGGGGCCATGGAGGAACTCGGACGAATCATCCGCCTGTCGGTCCAGGTCGCGCCGTTGAAGCGCGGCGAGAAGCCGGCGCGCTGGTACGACGCCGACCGCATCCGCCGGGTCGACGCGGTGACGATCACCGGGGACGGCGTGATCGGTCACCTCGACGGCCATCCGGACCCCATCGTGGACGTCCACAACCGCACCCATCCGCAGAGCCGCCACCGGGGCGACAACGGCATCAGCCTCGGGGTGCACGGCCACTACGAGCTGATGCGGCGCTGGTTCGGGCAGCACGTCACCGACGGGGTGGCCGGCGAGAACCTGGTGATCGACCGCGAGGACCGGCTCTGGCTCGACGCACTGCGCGACGGGGTGACCGCGCTGGGCGAGGCCCCGGTCGTGTTCGGCGGGGCACGCGACATCGAGCCCTGCGTGGAGTTCAGCCGGTTCGTCCTCGGCGGGGACCACGAAGGCTCGGTCCGGGAGCCGCTCCAGCAGCTGCGGCGGGGGCTCCGCGGCTTCAACCTCGGCGTGACGGCCGGCGCCGGCACCGTCCTGCGGGTCGGCGACCGCGTCTTCGCCGGCACCCCCGACTGACGCCAACCGCCGGGCGCCGCGCGCTGGCCGGCAGGTTCAGTGGGTGTTGCGCTCCCAGATCACCCGCAGCCCCTTGAGGGTCAGCCACGGGTCGTGATGGTCGATGCTGGTGCACGTGCGGTAGACCGCCTCGGCCAACCCACCGGTGGCGACGGTGGTGACCCCGTCACCGAGTTCGGCCTCGATCCGTTCCACGATCGCGTCCACCTGCCCCGCGAAGCCGAACACGATCCCGGCCTGCAACGCCTGGGTGGTGGTGCGGCCGATCGCCGTGGGCGGCACCGCGATCTCGACGTTGGGCAGCCGGGCGGCCTTGCTCACCAACGCCTCCGTCGAGGTGTGCACACCAGGCGCGATCACGCCACCCAGGAAGTCACCGTCGCGACCGAGCGCGTCGAAGTTCGTGGAGGTCCCGAAGTCGACGACGATCGCGGGCCCGCCGTACAGCGCCTCGGCGGCCACCGCGTTCGCGATCCGGTCGGCGCCGATCTCCCGCGGGTTCTCGTAGCGCAGGGGAATGCCGGTCCGGATCCCGGGCGCGACCACCACCGGAGGGAACGGGAAGTAGCGGGCCATCATCGCGCGGTAGACCTCGGTGACCGTCGGCACGACACTGGCGATCACGACGCCGTGGATGTTGTGGGAGAAGTCGAGGTCCGCGAAACCCAGCAGTCCCTGGTACATCAGCGCGAGTTCGTCGGAGGTGCGCTCGGGGTCGGTCGACAGCCGCCAGTGGTGGACCAGTTCGGCGTCACGGAAGACCCCCACCACCGTGTGGGAGTTGCCGACGTCCACCGCGAGCAGCATGGCTATGTCCCCGTCCCGCCGGCCGGCGGTCCCACCCCGTCGAGATCGAGCGCGAGGTCGAGCTGGGGGGCGCTGTGGGTGAGCGCACCGACCGCGAGCCGGTCGGCCCCAGCCTCCGCGAAGGCACGTGCCGTCGACAGGTCCAGTCCGCCGGAGCACTCCACGGCGATGCGCCCGTGGTCACGTTCCAGCTCCCGCAGGCGGGTGACCGCCTGGACGGTGTGCTCCGGATCGAAATTGTCGAGCAGCACGTCGCGGGCACCGGCCGCCACCGCGAGCTCGAGCTCCTCGAGGGAGTCGACCTCGACCTGGACGTGGCGGCCCCGGGCCCCCTCGAGCGCCGCGCGGGTGGCCTCGGCCACCCCGCCGGCCGCGGCCACGTGGTTGTCCTTCACCAGCAGCGCGTCCGACAGTCCGAGCCGGTGGTTGACTCCGCCGCCCGCCTGGACGGCGGCCTTCTCGAGCAGCCGCAAACCCGGGGTCGTCTTGCGGGTGTCACGGACCACCGTGCCGGTGCCAGCGACGGCGTCGACATAGCGCGCGGTCAGGGTCGCGACCCCCGACAGGTGGGTGACGAGGTTCAGCGCGATGCGCTCCCCGGAGAGCACCGACCGCAACGGCCCCGAGACCACGGCGACCACGTCTCCGGTCCGGACCCGGTCGCCGTCCCTGGCCGTCGTGACCACCTTCACCCGAGGGTCGAGATGATCGTAGACGAGCGCGACGCACTCGAGGCCGGCGACCACCCCGTCGGCCCGGACGAGCATCCGGGCGCGGCCGGTGGCACCCGCCGGCACCGTGGCCTGCGCGGTGACGTCCCCGACCACGTCGAGGTCCTCCTCGAGGGCCCGGCGGACCACGGCACGGGCCGCCGCCGCGACGTCGCTCGGCGAGAGGGCCACGTCGCCGGGCAGTGGGCCGTCCCCGTCCGGGCGCTGCCGGGGTGGGGGCGCGGCGGGCGTGGCGACGACGGGGGCGTCGTTCGGTGTGCGCGTGTCGGGTGTGCGCGTGTCGGGTGTGCGCGTGTCGGGTGTGCGCGTGTCGGGTGGGACGACGACGGGCGGGTCGTCGGCCGGGGTTGCCGGATCGGCGTCGACCGGGACCGCCGGGTCGGCCTCGACCGGGCCGGCGGTGGGCGGTGCAGGCGGCTCGACAGCGTCGGTGGGCTCGACGGCGTCGGCGGGGTCGGGGTCGGGTGCGCCGATGGGGTGGGCATGCTCCGCCCGGACCTGCGCGGCCGCCTCCGTCCAGTCCTGGTCCCCGTCGTGGCTGGGCGCGTCGGGCCCGCCGAAGAGCTCCTCGCCGGCGTCGTCATCACCGGCGTCCCCGGCACCGTCGGCGTCCCCGGCGTGGTCGCCCCCGGGAACGGCCGCATCCGTGCTGGGCACCACGCGAACCGGTGGTGGTGGCAGGGGCGCGGCGTTGGGCGGCAGCTCCTCGTCGTGCCGGCGCGTTGCGTCGCCGGCCTCGCTCGGCCCCTCGTCCGGACCGGCTCCCGGGCCCGGCGCCGGTGGTGGCGTCTGCGCGTCTGGAGCGGGATTGCGGCGGCTACGCCACCGCACCGTGGACCTCGCCCCCGTAGCCGGCGATGCGGTTGTCGTCGTCGACGAACACCACCGTGGGCTCCCAGCGGCGGGCCTCGGCGTCCTCGAGTTCGGCGTAGCTGATGATGATGCAGGTGTCGCCGGGCTGGACCAGCCGTGCGGCGGCCCCGTTGAGGCAGATCACCCCGCTGCCACGCGGCCCCTCGATCACGTAGGTCTCGAGGCGGGCGCCGTTGTCGTTGTCGACGACCTGGACCTTCTCGTTCGGCAGCAGATCGGCGGCATCCATCAGGTCGCGGTCGATGGTGATCGAGCCCACGTATTCGAGGTTCGCCTCGGTGATGGTGGCGCGGTGCAGCTTGGACTTCATCATGGTGCGGCGCATGGCCTCTCCCGTGTCGTTCCGGCGTACGCCGGTTCCAACCGGACCGCAGGGGTCGCCCGCGGCGTCACTCACTCGCGTGCGGTGCCAGACGCGCCTCGTCCTGCGCGTCGCCGACCACGACGTTGTCGATGAGTCGGACCGGCCCCACGTGCGCGGCCAGTGCTACCAGCAGTTGCTCCTGCTCCGTCTCGTCATCCTCCCCGCGGCCGTAGCTGTCGGGGGGCGCCAGGGTCTCGGGATCGAGGACCTCGACGTAGTCGATCTGGATCGCGGAAGCGGTGCGAAGGGTATCGGTTACCGCCCTTCGGAGCACCTCGACGGACGGACGCCGCCCGGCCGCACGCTGCTCGCGGGCCGCCTCGACGGCCGCACGCAGGGCCCGGGGCAGGACCCGGGCGGCCTCGCGGTCCTCGGGACCCAGACGACGGTTGCGGCTGGACATCGCCACGCCGTCCTCTTCACGCACCGTGGGGGCCGCCACGATCTCGACCGGCAGGTCGAGGTCGGCGACGAGGCGGCGGATCACCTGCAGTTGCTGGTAGTCCTTGCGCCCGAAGACGGCCACGTCCGGGGCGGTCATGTTGAACAGCTTGGTCACCACGGTCGCGACCCCGTCGAAGTGACCCGGCCGGGTCGCGCCGCACAGCCGGTCCGTGAGCCCGGTGACCGTGACCGTGACGGCCGGGTCCCGGGGGTAGACCTCCGTGACGTGGGGGGCGAACACGACGGCAGGGCTGGCCTCGCCGAGGTCCGCGAGCTGCGCCTCGTCACCGGCGAGGTCGCGGGGATAGCCCGACAGGTCGTCGGACCGGTCGAACTGCCGCGGGTTGACGAACACGCTCACGATCACCGTGTCGGCGACCTCGGCGGCCAGCCGGACGTTCGCCAGGTGGCCCTCGTGCAGCGCCCCCATCGTGGGCACCAGCCCGATGCGGCGCCCGGCGGCGCGCTCGGCGGCGCACACCTCGCGCATCTGAGCGATCGTGGTCACCCGTCGCGCCGTCATCGCTCCTCCTCCAGCAGTGCCGTCAACTCGTCCGCGACCCCCGGGTCCAGACCGGCACGGATCTGGGAGAGGACGATCACGGCGAGCGCACGATAGGGGTCCGCCAGCTCGGGCAGATCACGGGAGAGCTCGTCGAGGTGTGCCTTGACCGTGCCCGCGTCGCCGCGCACCACGGGGCCGGTCAGGGCCTTCGCCCCGTCGCGCAGGACGTTGGCGACGCTGGCCTCCACCAGCGGCCCGAGGAAGGCCTCCGGGGCGTCCACCCGTGCGGCCAGCAGCAGCCGACGGGCGATGGAGACCACGGCGCCGACCGCGTTGGCCCCCACCACCAGTCCGGCGTGGTAGAGCGTGCGGGCCGAATCGGGAACCTCGTGTGCGTCCCCGCCGAGGTCGCCGATCAGCTGGCGGGCCCAGCCCACGTCGTCGGGTGCCGCGGTCAGCGCCCAGGCCGCACCGACGAGCACCTCGGGGTCGTGGGCCCCTGCGGGGATCGTCATCGCCGGGTGCAGCGCGGCGACCCGGGCACCCGCCAGACGCGCGCGCCGCAGCGGCGCGAGGCCCTGGGAACCGGCGAAGTGCACGGCCCGCTGGCCCTCGCCGAGTGCCTCCTCGAGCACCAGGTGGGTGACGACGTCCTCCAGCGCGTCGTCGGGCACGCACAGCAGCACCAGCTCGCCGCGCCGTGCGGCATCGGCCGGGCGGGCCTCGTTCCGCACCCCCGCGACCTGTTCGCACAGGCGTGCCCGCGAGGCCTGGGACCCGCCCCCGACCGCGACCACCCGGTGGCCGGCACGCGCGAAGGCCGAGGCCAACAGCGTGCCCGCCCGCCCCGGGCCGATCACCGCGACCCGGCTCACGGGCGTTCCCGTTCGTCGGGGGCGTCCGCCACGTCCTCCGCGAGGTACGCGGCGGGAGCAGACGGTCCCTGCGGCCGCGCCAGACGCCTCCCCGGCACCTCGTCGAGGCGGACCACCAGCTCGATGCCCTCGACGGGCGCCAGGGCGCCCAGCAGCGGCGCGAGTCGGCGGCCGTCGGGCAGCGCGCCACCCGGCAGCACCTCCAGCATCGGCACCAGGACGAACGCCCGCTCCGTCAGGCGCGGATGGGGGACGACGAGGTCGACGGTGTCCACCTCACGGTCGCCGTGCAGCAGGAGGTCGATGTCGAGCGTCCGCGGCCCCCAGCGCACCTCCCGCTCGCGGTCGCGCCCGAACGCGGTCTCGATCAGCTGCAGTTCGGCGAGCAGGGCGTGGGGCTCCAGGGTGGTCATGGCGAGCACGACCAGGTTGTAGAAGGGGTCCTGCGCGATCCCGCCCTCCTCCGGGGGCGGCCACGGCGGGGTCTCGTAGACACCGGAGACGTCGGCGACGGCGAGCCCGTCGACGTCGTCCAGCGAGTAGACCGCCGCGGTCAGCGTCTCCAGCGGATCCCCGACGTTGCTCCCGAGCGACAGTAGGACCCGCTCGCTCACGGCCGTTCCCGCCGCAGCGTCACGGCGACGTCGCGGGCCACGACGCCCACCGGGGCGGAGGGCTTGTGCACCGTCACCTCCACGGCGGTGATCCGGCCGTCCTCGAGGCACGCGTCGGCGATCCGCCCGGCGAGGGCCTCGATCAGGTCGACGGGCTCCCCGGCGGCCAGGCCGGCGATGCGCTGCGCGAGCCCGCCGTAGTCGACCGTGTCGGCCAGGTCGTCGGACCGGGCGGCGTGTGCGAGGTCGACTTCCAGGACCGCGTCCACGACGAAGCGCTGACCGTGTTCGCGTTCGTGCGGCAGCGCCCCGTGGTGGGCGACCACCTCGATCCCGGTGAGGGTGATGCGGTCCACGACGAACTCCCGGGCGGTCGGAAGCCGGCACGCTACCGGCGCCCGGCGCTGCCCGGCGAGCCCGCGGACCGATCCGGCGCCGGCGCCGCGTCGGCCCCGCGTCCGTGATCGTGCGTCCGGTCACCGCACGCCGCACGGGGGATCACCCGTCGAGGGGAAGGCCCGGACACCCGGAACCGTTTTCCCCCTCGTGCGACCGTCACGGTCCGCACGCCCGGAACGCACCTCCTTCTCCCGCACCCCTTCGCTCCTCCCCGCATCTGCGCGCCCCGGCAAATCGTGCCGCCGACGCCGCATGCCCGCGACGCCGACCCCTCGGTCGGTGCCACCTGCCCAGTCCCAGCAGGAATGCTCCATGCCGAATCTCCGCACGACCTCGTCCACCGCGCTGCGCGCCGGCGGCGGCCTGCGCTCGGCGCCGGCCCGGGCACGCCGCCACCCCCGGCGCGACACCCACCACGCCCGCACCCTGCAGTTGCTCGCCGGCCTGCTGGCCGTCGGCTCGGGGATCGGGATGCTGATCCGCGCCGACCTCGGCGTCGCCTCCTGGGACGTGCTCCACGTCGGCCTGGCCGGCGTGACGGGCTGGACCGTGGGCACGACCGCGATGGTCGTCGGGGTCGGCGCTGCCGGCCTCGCCGCGCTGCTCGGAGAACGTCCACGGATCGGCAGCCTGCTGCCCCTGGCCGTCATCGGTCCGACCATCGACGTGACGATGGCCCTGCTGGGACCGGCCACCGATGCGGTGGGTCAGGGGGCCCTGCTGACGGGAGGGGTGCTGACGCTGGCGATCGGTGTGGGCGCCTACGTGACCTCCGACCACGGCGCAGGTCCCAGCGACCTGGTGTTCCTCGCGGTCGCCCGTCACGGGCTGCCGATCTGGGCCGCCCGACTCCTGGTCGACGGTACGGCGGTGGTCGCCGGGGCCCTCATCGGCGGGCCCGTGGGAATCGGCACCGTCGTCGTCACCCTCGCCCTCGGGCCCCTGGTCGGCCTGAGCATCCGGGTGTTCGACCTGGCGCCCGCCCGGGAGGTCGTCGTGCGGCGTCACGCCGCCTCGGACCGGGCGCTCGGTGACGAGCTGGCGTGGGAGATGGCCTGACGTTCAGGCGGTCGCCACGGCGTGGGCGATGCTCACGGCGCGCCGCGTCTCGGGCACGTCGTGGACGCGCAGCAGTCGGCCGCCGCCGGCGACCGCCAGCGCGGCCGCGGTGAGCGACTCGACCATCCGCGAGCCCGGGTCGTCCTCGCCGCTGACCGAGCCGAGGAACGCCTTGCGCGAGGTCCCCACCAGCACGGGACGGCCGAGGGACGTGAACTCCCGCAGGCGGCGCAGCAGTTCGAGGTTGTGCCCGACGGTCTTGCCGAAGCCGATGCCCGGGTCGATCACGACCTTCCCGGGGTCGACCCCGGCCTCCTCGAGCCGCAGCAACTGGTCGGCGAGGAAGTCGTACACCTCCCCGACGACGTCCGCGTACCGGGGGTCGCGCTGCATCGTGCGGGGGGTCCCGCGCATGTGCATCAGCACGTAGGGCACACCGAGGTCCGCGATGGTCGCCAACAGCATCCCGTCGAGGGCGCCGGCGGAGACGTCGTTGACCAGTGCGGCCCCGGCCTCGACGGCCTCGCGGGCGACGAGTGCCTTGGTCGTGTCCACCGACACGACCACGCCGTGGCCGCTCAGACGCTCGATGACGGGCAGGACCCGGCGACGTTCCTCCTCCTCGTCGACCGGCTCCGCACCGGGGCGCGAGGACTCCCCGCCGACGTCGACGACGTCCGCGCCGGCCTCCATCAACGCCAGGCCCGCCTCGACGGCCTGTTCGGGGTGGCGGGCATCGTCGAAGTGCGCACCACCGTCGGAGAACGAGTCCGGGGTGACGTTGAGCACGCCCATGATCACCGGACGCTGCGAGGTCGGCAGCGTGCCGGCGGGGGTCTCGAGGTCGGGTGGGCTCCCGAGCCAGGCGTCCACGGCCGGGACCACCGCCGCCTCGAGCAGGTCGGCCAACTCACGCCCACCGACACGACCGGCCGCGTCGACCAGCCGCGAGGGCACCGCGGTGACCACAAGACGTCCCTCGGCCCAGGTGGAGACCCCCCGGGCGGAGGCGACGGCGTCGGCGATCTCGGAGGCACGCGGCAGCCGCGACAGCGCGAGCCGCGCCGGCCCGCCCGCAGGGACCAGTGCCGCGTCCTCGACACGGGCGATCGGTCGGTTCGAGGCATCGTCGTCCACGGCGGGCCTCTCGGGGGGCGACAGGGGGCGGTCACTACGCGCTCGAGCCTAGGGGAGCAGGCTCACGGCGAGCGTCGCATCTTCCCCGCCGACGGCCCGCCCGTCGTCCGGTCGGGCCCGGCCGCCATCGACGTCACGCCAGGTCGCGACCCCGGCCACGCAGCAGGGCCAACGCCTCGGCACGCGTGCGGTGGTCGTCCCGGAAGATGCCCCGAACGGTGGAGGTGACGGTCTCCGCGCCGGCCTTGCGGATCCCCCGCATCTCCATGCACAGGTGCCGGGCCTCCACGACCACCATGACCCCACGCGGCTGGAGCTTCGCCTCCATCGTGTCGGCGATCATCGTGGTCATGCGTTCCTGCAGTCCGGGACGCTTGGCGCAGACGTCGACCAGGCGGGCCAGCTTCGACAGCCCCGTGATCTGCCCGGACGCGTTGGGGAGGTAGGCGACGTGGGCATTGCCGACGAACGGCACGAGGTGGTGTTCGCACATCGAGTGGAACGGGATGTCGCGCATCATCACGATCTCGTCGTGCGCCTCGTCGAAGACGACCGAGAGCACCTCCGCGGGGTCGTGCAACAGGCCCGCGAAGATCTCGTCGTACTCGCGCGCGACCCGGGCCGGGGTGTCGACGATGCCGGGACGGTCCGGGTCCTCCCCGATCGCCTCGAACAGCAGCCGCACGGCGTGCTCGATCTTGGCGTGGTCGAAGTGGGGCTCGTCGGCGTCGGGGACAGCTGGCACGCGCACCTCTCGTGTCGGTGTGTGGGATTCCGCGGGCGTGGTCCCCCGGCCCCCGCCACCGGGCGGGACGTGCCCGCACACCGTTGAGGCTACTCCTGCGTGCGGCGCGACCGGCTGCTGGTGGACTTCTTCCGGGTGGCCTTCTTGCTGGTGGCCTTCTTCGTCGACTTCTTGGTCGCCGTCGAGGACCGGCCGTTGCCGTGCCCGTTGCCCTGCCCGTTCGGGCTCGTGCCCAGGCGCCGCAGCTTGGTGAGCACCGTCGTCGGGTCGTCGAGCTTGGGCGCCTCGAGCGCCCGGTTGGGCCGCTTGTGGATCGGCGCGAAGATCTCCTTGAGCCCCTCGCGGTCGACCGTCTCGACCTCCAGCAACGTGTTCGCCAGCGACTCCAGGACATGGTCGTTCTCGACCAGGATCTCCAGGGCCTCGTCGTGGGCCTCGTCGAGCAGGAGGCGGACCTCCTCGTCGATCTGGAAGGCGACCTGGCCGGAGTAGTCGGCCTGGTGGCCGAAGTCCCGACCGAGGAACGGCTGTGAGTCCTTCTGCCCCAGCGAGATCGGGCCGAGCCGCTCGCTCATCCCGTACTGGGTGACCATCTCCTTGGCGGTGGCGGTCGCCTTGCGGATGTCGTCGCCCGCGCCGGTGGTGATGTCGCCGATCTTGATCTCCTCGGCGACGCGACCGCCGAGCATGACGGCGAGCCGGTCGATCAGTTCCGCCCGGGCGATCAGGTACTTGTCCTGGGTCGGCAACTGCATGGTGAAGCCCAGGGCCTGGCCACGCGGGATGATCGTGATCTTGTGCACCGGGTCGGCGTTGGGCAATGCGTGGCCGACGATCGCGTGGCCCGACTCGTGGTAGGCCACCGTGCGCTTCTCGCGTTCGCTCATCAGGCGGGTGCGGCGCTCGGGACCGGCGACGACGCGGTCGATGGATTCCTCCATCTCGGTCATCGAGATCTCCTTCTTGCCGAACCGGGCGGCGAGAAGGGCGGCCTCGTTGACGAGGTTGGCGAGGTCGGCGCCGGTGAAGCCGGGCGTCTGCCGCGCGAGCACGGACAGGTCGACGTCGTCGGTGACCGGCTTGCCGCGGGCGTGGACCTTCAGGATCGCCTCGCGGCCGACCAGGTCGGGACGGTCGACGACGATCTGGCGATCGAAACGGCCCGGGCGCAGCAGCGCAGGGTCGAGGATGTCGGGACGGTTGGTCGCCGCGATCAGGATGACGGCGGTGCGGACGTCGAAGCCGTCCATCTCCACCAGCAACTGGTTGAGCGTCTGCTCGCGCTCGTCGTGCCCGCCGCCCATGCCCGCACCACGGTGCCGGCCGACCGCGTCGATCTCGTCCATGAAGATGATGGCCGGCGCGTTCTGCTTGGCCTGCTCGAACAGGTCACGGACCCGCGAGGCACCCACGCCGACGAACATCTCGACGAAGTCCGAACCCGAGATCGAGAAGAACGGCACGCCGGCCTCACCGGCGACGGCCCGGGCGAGCAGGGTCTTGCCGGTCCCGGGAGGACCGAACAGCAGTACGCCCTTGGGGATCTTGGCGCCCATCTGCTGGAACTTCTGCGGGTTCTCGAGGAAGTCCTTGATCTCGCGCAGTTCCTCGATCGCGGACTCGGCGCCGGCGACGTCCTCGAAGGTGACCTTCGGTGCGTCCTTGGAGACCATCTTGGCCTTGGACTTGCCGAACTGCATGACCTTGCCGCCGCCACCCTGCATGTTCTGCATGAGCAGGAAGAACACGACGAGGATGAGCAGGAACGGCAGGACCGTCGCGATGATCGAGGTGAAGGTGCCGGCCTGCTCGGGGTCGTACTCCACCGAGGCGATCTGGCCCGCGTTGACCCAGTCGCGCAGATCCTCGGCGTGGATCTCGGGGTTGTAGTTGGTCGTGAACGGCTGGGTGTCGCCGCCGTCCTGCAACTCGCCCGAGATCTCGTGCGAGCGGTTGCCGATCGTGGTGCCCTCGAGGTCCTGGCCCTGCAACTGGCCGGCCTCGACCCGCTGGGCGAACTCGTCCCAACGCAGGTCCTCGGGCGCACCGGCCCCCTGGACCAGGCTGACGCCCAGCCACAGGGCGGCGGCGAGCGCGAGCACCCAGGGAAGGGGGCCACGGAGGAGCTTGCTCGAGTTCAAGGAGGATCCACCTGTGCGTGAGGACCGACCGTCGACGTGGGTTCTCGCGGCCGGCGGTGCGGTTCGCCGGGGTGGCTCAGGCGGCGTGTGGGCACGCCACGTGTGCCCACCGATGCTACCACTCGCCCGCTGCGTCTCCCCCGGCGCGGCGGGTGTGGTCCGCCCGCGGGCGGCCGCCGAACGCGTGCCGCCGTCGACGTCCCCGTCACGTGGCCGCACGCACCGCCGGAACGGGGAGGAGCCGAGGCCGGATCAGCCGCCGTAGACCTCGGGCTTGAGGGTCGCGATGCAGGGCAGGCCGCGGTAGTTCTCGGCGTAGTCGAGCCCGTAGCCCACCACGAAGACGTCGGGGACCTCGAAGCCCACGTAGCGGATCGGCAGGTCCACCTCCCGCCGGGTGGGCTTGGTGAGCAGGGAGAGGATCTCGAGGCTCGCGGGACGACGACTGCGCAGGTTCTTCATCAGGTAGTCGAGGGTGAGGCCGGAATCCACGATGTCCTCGACGATCAGGACGTCACGGCCCTCGATGTCGGTGTCGAGGTCCTTCAGGATCCGCACGACCCCCGAGGAACTCGTCGCCGAGCCGTAGGAGGAACAGGCCATGAAGTCGACCTGGGAACGGATCGTGAGACGCCGCGCGAGGTCGGCCATGACGAAGAACGCACCCTTGAGCACCCCGACGAGCAGCACCTCACGGCCCGCGTAGTCCTCGTCGATCCGTCCGGCGAGCTCGACGAGGCGCGACTCGAGCCGGTCCGCGTCGATGAGGATGTCCTCGATGTCGTCGCGGTGGACGTTCGGGACGGACGCGAGCTCGGCCATGTGAGGTCCGTGGGTAGACGAAACGCGAGGCGACGGGAGCCTAATGGCTCCCCGGGGTGGGCCGTGCCCGCAGGGCCAGCAGCGCACCCGGCCGGCGGCGCCCGGCGTCGAGCACGTCCCGGTCGGCGGCGATCCCCGGCACCCAGCAGACCCGGTCGTCGGCGTCGACCACCACCGGCCACAGGTGCCGGACGGGACGGGGCACACCGGCGTCGATGAGGACGTCCTTGAGCCGACGGCGGCCGGAAGGCAGTGCGAGCCGGTCGCCCGGCCGACGGTGGCGCAGGACGAGCGGGCCGGTGTCCTCCGCCACGGCCAGCGTCGCCCGCTGCCGGTGTGCCCCGGGTGGGAGCAGGGACGCGTCCACCGTCACCGACGGCGGGGTCCACGCGCCCGAGAGTTCCAGGGAGATCTGCCCGCGCGGTTCCGGCGCCGGACCGTCGCCCGGACCGTGCCAGGCGACCTGCAGGTCCGCCGGTCCCCAGGGGGTGAGCCCACCCTCGATGAGGGCCGTGGGCTCCTGTGTGGGCAGTTCACGTGGTGCCACGGCGAGCCAGCCGGCGGCCCCGCTCGCGCGGAGCCCGCCGGGCAGGTCCACCACCGCGCCGTCGGTGAGAGCCGCCACCCGGGCCACCGCGGCGGCCGACGGCGGCCCGACTCCCACCGCGGCCACCAGGTGGCGCAGGGCCCGCTGGGCGACCGCGGTCGGCACGGCGGCCAGGTCCTCGCGGGAGACCATGCGCACCGGGCCGACCGACGTGGTCGTCGCACCCACCTGCCGGGCCCACAGATCCAGGGCCTCGGCGTCCCGCGTGGCGAGGTCGGACAACCGGACCAGCGCCGAGACCGGGTCCGGTGCGAGCTCCTCGAGTTCGGGCAGGACCTCGTGGCGGACCCGTCCCCGGCCGGAGTCCCGGTCCTCGTTGGCGGGATCGGTCACGCTGGGCAGTCCCTCGAGCAGCACGAAACGGTGGACGTCCGCCCGGCGTAGCCGCAGCATCGGTCGCACCAGGTCACCCGCCTCGGGCCGCATGCCGGCGAGCCCGTCGAGCCCGGTGCCGCGGGCGAGGCGCAGCAGCAGGGTCTCGGCCTGGTCGTCGGCGGTGTGGCCGACGAGGATCGCGCCCGCCCCGCGCTCCGCCGCGATCGCCCGCAGCGCCGCGTACCGGGCGCGACGGGCGGCGGCGGCCGGCCCGTCGCCCGCCCGGCGGACCTCGACCGACCGGATCTCCAGCGGCAGTCCCAGCCAGGCCGCGTGCTGGGCGACCACGGCCCGGTCCTCCTCGTCGTCACGCAGCCCGTGCCGGACGTGCGCCAGGACGAGGTCGAGGTCAGGACGGGCTTCGGCGGCGAGGTAGGCCAGCGCGGTGGAGTCCGGCCCGCCCGACAGCGCCACCAGCACGCACCACCCACGGGGGATGCCCTCGAGGCCACAGGCGACGCACGCCAGGACCTCTTCACGTGACACGCCGGACGGCAACGGGCCCGGGTGCGACTCGGTCATGCGGGGTCGAGGCGCGCGAGCCAGGCGGCCGCATCATCGACCTCGTCCCCGTGCGGGAGGTTCTCGGGCTGCTCGAACGCCCGGTTGAGCGCCTCGACGCCGCCGAGGTCGAGGACCTCGCGCACGAAGGCCTCGCCCTCGCGGTACTGGCGCCGCTTGGTCTCCAGGCCCGCGACGGCGGTCAGGATCTTCGAGGTCACGTCGCCCCGCCGTGCCGCCAGCGCCTCGCGCACGGCGTCGGGGTCGGACACCAGGTCGCCGCCGGCGTCGAACATCACGGCGTTGCCGTGCCCCTCGAGCAGGCTCATCAGCCCCTGGGCCTCCGCGAGCACGTCCACCTGTTCGGGGGAGAGCACGATGTCCACCAGCGGCTGGATCGTGCCGCTGGCCTTGACCTGGGCGATCGCCTCGGGCAGGCGTGGCGCCGACTCGAGCAGGGCCGCGGGGTCCAGGCGGGCGTGCTCGAGGTAGCGGTCCAGGATGGAACGCAGGTGGCCGGCGAGCCACGGGGCCCCGTCGAACTGCAGGCGGTGGGTGACCTCGTGGAGCAGGACCGTGCGGCGCACGTCGACGGCCAGTTGCGCGTCCTCCTCCCCCAGTTCGAGCACGTTGGGGCCGACCACCACCAGTTCGCCGCCGCCACCGGTGCCCAGGGGGAGCACGTACTGCCCCAGCACCTTGCCCGACAGCAGCCCCAGCAGCGCGCCGACCTGGGCGCCGAGGACCCGTGAGGCGATCCGGCGCTGGCCGGAGAGCCGGTCCGCGAGCGGCTCGAAGGCTCCGCGCATGCCCGCGAGGTTCGCCCGGACCCAGGCCAGGCGTCCGATCACCCGCACGTCGGTGGGCGGCAGGTCGGCGCCGAGCCGGGTCCACGCACGCGCGGCGGCGTCGATCGCCGGGAGGTCGGTCAGGACCTCGGCACGCAGCCGGGCACTGGCGACCGGGTCACTGCGGCGCGACGAACTGGTGATCCGTGCCGCCCACAGGGCGGCCTGCTCGTCGATCAGGGGTGCAGGGTCGTCGTGGTCGCCGGATCCGGCGGCCACGGGGGAAGCATCGGCCATTGGCCTCGCCTGACGTGGAGGGCGGGAGAACGACGCGCCCCGGACGTCCTACTGCTTCGACGGGCGGTGGACGAGCAGCCAGTACAGGCCGGCCATCAATGCTGCGCCGCCGACACCGAGGAAGAGCATGAGGAACGCGGCGCCCCAGGTGAACGGGACGTCGAGGTCATCGTATCCACCGAGTTCGCGGGCCGGATTGTCCTCCGCCTCGCGCGGCATGGGGTCGGGGCCGAGCTGCGCCTCTTCCTCCTCCTCCATCATGTCGACGTCCTCATCGGCGAGGATGAGCACGTCGTCACCGACGTCGGCGACGTCGTCGGCCATGGCCGCAGCGGGCGCGGCGAGCACGACGAGGGCCAGCAGCGCGGGCAGCACGAGCCCGTTGAGGCGGCGCATGACGCGGGGACCTCCGGTAGGGGGCGAGGGCGGGAGCCTAGCGCGACTCGGTCCTGAGACCTCAAGCCGCGGCCCGGAGCTACTCAGTGCATCCCCGGGTCGTGCAGCTCCGGCAGGAGGTCGTCGAGGCCGCTGCGCAGGCTGGTGTCCTCGTCGATCTCGTCCGGTCGCAGCTCATCGAGGTCCAGCAGGCTGTCGTCCTCCGGCTCCTCTCCCGCGGGCTCCCCGGGGGGCTCGTCCTCGGCGGCACCGTCAGGCTGCCCGGTGTCGTCGCCGGAACGGGCGGCGGTGTCCTCCCCGGCCCCGGCGTCCGGCTCGTGCGTGGGCGACCGGTCGTCGTCCGGCCCATCGGCCTCGGCGGCCCCCGCCACCTCGCGGTCCGTGTCACCGGCACCGTGGCCGTCGTCCGCGGGCGACGCCGCGGCCACCCGGAGGTCGAAGCTGCGCAGTTCCTGGAACCAGTTGGTGCTGGCGGCCACCACATCGAAGCCGCCGTGCCGGTCGACGTGGCCCGCAGCGGCGACCACGTGTTCGAGTTCCGCGGCCGTGGGCAGCGCCGCCGTCCCGTCACCCGACGCGCCAGGGGCCGCGATCTCGGGCACGGGGGATGTTCCGAGGCCGAGGGTGACGGCCATCGCGATCGCGACCAGGGTGGCCGCCACGGCCGCACCGGCACCGGCCAGGACCTGGACCCGGGGGCGGCGCTCCGGAGCCTGCGGGACCTCGCCCGGGGCGGGCACCGAGGCGACGATCCGTTCCGCCTCACGTTCGACGGCCGCCGAGGAGACCACGGCGTGCAGCCGGTCCTCGAGCAGGACGAGCAGGCGCCGTTGGTCCTCGAGCGACGCGACGGCCGCGGCGGCGTCGCCCCGGCGCAGGCGCTCGTCGCTGCGCTGCAGCGCGTCGTCCCAGGCCGCGCGGGTCAGCCCCAGTTCGGCGGCGAACTGGGTCTCGAGACGCTCGCTCGCGCGGCGGGAGGGCCGCCCTGCCGCAGCAGGGTCGTCCGCTCGCCTCGCTCGGGCACGTCGTCCGCGGTGTTCGGCCATTCGGCCACTCCTCTCCACCTGAGGAATTCGACACGCCGCGGCCCGGAACCTCCCGGACGCAGGTCCGGTTCGCTGCGGCCGCCCGGGTGGTGGTCGTCAGTGACAGACGGGCAGGCGCACCACGAAACGGGTGCCCGGCCCGTCCGGCGCCGGCAGCGCCTCGACGTCGCCTCCGTGGGCGTCGACGATGCGCCAGACGACGTAGAGCCCGAGGCCGAGCCCCTCTCCCTCGTCCGTGGCGCGCTCGTAGCGCTCGAAGATCCGCTCGAGGTCGGGCTCGGCGATGCCGCTGCCCTGGTCGGTGACCCAGAGCACGGCCTGCCTGTCGTCCTGACGGACCTCCACCTCGATCTGCTTACCGGCACCGGAGAACTGGGCGGCGTTCTCGAGGAGGTTGGTCAGCAGCTGCCGCAGACGGACCGGATCGACCTCGACCGTGACGGGGCCGTGAGGGGAGTGCAGCGCGCACGGATGCTCCCGGAGCACGGTGTCGCGCAGGTCGTCGATGAGTTCGCCCACCACCTCGACGAGGTCGACGGCCTCGAACCCGAGGCGCAGGTGCTCCTCGTCGGCCGTCCTGACCTGGTCGAGCAGCCGCTCGAGCAGGTCGATCTGGCGCAGGGCCGATCCGACCATCTGCCGGTGTTCGTCGTCGAGGTCCGCACTCCGACGCAGGTGACGCAGCACGGAAGCGATCAGCGCGACCGGGGTTCCCGCTTCGTGGTGGAACACGGACAGCAGTCGGCGGAGGTCCGCGTGGGCATCGTCGGGGGGCTGCAGACGGGCGGTCCTTGCCGGGGGAGTCCAGTCCACCACGGTAGGGACCGTCGGACACGGCCGCACCGGGCCCCGGACACCGCTGGCTTCGGCCGCGGCGTCCAACGCATGGTTCGCTGCCGAGCCGCACCCGCTTCGTGGCCTGCGGCCCGTCGGCAGAGAGGACCCCACATGGCCTGGCAGCTTCGAGGGCGGACCGCCGTCGTCACCGGCGCCTCCAGCGGCATCGGCGAGGCCACGGCGAGACAGCTCGCGTCCGCCGGCATGCACGTCTACGCGGTGGCGCGACGAGGTGAGCGCCTCGAACAGCTCGCCGCCGGGCACGAGCGGATCGTCGCCCACGTCGCCGACGTGACCGATACCGCGGCGGTCGACGCACTCGCCGACCGGGTGCGCGCCGAGCAGGGCGCGTGCCACGCCCTGATCAACAACGCCGGGGTGGGCGGAGGCCCGTTCGTGGGCCGCGGCGACCTCGACGACGTCATGCGCACGCTCGACGTCAACCTCAACGGCGTGTTCCGGTGTCTTGCCTCCTTCGCCGACCTGCTCGAGGCCAGCGCCCCGTCGCGGGTCGTCAACGTGGCCTCCGTCGCCGGCAAGGTCGGGATCGGTCCAGCGGGCTACGCAGCCAGCAAGTTCGCGGTCGTGGGGCTGAGCGAGGCGCTCCACCTGTCCTGGGCGGAACGCGGCATCACGGTCAGCCAGGTCAACCCCGGCTTCATCGAGACCGAGGGATTCGCCCAGGACCAGATCAAACGCAGCCCCCTGTCCGGCATCCTCGGCCAGCCGGAGGACGTCGCCCGGGCCATCGCCGAGACCCTCGTGCGCGGCGACGCCGAACGCACGGTCCCCCGCGCCTACCGGGGCGTGGTCGTGCTGCGCCACCTGCTGGCCCCGGCCTACCGCACGGTGGCCTCCCGCATGGACCGCGCCGGCGGCAGCCGCAGGTGAGCCGTTCGTTAGTCTTGACGGTTCCGCACGCGTCCGGAGGTACCGGTGCCCCATCTGCTCATCCTCGGCGGCGGCTTCGGCGGTCTCGCGGCCGCACACGAGCTGCGTCGCCTCCTCGACGACGGGCACGAGATCACCCTCGTCGACCGTGACGACGAGTTCTACATGGGCTTCGCGAAGCTCTGGGACCTCGCCGGCACCCGGCCGCTGGCGGCCGGCACCCGGTCCCTGCACGGGCTCGAGGCCCGCGGCGTGCGCTTCCTGCAGGCCGAGGTCGAGTCCATCGACCCTGCCGCCCGGAGCGTGCGCACCTCGCAGGGCGAGCTCGTCGGTGACGCCCTGCTCGTCGCCCTGGGGACCGCCGGATCGCCGGCCCAGCGGGAGCAGCTGGCCGGGCCGGGCGCCCACGACCTCTACGACGGCACGGCGCTGCGGGACATGCGCGCCGACCTCGAGGCCGTCACCTCGGGACGGGTGGTGGTCTCGATCCTGGGCGGACCGCACCGCTGCCCGCCGGCACCGTTCGAGGCCGCCCTGATCGTCGACCGGCTCCTGCGCGACCGTGGGGTCCGCGACGACGTCGAGGTGGTGCTCACCACCCCCAAGCCGATCACCCTGCCCGTGGCCGGGGTCGACGCCTCGGCCTACGTGGCCGACCGGCTCGCCGACCACGAGGTGCGGCTGCTCACGGAACACGCCGTGCGGGACGTCGACGGTGCGGCGCAGCGGCTGACGTTCGGCGACGACACCTCTCTGGACTACGACGTGCTGCTGGGTGTGTGTGCCGACGCGCCCCCGCCGGTCGTGGCCGACAGCCCACTCGCCGCCGGGGACGGCTGGATCCACCCCGACCCCCGCACGCTGGCGACCGGGTTCGACCGGGTCTACGCGGTGGGTGACTGCACCACGGTGCCCACGGCCGCCGGCCAACTGCCCAAGGCCGGGGTGTTCGCGGCCGGCGAGGCGGCGGTGGCCGCCGCGAACATGGCCGCCGACCTGGGCCACGGCGACGGGGCCACCTTCGACGGCCACGGCTACTGCTTCCTCGAACTGCCCGGCGACCTGGTCGCGTTCGTCGAGGGGAACTTCCTGGCCGACCCGCCCGACGTGTCGTTGACCCCCGCGGACCACGAACAGTTCCGGCGCAAGCAGACCTACGAGCGCGATCTGCTCGACCGCTGGCTCGGGTAGGTCGGCTGCGCTGACCGGTGCAGCGACGCCACCCCCGCGGACTAGCCCCTCCCGACACCGACCTGGGGTCTTTCGGCCCCTCGTGCCGGGCTCCGTCCCGCCGATGCTCCATACAGATCCCACGCGGCGGGAAACCGCACCGCACGGCCGGGGTCACTTTCGACGATGTCTGGGATGGTCGTGGTCCGTACTCTTCGCCGCCGCTGGTCGGAAACCCGTGCCGCACGTCCGCAACGGCTGGTGTCGCGGCTGCGCATGACCTTCCGCTCCCTGCTGGCGGCCCTGCTGGTCATCACCCTGGTGTTCGCCTCGCTCGGCTGGCTGCTCACCGCCAAGCTGCATCCCGAACTCCGTGCCCTGACCGAACTGACCCGTGCCCTGCGGGTCAACCACGACGGGATGCTCGAACTCCACGGTGGCCTCCAGGGGTGGCTCGCCACCGGGGAGCCGCTGTTCTTCGACGACATCGAGCGGGGCCAGACGGCGATCGAACTCGCCACCGACGACCTCGCGGACCACACGGTCCACCACCCCGCACTCTCGCGGGCCCTGTTCGACATGCGGGTCGACCAGCAGCTGTGGTTCGACGGGTGGGCGCGCCCGCTGCTGGACACCCTGGACACCACCCCGACCTTCTCGGCGGAGCACCTCGCCACGGGTGAGGAACTGTTCGACCGCTACCTCGACGACCACCTCACCGCCATCGACCTCGCCACCACCGCACGTGACGAAGCGCTCGAGGACCTCGGGCAGCTGCTCCTGGCCGGCGTGGTGATCGCCCTGCTCGCCTGCGTGGCCGTCGGGGTGGCGATCGTGCACCGCAACCGGGGGCTGCACGCGGCGATCGTGGAGCCCATCGACGAGCTGTTGGAGATCGTCCGCCGCATCGGCCGCGGAGAGCTGCACATCGAGACCGTGGTCACGGGCCCACAGGAGCTCCAGGAGATCGGGCGGGGACTCGGACAGATGACCGAGGAGTTGGACCGCCAGCGCACGACCGTGGCGGCCGAGCGGGAGCTGTCCGACCGCCGTGCGGACGCCCTCGCCGAGGTTTTGGGGGTCGCCCGCGAGGTCGCGGGCAGCCTCAGCGTCCGCTACGTCGCCGAGACCGTCGCGGGGGCCGCCGTCCGGCTCAGCCAGGCGGCCCGCGTCCGGGTCTGGGTGGTGGATTCCGACGCGACCGACACGCTCGTGCTCGCGGTGCATGACACCGACCTGCCCCGGGGCTCCACTCCGAGCCAGCAGTTGGACCTGGGCGAGGATGTCGCGGGCCGCGCCGCCCGGGACGCGCGCACCGTGCTGGGCACGGACGGCGTCCAGGCGCTCCCATTGGTGGTGGGTGGGCGCGTCGTGGGTGTGCTCGAGGTCCATGCCGCCGAGGTGACCGACACCACGGTCGCCACCGCGCTGGAGATGCTGGGCGCCCACGCCGGGGTGGCACTGGAGGCCGCACGTCTGCACCGGCACGCGGACGAGCTCGCCCAGGTGGATCCGCTGACCCGTCTGGCCAACCGCCGGCGTTTCGAGACCGACCTCCGGGCCGAAGAGCAACGGGCGCTGCGCTACGGCCGTCCGATGTCGCTGATCATGGCCGACCTCGACCACTTCAAGCACCTCAACGACACCTTCGGACATCAGCGCGGCGACGAAGTGCTGCGTCTCGCGGCCGAGGCCCTGACCACCACGGTCCGCTCGAGCGACACCGTCTACCGGTTCGGCGGCGAGGAGTTCGTCGTGCTCGTCCGCGAGGGTGGGGCGCAGGCCGCTGCCGAGCTCGCCGAACGCCTCCGTCTCGCCGTGGCGCAGGCCGCCGGGCAGGGGGTCGTGACCGCCTCCTTCGGCGTGGCGGGGCTGAGCGAGCACGCCGTCTCGGGCGAGGGCCTGGTCAGTGCCGCCGACCTGGCGCTCTACGAGGCCAAGGCCGCCGGCCGCGACCGGGTCGCGGTGGCACAACCCGTACTGCCGCCCCTCGATCCGGCCATCGACCCGGTGGCGAGTACTCACCCGGGCCTGATCCCGACCGGCCGTGCCTGAGGAATCCGACGCGGTTGGTGAGGCGCCGCGCTCAGGCCCGGATCCAGGGCGGCTGTGGCGCCTCGATGCGCTCGAGTTTCGAGGACACGTCGCCGAACCGGTCGGTGCGCTGCTGCCATTCGCGCCAGGCCACCTCGATCTCGTCGCGGTCCCGGGCGACGAAGTTCCACCACATCTGGATGCGCTCCCCCAGCGGGCGTCCGCCGAGCAGCAGGAGCCGGGCGTCGTCGTGCTCGACCTCGAGGCGTAGCTGGTCGAACCCCGCCGGCACGAGGGCGAGCCACCCCGGTTCCACGACGTCAGCACCGACCCGCACCCGTCCGTCGAGCGGCACGACAGCGTGCTCGAAGCCCGGATCGACCGGCATGGGGAACGCTGAGCGGTGCAACGTGAGCTGCAGTCCGACCTGGGGCCAGTCCGCCCGCGCCGGCGAGGAGGCCCCCATGGCGCTGCCGGTGAGGAGCACACCCTCACCCGCACCGTCGAGCTCGAGACCGGGCAGTTCGGCGTGGTGCTCGAAGGCGGGCTCGCCGTGCCGGGTCTCCTCCGGCTGTGCGAGCCACAACTGCACGCCCCGGAAGGGCGGTCGGGCCGCGAGTTCGGCGTGGGCGATGCCGTGCCCTGCGGTCATGAGGTTGAGCTGCCCGGGCCGGATCACCTGTTCCGTGTCGAGCGAGTCCGTGTGCAGCGCCTCACCCTCCAGCAGCCAGGTGACCGTGGACAGCCCGATGTGGGGGTGGGGTCCGACCTCCATCGGGTCGGGTTCCTCGGCGTCCGCCGGCCCGGCGAGATCGACGAAACACCACGGTCCCACCGTCCGGCGCCCCTTGGTCGGCAGGACGCGGGTGATGGGCAGGCCACCGACCTCGGCGCGGCGGCCCTCGCGGATCTCCACGCCCGGCAGTGCCTCGTCCTCACACCGTCGGTCCGGCTCCTGCACGGGCCCACTCATCCTGCTCCGCCCATCGTCGCGTCGATCGTCGTCGGCCAGTCTGCCGGACCGGGGTCGCGGTCACCGGGCGAGGGACCGACAGGGGGCCGCACCGGTCCGGCGAGCGCGGCCTGCGCGCGATCCCGGTCGGAACCGGGGCGCGAAGGCCGAAATCCCATCCAGGGGTCGACACCGACGAGCGCATACGTAATCCTGGCCTCCATGGGCGACATACGCAACAGCAGACGGCAGACGCCACAGCAACATGCGGCCTTCGATGCACGGCTGCCGGCGCTGCCCGTCGGCCACCTCGGCGACGAGACCCTGCGCCACATCGTCCTCGCCGGCCTCGTCCACTACCGGACCGGCCCCTGGAAGATCCTGCGTGCGGACGACTCCCGGATCGTGCGGATCGA
>SLRZ01000043.1 GCA_007130695.1 Nitriliruptoraceae bacterium
GTCCCGCCCGGTCTCGGGCGAGCGTGCGCGTGTTCCGTTCGCTCACCAGACTGCACGGGATTGGTCGGGGGTTCCAGAGCACAAGGACACCGGCGGGGGGACCCGACGCCCCAGGGCCGCTCCTGCGCGCAGGTGCTACCTCCCGCCTGCCTCGTGTCTGGCTCGGCGCAGCAGGTGACCGCCCACGACCATCGGCGCCAGCACCAGGGCCGAGATCACGGTCATCGCCAGCGCCGGGGAACGCAGCAGTTGCACGCGGAAGGGGAGGAACGGCAGCGCGAGCGGGAGCAGGAGTCCGCCGGGCCAGATCAGGGTGCCCAGGAGCTTGTCACCGACGCCCCAGGTCGGTGAGCGCCACAGCAGGACCAGGCCGACGAGCCAGCCGGCCACCGGTAGGACGAGGCTGCCGACCACCAGGCCGACCACGGCCAGCAGGTCGCGGGGCAGGATCTGCGCACCGGGGACGTCCTGTCGGTCACCGGTCGGACTCGTCGGGCTCACGGTGCCCTCCGGTCGTCGGGGGGGACGCCCGCGGGCGGCGCGGCCCTGGGCGGCGCGAGGTGGGGCGCGGGCGGGTCTGGGCCGGGGCAGGGTAGTGCGGCCGGGGGTCGGCCCCGGTCGGTGCGGCCCCGGTCCCGCGCGCGGTGTGGACACGGACCGACGCCCCGGGCACGCCTGTGCCGGTCGCCCGGTCCGACGGAGGTACGGTTGGTCCCACGCTGCCCGCCCGGAGGCCCGCCGGTGTCCGACATCACTGAAGCTCTCAGCTACGACGACGTGCTGCTGGCCCCCCAGGCCTCCGCCGTCCTGCCGCGGGATGTGGACGTCAGTGCCCGTCTCCACGCGAACGTGCAGCTCAGTCTGCCGTTGCTGTCGGCCGCCATGGACAAGGTGACCGAGGCCGGGATGGCCATCGCGCTCGCACGACAGGGTGGGCTCGGCGTCGTGCACAAGAGCGCCCCGGTGGAGGTGCAGGCCGGGATGGTGGAGGCCGTCAAGCGCTCCGAGTCGGGCTTCATCATCGACCCGGTCACGCTGCGCCCGGAAGAGCCGGTCGGTAAGGCCTTCGACCTGATGGCGAAGTTCCGGGTCTCGGGTTTCCCCGTCGTCGACCCCGCGGGTCGTCTGGTCGGCATCGTGACCAACCGTGACCTGCGGCTGGTGGAGGACGACGGGACGCCGGTCCGCGAGCACATGACCACCCGGGGGCTGATCACCGCCGCCGTGGGCACGACCCTCGAGCAGGCCCGCGACCTGATGCAGGAGCACCGGGTCGAGAAGCTGCCGATCGTCGAGCCGGCCGACACCGGCGACGAGCACGGCCTCCTCGTGGGCATGTTCACGTTCAAGGACATCGAGAAGGTCCGCAAGTACCCCTCCGCCGCGAAGGACGCCCGCGGCCGGCTGCTGTGCGGCGCCGCCGTCGGTGTCGGCCCCGAGGGCGAGGAACGGGCCGAGGCCCTGGTCGCGGCGGGCGTCGACCTGCTCGGGATCGACTCCGCCCACGGGCACTCCGCGGGCATCCTCGAGTTCGCCGCGAAGCTCAAGGACCGCCACCCCGACGTGGTGCTGATGGTCGGCAACGTCGCGACCGGCGACGCGGTCCGTGCCTGTGCAGACCACGGGGCCGACGTGGTGAAGGTGGGCGTGGGACCGGGATCGATCTGCACCACCCGTGTGGTCACGGGCGTGGGGATGCCCCAGTTCACCGCGGTGCTCGAGTGCGCCCGGGTCGGCAACGAGCTCGGGGTCGCCACCGTCGCGGACGGGGGGATCCGCTATTCCGGCGACGTGGTCAAGGCCCTGGCGGCCGGCGCGACGACCGTGATGGTCGGCAACCTGCTCGCGGGGACGGACGAGTCCCCCGGCGAGCAGGTGCTGGTCGGCGGTCGACGCTACAAGGAGTACCGGGGGATGGGGTCGGTCGAGGCCATGCGCTCTGGCTCCGCCGACCGCTACTTCCAGGCCGAGGTCGCCGAGCGCAGCGGCCCGTCGCAGGCGGAGGCCTCCAAGCTGGTGCCCGAAGGGGTCTCCGGTCTCCTGCCCTACCGCGGGGCGGTCGGTGAGGTGACCGGGCAGCTCGAGGGCGGTATCCGGTCGGGCATGGGCTATCTCGGTGCCCGGACGTTGCCCGAACTCGCCGAACGTGCCCGGTTCGTCCGCCAGTCGGCGGCAGGGGCCCGGGAGTCGCACGTGCACGACGTCGACGTGGTCCACGAGGCCCCGAACTACCAGGTGCCCGGCCGCGGCTGACCCCACCGAGGCGCCCCACCGGCGCGGGACCGGCGATGCAGGTCGGGTCCCCGACGTCGGTCGTCAGGCGCGCGTGTCCCGGTCGACGTAGGGACAGTGCCGGCACCCCGACTCGCAGCAGAAGCCCCGGTCCCACAGGTACCCGGCCGTGAGGACGAACAGGCCGGTGACGGGATCGAGATAGCCGGCGTCGCCGGCGGAGAGTGCCGCCTCGTGCGCCGCCAGGATCCGGTCCCGGGCCGGGTGGTCCCACGCGAGACGGTCCGGGTGGGGGGCACGCAGCTGCGGCGGGAGCCCGCTCACGGCCCGCAGGTGGCGGGATCCGGCGCGCCGCTGTGCCGGATCGCCCAGTCGAGGGCGACCGCGACGCCGTGCCGGTCGACCTCGGGGACGACGAGGTGTGCGGCGTCGATGATCGCGGGGGAGGCCTGCCCCATCGCGATGGCGGTGCCGGCCACCGCCAGCATCGGGTGGTCGTTGTCGGCGTCCCCGACCGCGACGGCCGCCGAGGGTCCGATCCCGAGGTGGGCGCAGGCCCGCAGCAGCGCGCTGCCCTTGTCCGCGTCCGGGTGGGTCGCGTTGCAGTAGATGATGTCGGGCGTCCGCGGGGACCCGGCCGGTCCCGCCGCGAGTCCGAGGTCGCGGACGGCCGCCACGATCCCGGGCACGAGCTCGGGGTCGAAGACGGCGAAGGTCGCCTTGAGCACCGGGGCGCCGCCGAGGTCCTCGACGGTCGTGAGCACCGAGTCCGGGGCTGCCCCCAGCAGCTCCCAGTGCGGCCGTGCCCGCTCGTCGGCAGCGGAGACGTGGTAGGTGTCCTCGGTGTAGATCTCCACGTAGGCGTCGGCCTGTGCGTGCGCCATGGCGAGCAGACGGTCGATCTGCTCCGGCGGCAGCGTCCAGGACGCCACCGTACGGCCCTCGGCACGGACCTCGGCGCCGTTGTGCAGCACATGGGGCCCGTGAGCACGCAACTGCTCGTAGAGCGGTTGCACGGCGCGGCGCATGCGGCCGGTGGCGAACCCGACCGCCAGGCCCGCCCGCTGGGCACGTGCGACGGCGGCGACCACCTCGTCGCTGGCGTGTGCCGTGGGGCCGACCAGGGTGCCGTCGACGTCGCAGACCACGTACCGCGTCGGGTCCGGCGCCCACTGTGCGAACCGTCCCCCCGGGCGGATCCCGGGGGGCAACTGCGTGGCCGTGGGAGTCACCCCACGGCCCGACGGCGACGTGGTCCTCGCGCCGGTGCCAGCCTCAACCGAGTGCCTTGACCTGGCCGAAGCGCTCCTCGTAGTTGGAGAGGTTGGTGTTCAGCGCGTTCAGGACCCGTCCCACCATCGTCGGGGCGATGCGCACCCGGCTGACGACCTCGGCGTTGACCTTGCCCTCCTCGCGTGCCGGCAGCAGCTGGCAGAAGTCGAGGGTGAAGTCGTGGGCCGAGTGCGAGACCACGAGGAAGTTGGCGTACTCGCCGTACTTCGCCTCGTCGGGCACGACGACCTGGACCTGGGGCTTCTTCTTGGGCTCGTCGGGCTGGTTCGGCTGGTCGCTCACGGGGCGCTCCTGATCGAAGGTGTCGGACTGGGGAGGCTATCGACGTACGTGCCGCCCTACGCTGACCGTCCGGGGGAACGATCCCTGAGCCGTCGTCGTACGAGGAGTGGTCGTGGAAGAATCCTTGGGCCCCATCTCGCGGGCGGTCGAGGCGGCCGACGCGGACGCGCGCAGCTTCCTCGACCGTCTTCGTGCCCGCGACCACACCGTGTGGCAGTCGGATCCCACGGAGGTCGCCGACCGTCTCGGGTGGCTCGACGCCCCCGCCGACGCCGAGCGGCTGGTCTCCCGGCTGACGTCCTTCTCCTCCGAGGTGGTCGCCGACGGGGTGACCGACGTCGCGCTCGTGGGCATGGGGGGCTCCTCGCTGTTCCCCGAGGTGCTGGCCCGGACCTTCGGCCCGGCCGCCGGGCACCCACGGTTGCACGTGCTGGACTCCACCGACCCGGGGGCGGTCCTGGGCCTGGAGGCCCGCCTGCCGTGGACGGCGACACTCGTGCTCGCCGCGTCGAAGTCGGGCACGACCGTGGAGATGAAGAGCCTGCTCAGCCGGTTCCGGGCCCGCCTCGAGGACGGGGATCCGGGCCACGCCGGGCGTTCGATCGCCGCCATCACCGATCCGGGGACCCCCCTGCAGTCCCGGGGAGAAGCGGAGCGGTTCCGGGCCGTGTTCCCCAGCCCCGAGGACGTGGGCGGACGGTTCTCCGCACTGACCGCGTTCGGTCTCGTGCCCGCCGCGCTGCTGGGGGTGGACCTGGAGCAACTCGTCGAGCCCGCACGCACCGTGTTCGACCGGGCGTTGGCCGGCGAGCGGGACCCCGGCGACCCCGTCCGGCTCGGTGCGGTGCTGGCGGCGGCGGCCCGGGCCGGTCGGGACAAGCTGACCCTGCTGCTGCCCGAGGACGCGCCGGGGCTGGGCGCCTGGATCGAGCAGCTCGTCGCCGAATCGACCGGCAAACACGGCCTCGGCATCCTCCCGGTGCTCGGCGAACCCGCCGACGCCGACCGCTTCGAGGTGGACGACCGGCTGGTGGTGGCGCTGGGCGAGCATCCCGGCGTCGACGCCGTCGCCGACGCCGGCCACCCGGTGGTGCGCCTGGACTGGGACGGCCCGCAGGGACTGGGGGCCGAGATCGCGCGCTGGGAACTGGCCACCGCCGTGGCCGGCGCCCTGCTCGAACTCAACCCGTTCGACCAGCCGAACGTCGCCAGCGCCAAGCAGGCGACCGAGCGCGTGCTGGCCTCCGGGGGTGACCTCCCCGGCCACGACGACCCGCGGGCCGCGCTCGACCGGCTCCGCCCCGGCGGCTACGTGGCGCTGCTGGGGTTCGTCACGCCTTCCGGGCCCGACCACGCGGCCATGCTGGAGGCGGCCGAGCGGCTCCGGCAGCGCACGTCCGCCCCCGTCACGGTGGGGGTGGGGCCGCGGTACCTGCACTCCACCGGCCAACTCCACAAGGGTGGCCCCGACGGGGGCGTGTTCCTCGTGACGGTTGGCGAGGACCCCGAGGACGCCGAGGTGCCCGGCGAGGAGTTCACCTTCTCGCGGCTCAAGCGTGCCCAGGCGGCCGGCGATCTCGAGGCGCTGCGCGGCGCCCGCCGGCACACCGCCCACGTGCCGCCGGCTGCGCTGGACGACCTGTAGGCCTCCGGTGGGCGGGGAGGGGCTCGAACCCCCGGCCTCCGCGGTGTAAACGCGGCGCTCTCGCCATCTGAGCTACCCGCCCGGGTGCTGCCGGCGGGTGAGGATAGCCGCCGCCCTCCTAGGCTCGACGACGTGAGACGCCGAGCGAGGAGAGGCTTCGACATGCCGGACACGGTCGCCGACTGGCTCGAACTGGTGCACGCCCTCTACCCCCCGGCACAGGCCGCGACGTGGGACAACGTCGGCCTGCAGGTGGGGGACCCGGCCGCGGAGGTCGAGCGTGTGCTCGTCGGCCTCGACGTCACCGGCGCGGTCGTCGAGGAGGCGGCCGAGGGTCCACCCACGCTGGTGCTGGCTCACCATCCCCTGCTCTTCCGCCCCCTGGAGCGGTTGACCCCGCAGACGGCCTCCGGGCGCACGGCGCTGCTCGCCGCCCGGCGGGGTGTCGCGGTCGCGGCGGCGCACACCAACCTCGACGTCGCCGCCGATGGCGCGGGCACCTCGGAACCCCTCGCCGCCTGCCTGGGGCTGGTCGACGTCGCCTCCCTGGGCAGTGGCCTGCGCGAGGGGAGCCGCTGCAAGCTGGTCACGTTCGTGCCGGAGGAGGCCGTTGAGGCGGTGGTCGACGCCCTCGCAGCCGCGGGCGCGGGCACCATCGGTGAGTACGAGCGCTGCTCCTTCCGTGTGCGTGGCACGGGCACCTTCCGGCCCTCCGTCGACGCCGACCCCTACAGCGGCCGGATCGGTGAGGACGCCGCCGAGGACGAGCTGCGGGTGGAGATGGAGGTGTCCCGCAGCCGGGCCGGATCGGTGGTGCGCGCACTGCACGCCGCGCACCCCTACGAGGAGGCGGCCTACGACCTGCTGCCGGTGCTCGACGGTGCCGAGGTGGGGCTCGGGCTGCTTGGTCGGCTGCCGCAGCCGACGGCGCTGGGGCAGGTCGCCGCGACGGTGCGTGAGCGGCTGCCGGCCGCGCACCTGCGCTTCGCCGGGGACCCGGAGCAGGTGGTGGAGACCGTCGCGTGCGTGGGCGGCGCCGGTGACAGCTACATCCCGGCCGCGCTGGCGGCGGGGGCGGACGTCCTGATCACGGGGGACCTGCGCCACCACGTGACCCTCGACGCTCTCGAGCTGGGGCTCGCGCTCATCGACGCCGGCCACCACGCCACCGAGGTCGCGGCGATGCCCGCCTGGCGGGACCGGCTCGAGGCGGGCGCGCGGCGGCGGGGCCTTTCGGCCACGGTGGTAGCGTCGAGTGTCGCGACGGGTCCTTGGAGGTGACGGTGTCCGAAGCCACCGCAGAGCAGCTCGACCTGCTGCTGGAGCTGCAGGCCACCGACCACCGGGTCCGCAGGCTCCAGCACCAGCTCGACGATCTCGTGGAGCAGCAGACCCTCGAAGGGCACCGGCAACGCGTGGTCGAGCTCGGTCGTGCGCACGACGAGACCCGGCTGGAGCTCGAACGCGCCTCCTCGGACCAGCGGCGCCTCGAGCGTGAGGTCGACGTGCTCTCCGAACGCCGCGACGCAGAGCGCTCGCGCCTGTACGACGGCACCGTCACCAACCAACGGGAGATGCAGTCGCTGGAGGCCGAGATCGCCTCGGTCGAGCGGCGCGTCGCCGAGCACGAGGACGAGCTGCTGGAGGTCCTCGAGACGGTCGAGGGCCTCGAGCAGCGGTTGGCGGACCTCGACGCGCAGCGGGTCACCGAGGAACAGCGGGTCGAGGAGGCGACCGTCGCCCGCGACGATGCCGCGAAGGGGCTGCTCGCCGAACTCGCCGAGCTCGGGGTGGTGCGCGAACGTCAGGCCCAGGGCCTCCCGGAGGACCTACTGGCCCGCTACGACCGGCTGGCCGAGCGCACGGGCGGGACGGGTGTCGGCAAGCTGGAGCACAACGCCTGCACCGCGTGCCGACTGGATCTGTCCATGGCCGACATCAACGACCTGCTGACGGGTCCGCCGCTGGCAACGTGCCCGCAGTGCCAGCGGCTGCTGGTGATACCGGCCTGACGTCACGCGTGGCCGAGCTCGTCGTCGCCCTCGCCGACACCCTCGGCGCCGTCGAGCCCCGCGACTCCCACCGGGTCGAGGCCCATCGCCTTGGCGCGTTCCTTGGCCTGGTCCGCGACGCGTAGCACCGCCACCTCGTCCCGGCCGTCCTCGGGGAAGCGTGCGATGCCGTAGGAGGCGTGCACGGCGAAGTGGTCGCCGTCGGGCAGGCGGACCCGCTCGGAGCCGAGCCGGGAGACGACCGAGGCGACGATCTCGCGGCAGCGGTCCCGGTCCTCGCCGGGCACCAGGACGGCGATCTCGTCGCTGCCGAGTCGTGAGAGGTGGGCGTCCCTTCCGGCGGCCCGCCGCAGGACGTGCGCGAGCACCCGCATGGCCTCCGTGCCGGTCGGGTGGCCGTAGCGTTCGTTGAGGTCGCGCATTCCGCGCAGGTCCGCGAGCAGGATCGTGAACGGTTCCCCGGCCTGTCGCCGGATGGCGAGTTCCTCGTAGAAGACCCGCACGTTCAGCAGCCCCGTGACGGGATCCTCGCTGACGGCACGCTCCATGGCCCGGTGGCGCTGCCGTTCGAGGTCGGCGCCGAGGTTGCCGACCAGGGCCAGGAAGGGCAGCGTGACGCTGCGGACGACGAGCCCCGGCAGTTCGCCGACCGTGATGCCGACGACCAGCAGGTCGACGGCGGCGTGTGCGACGAGCAGGACGGTGGCCACGGCGAGGCCGGTGCGGAACGTGGTGGACAGGCCGGCGAGCAGGACCACCGGGATCCCGAGCCATGCCATGCGGGGGTCGGCGAACAGGGCGTGCAGCCCGACCACCGCCACGGAGCCGACGGTGAGCACCGTGAGGCGCTGGCCCGTGCGTTCCAGGGTGTCGATCAGCCGGGTCAGCCGGGTCCGGGTCCGGGTCGGAAGGTCACGCCGCGTCATCTACGGCCGCCGACTGCTGCGTTCGATCTCCGCGAGCTGGCCGTTGACCCACCGGAAGACGTCCCACGAACGAACGGCCTCGGCGAGCCGGCGCAGGCGGGCGCGACGGTCGTCGGCCTCGAGGTCCAGGGCCGCCTCCATCAGGTAGCTCATGCCCTCGATGTCGAACGGATTGCATCGAACGGGGTCGTGGCCGAACTCCAGCAGGGCCCCGGCGAACTCGCTCAGCAGCAGCACACCGTCACCGCCGGCGGCGGCCTGGCAGGTCACGAACTCCTTGGCGACGAGGTTCATGCCGTCCTTGAGTGGCGTGACGCACATCACGTCCGCGAGCCGGTAGTAGGCGGCGAGCTTCGCGCGGCTCACCCCCCGGTAGAGATAGTGGACGGGGACGTCGTGGCCGGGCTCGGTGAAGCGACCGTTGATGCGCCCCACCTCGGTCTCGACCTCGGTGCGCAGCTCCCGGTACTCCTTGACGTCGTCGCGGCTGGGCACGGCGATCTGGATGAAGGCGACCTCGCGTCGCAGCGCCGGGTTGCGCTCGAGCAGGAGTTGGATGGATTCCAGCCGGTGGCGGATCCCCTTCGTGTAGTCCAGGCGGTCAACGCCGAGAAAGATCCGGCGCCCCGCGAACTGTTCACGCAGCTCGGCGAGCTCCGCCTCGGTCTCGTCGGCGACGGCCAGCTCCGAGAACTCGTCGACGTCGATCGAGATCGGGTGCGCGACCGCGCGTACGTGGCGTCCGTCGGGCAGCGCCAGGGTGTCGCCCAGCGCCGACACCCCGGTGTAGAGCTGCTGGACCGACCGGACGAAGTTGTCGCGGTAGTGGCGGGTGTGGAAGCCCACCGCGTCCGCGGCGAGGAGCCCCTCCAGCAGCTGGTTGCGCCACGGGAGGCGCGCCACGAGCTCCGGCGGCGGGAAGGGGATGTGCAGGAAGAAGCCCAGCGGGGAGTCCGGGCACCGGCTGCGCAGCATCTCCGGCAGCAGCATCAGGTGGTAGTCCTGGACCCACAGCAGCGGAGGCGTGGGCATCTTCTTGACGACGTCCGCGACGACCTCGGCGAAGTGCGTGTTGACCTCCGAGTAGGCCCGCCACCAGCTGCGGTCGATGACCGGCTGCGCGACCAGGTCGTGGAACAGCGGCCAGACCGTGCGGTTCGAGAACCCGTGGTAGTAGCCCCGCACCTGCGCCCGGCTCAGCGCGACCGCATGCAGGTCGCAGGCGAGGCCCTCGACGTTGCGTGGCACCGAGGCCGCGTCGTCGTCCCAGCCGATCCAGGCACCACCGGTCTGCTCGATCACCGGGCGCAGTGCCGTCACGAGGCCGCCGGCCGAGGCCTTCCACCCGTCGTCGGTCTTGCCGACCGGCAGGCGGTTGGCGATGACGACCAGCGGTCGGTCGGTGGGTACGTCGCTCACAGGGGACCACTCCTCGGCCGGCACTGTAGTCAGCGGCCGGCCGGGTTCAGGGAAGGGGATCGAGGGTCGCGTCGATGTGCGCGTCGAAGGTGGTCCGGACCTCGGCGGTGACGGGCCCCGGGGTCGCAAGCTCGATCTGGTCGTCCCCGTCGACGACGACGGCGTGCACGCCGAGAACGGGGCGGGTGGCCGAGACGACGAAGACCTCGTCGGCACTACGCAGGTCCGCGAGGTCGGGCACGGTGCGCTCCACGTGGACCACCTTGGCCAGCGAGCGCACGGTCACCGAATCGAGGATCGGCAACCGGGCCGGGTCCGGACTGCTCACACGTCCGTCGTGGACCAGGCACACCGATCCCGTCGGCAACTCCAGCAGTCGCCCGTCGTCGAGGATGAGGGCGTCATCGGCGTGGCGTCCGACCGCTTCTCGGTGCACCCACTGGTTGGCGGCGTAGGAGAGCGTCTTCACCCCGGAGATCGGGGTCCGCCAGGGCGTGTCGATCACGGCCAGCGACAGGCTCTCCGGCCAGGAGACCGGCGTGAGCAGCCCGCGGAGCGTGCCCTGGCGCGTCACGAGGATCTTCAGCGCGCCGTCACGCTCGCCCCAGGCGAGCAGGAGGTCGGTGACGACGTCGCGCACATCGGGCACGCGCAGGTCCAGCGCGGCGGCCGAGCGATCGAGCCGGGCGAGGTGGGCGGCGAGTTCGTGGGTGCGCCCACCCCGGACGAGCACCGCCTCGAACACCGCGTCTCCGCGCAGTACGCCGTCGTCGACGAGCGGCACCGTCGCTTCACCGGCGGGCACGACCCGTCCGTCGGCCCAGGCGATCCCCGCGGCGAGGGGGGACCGGTCGGAGCCGACAGGGTGCGTGGGGTGGCGGGGTGATGGGCTCATGCGCTCATCCTGCCAGAGCCCGACGGCGGCCGGGGACATCGCCTGCTGCGCTTCGGCCGGGGACGTCGCAGTGAGGCCGTCGAGCGGCGTTCACAGGTGGTTGCGCTCCGCCGGTCGGCGGAGGTCGGCGAGTTCGAGGCTACGGGTGATGTCGGTCGGGGAGACGAGGCCGACGACCCGGCCGGCGTCGAGCACCAGGACCCGTCCGTCGGTCGCGCCGCCCATGGCCGTGAGCAGCTCGGACAAGGGGCGTTCGGGTGAGGTCTGGGGCACCTCTGCGAGCGGGCAGGCGATGGAATCGACCGACACCTCGCCCCGCCGACCGAACGGGACCTGCTTGATGCGGTTGAGGGTGACCAGGCCGGTCGGGTGACCGGAACCGTCGACGACCGGGAACGACGAGAAGCGGTGGCGCCACACGTAGGAGGTGACGAGATCATCGACCGACAGGTGGCCGGTGACCGTGACCGGGTCGTGGCTCATGACGTCCCCGACCCGGATGCCGTCCAGGGTGTGCTGCAGTTGGGCGTGCTGCTCCTCGGCGCCGGCCGAGGTCATGATGAACCAGCCGATCAGCATGAACCACAGGCCCCCGAGGCCCGGCAGCATGACGAGGGCCGCCAACCCCGTCGCGACCAGCGCGAGCCCGAATCCCCGGCCTGCCCGCGAGGCCGTGACGGCCGCACGGGTTCGGTCCCCGTGCCGTCGCCACAGCGCGGCCCGCAGGATCCTTCCGCCGTCGAGCGGCGCGGCGGGGACGAGATTGAACGCCGCCAGCACCGCGTTGATCAGCGCGAGCCACCACAGGGCGCCGACCACCAGTCCCGCCAGGCCGATGGCCGTGGCTCCGAGCGCGAGCAGGGAGAACGCGGCCCCCAGCGCCAGGCTCACGAGCGGGCCGACGGCGGCGACCCGCAGATCGGCCCCCGGGTCCGTGGCCTCGTCCAGCAGCTTGGCCACGCCGCCGAACAGCCACAGGGTGATGCCCTCGACCCGGATGCCGTTGCGCTGGGCGACGAGGGCGTGCGCGAGTTCGTGTGCCAGCAGGGACAGGAAGAACACGACCGCGGCGATCCCCCCGGCCACGGCGTACGCCCACGGCTCCTCGTCGGGATGGGTCAGGGGAAACCGGCCGGCCGCCAAGCCGACGAAGATGAGTGCGAAGATGACCAGGACGGTCCAGTTGACCCCGATACGGATCCCGGCGATGTGTCCGAGACGGAGGGTCTCCTGCACCGTGGCTCCTTGTACGTCCGGCGGTCGACGGCGACGGATGCGAGCGAGTGAGCCACGAACCCGGTGGTTCGAGGGTAACCAGCACTCCTGGGGCGCACCCCGGGAGTCTTCGTCGGCCACGGTGCGCGGTGGCGGGTGTCGGGCGGATTCCTCGGCGCCGGTGCCGGTGGCGCCGTACCCTCGGTCGGAGTTGGGAGGAGCCGGTCAGGTGGCCGCGCTGCCGGTCCGTGATGCGGACCGGGGCGAGGAAAGTCCGGACTCCGAAGGACAGGGTGCTGGGTAACGCCCAGGCGTGGAGACACGCGGAAAGCGCCACAGAAAACAGACCGCCTCCGGTCGGTTCGCCGACCGGAGGTAAGGGTGAAACGGTGAGGTAAGAGCTCACCAGCACGGCGGGTGACCGTCGTGGCTAGGCAAGCCCCACCCGGAGCAAGGCCGAGCAGGGACAGGGTGGTCCGCCCGTCGCGGGGAGCGTGAGTTCCCCGCGGTCGACACCAGGATCCGCGAGGATCCGAGGTGTCGGACACGTCCCAGGTGGGCCGCACCGAGGCGTCGGGTGACCGACGCCCCAGACAGATGGTCACCACCGTGACGGCGGCGACGCCGACACGGGACAGAATCCGGCTTATCGACCGGCTCCCTCCCAACCACCTGCCTGTCTGCACGAACGGCGGCCGACGCGGCGTCCGTCGACGGTCGCGCCCCGGCGCTAGCGTGCGGCGCCGCGAGACCGGGAGAGGCGACGTGGACGAACTCGAGCTGGCACTGCTGCCCGCGACCGAGCAGGCCCGCCTGGTGCGGGACCGGGAGGTCTCCTCCCGGGAGCTCGTCGAGCTGTACCTGGCACGTATCGACCGCCTCGACGGCCCGCTCAACAGCTACGTCACCGTGCTGGACGAACGCGCACGCACCGCGGCCGCCGCAGCCGACGAGCAGCTCGCCGGGGGAGGGGACCTCGGAGCACTGCACGGGGTCCCCGTGTCGATCAAGGATCTGCACTTCCTCGAGGGTGCGCGCGTCACCATGGGGACCGCCTCGTGGGCGGAGTACGTCGCGCCGCTCGACGAGGTCGGGGTCGCAAGGCTGCTGGCGGCGGGAGCGGTGCCGGTGGGCAAGACCAACGTGCCGGAGCTCGGCACCATCGCCCACACCGACACCACGCTGCTGGGGGCCTGCGCCACCCCCTGGGACCCTGCGCGCAACGCCGGCGGGTCCTCGGGCGGGGCCGGGGCCGCACTGGCGGCGGGCCTGTGCGCACTCGCCCAGGGCTCCGACGGCGGGGGCTCGATCCGCATCCCCGCGAGCGTCAACGGGGTGGTCGGCCTCAAGCCCGCCCGCGACCGCATCTCGCTCGGCCCGCTGTTGGGGGAGACCAGTTTCGGCCTTTCGACCTCGGGAGCGCTGACGAGGACGGTCGCCGACGCCGCACTCGCCCTCGACGTCATGGCCGGGCACTCGCCGGGTGACCCCGGGATGGCGCCGCCCCCCGCTCGGCCGTTCGCGCGGGAGGTGGAAGCGGACCCGGGGTCGCTGCGGGTCGGGGTGACCCGCCAGGCGCCGTTCACCCCCGATGGTCTCCACACCAGCGTCCGCGACGCGCTCGACCATGCGGTGGCGGTGTTGGAGGAGCTCGGACACCGGGTGGAGGAGGTCGAGCTCCCCGTCTCCGAGGACCTCGCGGAGCACCTGCGGGTGATCTGGTCGTCGAGCCTCGCGGCCCAGCCGTTCGACCGTGAGCGCTACGAGCCCGTCAACCGTCATCTCGTCGAGTTCGCCGAGTCGCGTGCCGCACCCGACGTCCCGAGGGCGCAGTTCGCGCTGCAGTTCCACGCGCGGGCGGTGGCACAGGCCACGGCCCACCTCGACGCGGTGCTGGCGCCCGTGGTGACGGGGCCCTCGCGCCCCGTCACCCACTACCGGGGCTGGGAGGGGGAGGCGATCTTCGCGGACCAGACGGCGTGGGTGGCGCTGACCCCCTTCGTCAACGTGACCGGTCAACCGGCGATCAGCCTGCCCCTGCACCACGACGCCGACGTCGGTCCCGTGGGGGTCCAGCTCATCGGCGGGCCGTGGGACGAGGCGGGACTGTTGCGCCTGGCCGCACAGGTGGAGCGGGCCGCGCCGTGGCACGAGAGGGTCGCGCCCGGCGCGCGCTGACCTCGGCCGGGCCATGGTGGGGCCGGTCCGCGGCCACGGGTACGGTGCCGGCCCACGGATCGTCCCGATCCCCCGCACCCCCGACCGACCCTCGAGGATCCGCCGTGACCGCGCACCCGCCCGGGCGCCACGACGCCTCCGTGTTCATCCGCGCCTGCCGGGGCGAGGACCACGAGCACGTGCCCGTCTGGTTCATGCGTCAGGCGGGACGCGCCCTACCGGAATACCGGGCCGTGCGCGAGCAGCACGCGTTCGAGGAGGTGGTCCACACGCCCGAGCTCGCCGCGGAGGTGACCCTCCAGCCCGTGCGGCGCTACGGGGTCGACGCGGCCATCCTCTTCTCCGACATCGTCACCCCGGTGCAGGCGCTCGGCATCGGCGTCGAGATCAAGCCGGGCGTGGGGCCGGTCGTCGAACGGCCGCTGCGCAGCGAGGGCGATCTGGCACGCCTGCGGCCGCTGGAGGCGGAGGAGGATCTCGGCTTCGTCCTGGACACCGTCTCCATCCTGGTCGATCAGCTCGACGTCCCGCTGATCGGGTTCGCAGGCGCGCCCTTCACGTTGGCGAGCTATCTCGTGGAGGGCGGTCCGTCGAAGTCCTACACGCGCACCAAGGCGATGATGTTCTCGCAGGAGCCGCTGTGGCACGACCTCATGCGGCGGCTGTCCGACATCACGCTCGCCTCGCTGCGTGCCCAGGTCGGCCGCGGCGCCAGCGCCGTGCAGCTGTTCGACTCCTGGGCGGGGGCGCTGGCACCCGCCGACTACGCGCGCTACGTGCTGCCGCACAGCCGACGGATCCTCGAGGGGCTCGCGGATCTCGGGGTCCCGCGGATCCACTTCGGGGTCAACACCGGCGAGTTGCTCGGCGCGATGGCCGACGCCGGCGCGGACGTGGTCGGGGTCGACTGGCGGGTCCCGTTGGAGCAGGCGCGTCGCCGTATCCCGGACGGGGTGGCGTTCCAGGGCAACCTCGAACCCGCAGTGGCGCTCGCCCCGTGGGAGCTGGTCGAGGAACGCGTCCGCGACGTGCTGGACCGCGCCGGGGGGCGGGTGGACCACGTGTTCAACCTCGGTCACGGGGTGCTGCCCGAGACCGACCCCGACGTCCTCGCCAGGGTCGTCGACCTCGTGCACCGTGAGGGCCGGGTGGACACCACCGCCCCGTCAGTGGCCACCGACGGTGGCTGACCTGGCCGTCGCCGTCCTCGAGGGCCGCCCGGTCGTGGCCGAGCTGCAGTCGCGACTCGGTGTCCCCGTGCGGCACACCACGCCCGGGGACCACCTCGGGGTCGCGACCGAGCTCGCCGAGCAGGCCGAGCACGTCGTGGGGGTCGCGGCGGTTCCGTGGCCCTCCTGGCCCGACCTGCACGCGCGGTGTTCCGAAGTGCTCGAGGGCTACACCGGCGTGGTCTCCTGGCACGGCCTGCCGACGCTCGCCGACCGCCTGGCCGAGGTCGCCGCACCCGGGGTCACCGCGGGAGCGCACCTGCTGGTGACGGCGCCGGACCCGGGGCCGGAGACGGACCCGGAGGACCTGATGTTCCTGCGGGAACTCGCCGAGTCGCTCGAGTCCCGCCTCGCGCCACGCTCGCGTTCGATCGCGTGGCGCGGGAGTACCCGGCCGCCCACCGCCGTCGACGCCCTGCGTACCGTGGTCGAGTCGCACGGCCATCGCGACGTCGTGGAGTGCCCGGTCGCTCCAGGTACCGGTGCCGATCCCGCGCTGGTGGCGAGGGCGGAGGAACTCGGCGCCCGGATGACCTGTGTCGACCTCGGACGTGGGACCCTGGTGGATCTGCTGGCCGAGGTGGTGGGCACGGTCGCTCGACACGAGGGGCTGGCATGAGGGTCGTGGTCGTCGGCGGCGGGCTGACGGGGCTGACAGCGGCCTGGTGCCTGCGTGAGCACGCCGAGGTGACCGTCCTCGAGGCGGCCGACCGCACCGGCGGCCAGATCCGCACGATCGACCTGGCCGGGGCACGTCTCGACGTGGGTGCCGACGCCATGCTCGCCCGGCAACCCGAAGGGGTCGAACTGGCGCGGGAGCTGGGCCTCGGCGACGACCTGGTCGAGCCACGGACCGGGGCGGTGTGGCTCTGGGTGCGCGGACGGCTGCGACCCCTGCCCGAGGGCACGGTCATGGGGGCGCCCACCGATCCGGTCGCGCTGGCACGGTCCGGCGTGGTCCCGCCGGCCGGCCTGGTGCGCGCCGCCCTCGAACCACTGCTGCCCCGCCGGGCGCTCGGTGGGGACCGCTCGGTGGGTGACCTCGTGACCGAACGCTACGGACGGGCCGTGACCGACCTGCTGGTCGACCCGCTGCTGAGCGGCGTCTACGCCGGCTCGATCGACCGTCTCAGTGCTGCCGCCACCGCGCCACCGCTGTGGGCGGCCGCCCGCGACCACCGCCACCTGACCGCCGGACTGCGTGCCCACCGGCGGCGCACGTCGGGGACGGCGGGACCCGTCTTCCAGACGGTCCGGGGTGGGCTCGGCCGGCTGGTGGCCGCACTCGCGGACGCGCTGGGGGAGCGGGTACGGACGGGCGTGGCCGCCACCGGGTTAGAACGGTTCGGCGAGGGATGGCGGGTGGCGACCACCGACGGCCCCCTGGAGGCCGACCACGTGGTGATCGCCCTGCCCGCCGCCCCCGCCGCGCAGTTGCTGAGCGCCGCCGCCCCGGACGTTGCCGGGGCGCTCGGGGAGTTCCGCACCGCCTCCGTCGCCGTGACCGCGCTCGCCTACGCCCGGGCCGATGCCGAGCGCGTCGTGGAGGGCAGCGGGTTCCTCGTGCCACGGCGTGAAGGGCGGCTGGTCAAGGCGGCGACGTGGTCGTCGCGGAAGTGGCCGCATCTCGCCGACGCCGAGTCGTTCCTGGTCCGGGCGAGCGTGGGCCGCGTCGACGATCCGCGTGGCCTCGAGCTCGACGACGAACAGCTCGCGGAACGTGTGGACGCGGAGCTCCGTGAGGCGATGGGGCTGACCGGCCCCGCCCGTGAGCGGCGGGTGGTGCGATGGACCGACGCGATGCCGCAGTACGACGTCGGCCACCTCCAACGGGTGGCCGAACTCCGGGCCTCGTTGCGAAGGGGTCGCCCCGGTCTGCACGTCGGCGGCGCGGCGCTGGACGGGGTCGGTCTCCCGGCGCGGATACGTGATGGGCGTCGGCTCGCCACCGAGGTCGCCGAGGGACCCCTCGGCACCCGGTGAGTTCCGGGTCGCCGGGGCGAGGCCCGGCAGAGCACGTGGACCCGAGTAGCCTCTCGTCTCGGGGGCACCGCGCCGCGCGCGGTCGGATCCGCAACGACGGTGGAGTGGGCATGGCCGAGCAGGTCTCACAGGGGCAGGTTCTCGGGGGGAGATTCGAGCTCACCGAGCCCTTCGCGGAGGACCCGCTTCTCGAGGTCTGGCTCGCGGAGGACCTCGAGCTGCGTCGTGACGTCGTGATCAAGCTCCTCCTACCTCGCTGGATGGAGGACGAGGAGATGGTCGAGCGCTTCCGGTTCGAGTCCCTGGCGGCCGCGCAGCTCCTCCACGAGAACATCGCCCGGACCTACGATGTCGAGACCTCCGCGGGCCGGCTGTACGCCGTCACCGAGTACGTCCCCGGGCCCACGGTGGCCACCCTGATGGAGGGTGCGCCCCTGGCCCCGGTCGTGGTGGCCGCGCTCATCCAGCAGGCGGCCAAGGGGCTCGCCTCGATGCACGACGAGGGGCTCGCCCACGCCGCCGTGACGCCCCACAACCTGCTGGTGGCGCCCAATGGCCGCCTCTGCATCGTCGACTTCGGGTCGACGCGGTTGATCGGCCAGCGTCTCGATCATCCCGAGCCGGTCTTCCCCGAACCGGGCGCGAGCGACTACTGGTCGCCCGAACGGCTCGGCGGGGCCACACCCGACGACCGGTCTGACGTGTATGCGCTGGGACTGCTGGCCTGGGAGGCGCTGACCGGCACCCGGGAGGTCGCGACGACGACGCCGCAACGGCCGATGCGGCGCCTGCTCGCGAGCCTGCCAGGTGGGGACGACGTCACGCCGCGGCTCCGGGAACTCCTGCTCGAGGCCACCGCCGACGACCCGGACCGTCGGCCCACCGCCCGGGAGTTCGCCGAGGCGCTCGCGGAGATCTGCGGTGAGCGCCCGCAGGAGCATCTCGAGCCGCTCGTGGCCGACTTCGAGGTGGCCGACTAGCGGACAGCGCCGGGCTCCCACAGCTGCGGGCCGTCGTTGCGCACGTTGTTGACGGCATCACTGATCGGCCGTGCCGTTAGCCGGGGGGGACCGAGCTCCTGGACGGTGGCACGCAGGTGCGGCGCCTCCTCGGGGCCGGCCGCGAGCCACGTGGGCCACAGCCGCTCGGGCAGCATGACGGGCATCCGTCCGTGGATCGCGGCGATCTCTCCGCTCGCTGCGGTCGTGACGATCGCGCAGGAGTAGAGGGGACCGTCGTCCCCGCCCCGCCAGGCGGTCCATATTCCCCCCAGAGCCAGCGGCTCGCCCTCGGGGTCGTGGAGGTGGTAGGGCTGCTTGGGTCGCTCCCCGTCCTGCTCCTGCCACTCGTAGAAGCCGTCCGCCGGCACGATGCAGCGTCGTGACGCGAACGAGGCGGCGAACATGCGCGACTCGGCGATCCCCTCGAGGCGCGCGTTGATCGGCGAGGGACCGGAGCGGGGTCCCTCGGACCAGTGGGGCACGTACCCCCAGCGCAGGGCACCGAGTCGACGGTCGCCTTCGTGCTCGATCACCGCATAGACCGGCATGCTCGGCGCCACGTTGTAACGCGTTCCGAGGTCCTCGGTGCGCACGTGATCGACCCCGAACCGTTCGGCCAGCTGCTCCGGGGGCGTGACCGAGGCATAGCGACCACACACGGCAGGCAGCGTACCCACCGACGTGCAGCCCCGGCCGGGTGGGCGGGGCCGGGGGCACGGCACCGGGCCGCCGAGCTTCTAGGCTCGTGAGCCCGACCGGCGGTCGGTCGGCAACGCCTGAGCAGGTAGTCGGCGGGCCGAGGTCGTGCGAACATCGGTCCGGGTCGCAGCGGACGGCGACGACAGGCAGGAGGTGCCGTGGGCGAGGACGCCGCAGCAACGGCTCGTCGCATCGTCGAGGAGGTGCTCGCACGGGCCGGGTCGGGCCCCACCGACGCCGGCGCCGATGCCTCGGCCCCTGCCGTCCGGCGCACCCCACCGGCCACCCCGGCAATTCCCGCGGCCGCCCACGGCGGACGGGGTCCGTCGGAGGCCGAGCGCATCGCACGCCGGATCGTGGAGGAGGTACTCGAGGCGGCCACGGAGGCGGGTGCCGACCTCTCGGTAAGCGGCGTGCCCCGTGGCGGTCTCTCCGCTCCGGGCGAACAGACCGCCGAGATCGTCGCCCCGCCGGCCGAAACGCCGCCGTCCGACCCGCCAGCGGCAACCCGGCGCGTGCAGCGACCGACGGCGTCGGTGCCCCCTGTGGACGCGGGTGGGACGTCGCCGCCCGGCGGGCCGCCCGACCCCACCCCTCCACCGGTCCCCGGCGTGGCCGAGGAGGACTCGGCCGACGACATCGTCCGACGGATCGTGGCCGACGTCCAGGCCGAGCGCCTCCCGGAGTTCGGCGCCCGGGACGACACCGCGGCGACGACCCGACTCCCCGGGGTTGCCCCACAGGAGCCGGCGGAGGTGACGACCCGGCTGCCCGACGCCGCGGACGAACCCGCGTCACCGCAGGCCGTGCTCGACCCCGGCACGGTCGAGATGCCGCTGGGCGGTGGGCCGGACGCGGCCGGGCCGGAGCGCGGGGAGACCGCCGGTGGGACCTCGACGCAGGTGGTGGCGGGCCCGGACGGGACGCCGGTTCCCGACGATGGGGCCGTGCCCGGGGCCCCCGGACGCGTCGACGCCGTCGACGATGCGCCGGCCCGCCCGCTGCGCCCGCTCGTCGGATGGGCCGACCCACCCGAGCCGGTGGAGGTCGCGGCGCCGGAGGACGACGAACCCGCCGCCCGCACCCTGCGGTGGCTGCTGGCCAGCCTGCTGGGGGCGATCGCGCTCGCCGTGCTGTTCCCGCTGGCCGTCGCCGCGCTGCGCGCCCTGGTGTCGATGGGCTAGGGCGAGGGCGGCGTCAGGCCCTCATCGGAAGGTCCAGACGTCCAGGGCCCGGGGAGGGGTCTGCGGGACGGGGCCCGGGGGCGCGAAGTGCGCCGCGGCGTCGTCGGACAGATCGAGCACGAAGGTGTGCCCGAGGCCGGAGGGGAAGAACACGTCGAGGTCGCGCCGGTGGACGAAGCCGAGTTGGTCGTAGAGCCGGTGGGCGCGGGTCATCCACTCCATGGAGGTCACGACCAACCGCCGACAGCCCGACCGGCGTGCCCGGTCGAGGCAGGCCTGGATGAGTGCCCGGGCGACCCCACGTCCCTCGGCCCACGGGGCGACCGCGAGGATGCGGAAGCCCGCGTCTCCGGCCGGCTCCGGCCGGCCCTCCCATTCGGGGTCCCCGGGCCGGATGTAGGTCACCGTCCCGGCGAGCTCACCCCCGACCTCGGCGACCAGCACGGCACTTGCCGCGTCGAGTCGGCGTGCAGGATCCGCGAGGTGGTCGCGGTAGGTCCCCTCGATGCGGCCGTACCGGTCGTAGGCCTCCAGGGTCAGTCGCCCGACGGCCCCCGCCTCGTGCGGCCGCATCGCACGGACCGCGACGGTGGGGTCCGGACGGGGACGGCCTGAACCTGCCACCCGGGCTCCTCCTGCCGGCGTCGGGCCCGGCAGTGTGGCACAGGCCGGGACCGCTGCCCGGAGACGGGGCCGGGTCGAACGGGTTGTCGCGACCGGTGTCGCGTGGTACCACAGTGGCATGTCGACCTTGGACCACGAAACCATCCAGGCCCGTCTGCGCGACCTCGACGGGTGGCAGTTGCGCGACGGCACCATCGAACGTGAGTGGCGCTTCGGGGACTTCGGGGAGGCGATCGCCTTCATCAACCGGGTCGCGGAGCTCGCGGAGGCCGCCGACCACCACCCCGACCTGCACAACTCCTACGCGACGGTCCAGGTGGCGTTGACGACCCACAGCGAGGGTGGGGTCACCGACAAGGACCTCGAGCTCGCCGGTCGCATCGACGGAGTCGTCGCGGGCTGACCCGGCCCGGCTGGCTGCCACGGCGCGGGCCGTCTTCGTGTTGACGTCGGTGTCGACTACGGTCGGGCGGCGTTCGATGGACGAGACGGGAGCAGTCGAGTGCAGATTCGTTTGGACGGCAAGGTCGGCCTGGTCACCGGTGCCAGCCGCGGCATCGGGCTCGCGGTGGCCCGGCAGCTGCTGGAGTCCGGCGCGAGCGGTGTGGTCATCACCGGGCGCAAGGACGAGACCCTCCAGCCCGTGGCGGAGGAACTGGGGGAGCGCTGCATCGGCGTGGCCGGCAACGTGGCCGACCCCGAGCACGTCGCCGCGGCGGTCGGTGCCGCCGTCGAGACGTTCGGGTCCTGCGACCTGCTCGTCAACAACGCGGGCACCAACCCCGGTGCCGGCGCGCTGACCGACGTCGACATGGCCGCGGTCGACAAGACCTGGGAGGTCAATCTCCGGGCACCGCTGCTGTGGGCCCGCGAGGCCTGGCACCAGAGCATGGCGGAGCGCGGGGGCTCGATCGTCAACATCGGGTCCGTGGGGGGACTGCGGCCCTCTCCGGTCATCGGCGCGTACAACGTCTCCAAGGCCGCCCTGCACCACCTGACCCATCAACTGGCCCACGAACTGGTGCCCCACGTGCGGGTCAACGCCATCGCCGCCGCAGTCGTGCGCACCAAACTCTCCGAGCTGCTGTGGTCCAACGACCCGGAGGGAACGGCCGCGAACCACCCGCTGGGTCGGCTCGGCGAGCCCGAGGACGTCGCGCGCGCGGCGACCTTCTTGCTGTCGGACCACGCGAGCTGGATCACGGGCGTCATCATGCCGGTCGATGGCGGCACGACCGGAGCCTGACGGTCGCCGTGCGCGGCCTTCAGGCGGGCGGACCGACCTCGACGTCGAGGTGCCGGGGGGCAGGGACGTCGCGGCACGGCCCCTCGCCGAGGGCCTCCAGTCCGCGCCGGTCTCCCTCGCCCCACCGCACCGGGCCCTGCCCCGGATAGGTGTGCATGAGCTCGTCCTCGTGCGGGGTGTGGGCGAGGCCGACGAGATGGCCCAGCTCGTGGCGCAGGGTCGAACCCCACGAGTCCGCGCGGTCGTCGCTGCCGGGCCGCAGCTCCGTGCGCTCGACGTTGAAGACCACCTGCCCCGTGACGTAGACGCGATCCCCGGCGGGGCCCACGGCGACGGGTGAGGCCAGGCCGCGGTCCACGTCGGTCAGGGGCAGGTCGTTCTCGCCGGGTTCGGCGAAGGCCACCAGCACCGGGGCCCAGCGCTGGCCGTACCGGTCCGGCTGGAAGACGTCCCGACGTGCGTCGGGACGCTCCGAGACCTCGTCGACGACCTGCACGTCGATGCCGGAGATCGTCGCGATCTCCGCGGTCGCCTCGTCCAGGTCGCGTCGGAAGCCGGGGTAGGCGCCCTCAGGATCGACGACCAGTTCGATCGGGGAACACGGGTCCCACTGCACCGGTCGCCCGTCGTCGTTGCGGGCCCAGGGTGCCCAGCCCTCGGCGTCATCCGTGCCGGCCGAGGCCCCCACGGGCGCGGTCGCGGAGGTCGGTCCGGCCCCGAGCAGCGACCAGGACACCGCCAGACCCGCCGCCCCGGCCAATGCGGCGACCGCCGCGACCAGGAGGACGGCGACCGGGGAGATCCGTGGCTGCTCGTTCACGCCGGCGACCGTACCCGGGGGACGACGACCCGGCCCCGGGGCCGGGACGGGGGACAGGCCGGGCACGAGGGGGCTGGGCCCCGGATGGGGTACCCACTAGCATCCGGGCGCGCGGACAGGACACCGCTGGTCCGTCACCGAGGAGAAGGTCGACCGTGAGCCGTGCACGCAGCTGGTGGGGCTGGGGATGGGCCGACGGGCAGGTCGACGGTGACGAGCTCGACGGCATCGGGGCGCTGCTCGCCGACCGCTTCGGGGTCGAGGTGCCCGCTCCGGCCAGCCCCGTGGACCCGTCGCGACTCCGGCTGCCCGCCCCACGTGTCCGGGTGCCGAATTCGTTGCAGGCGCTGGTCAGCGACGAGGTGACCGACCGGTTCCGCCACGCCCACGGCAACGGGTTCCGTGACGTGGTCCGGGCGCTGCACGGCGACGTGGACACCGCCCCCGACCTGGTCCTGCGCCCGCGGGACGCGGGGGAGGTCGCGGCCGTGCTGGACTGGTGCAGCGAGCAGGGGGTGGCCTGCCTGCCCTGGGGCGGCGGCACCTCGGTGGTCGGCGGTGTTCGGCCCCCCGAGGACCCGTGCGTGTCGCTGGACCTCGAGCACCTCGGTGCCGTGGTCGAGGTCGACGAGGTCTCCGGAACGGCCCGGATCGAGGGCGGCGCGATGGGTCCCGCGATCGAGGATCAGTTACGGCCGCAGGGGCTGACGCTCCGCCACTTCCCCCAGTCCTGGGAGTTCTCCACCCTGGGTGGGTGGATCGCCACGCGCGCGGGGGGACATTTCGCGACCGGCCCCACCCACATCGACGACCTCGTCGCTTCGGTGACGGCCCAGACGCCGTCGGGGGAGTGGCGGTCCCGGCCGCTGCCCGGCTCGGGCGCCGGCCCGTCGCCCGACCGGTGGCTACTGGGCAGCGAGGGGACCCTCGGGGTCATCACCGAGGCGGTGGTGCGGGTCCAGGCCCGACCGCAGTCCCGGGCCCAGGCCACGTTCGCCCTGCCGAGCTTCGCGGACGGGCTCGCCGCGGTGCGGGCCATCGTCCGCCACGGCCTGCAGCCGGCGAACTGTCGGCTGCTGGACCCGGTCGAGGCGACGATGGCGGGGGCGAGCCGACCGGGGGAGGAGGCGACCCTGCTGGTGCTGGGTTTCGAGGCGCCCGACGGCCCGCTCGAGGAACCGATGGCGGTCGCGGTCGAGCTGGTCGCCGACCACGGCGGCCGGCTCCGCGACGGACCCGTGCAGCGTCGTGGCGATGCGACCGGGAGCAGTTCGGGCAGCGCCGGCGCCTGGCGGTCGGCTTTCCTGCGGATGCCCTACCTACGGGACGGGCTCGCCCGGTTCGGCGCGGTCGTGGAGACCTTCGAGACCGCGGTGCCGTGGGCTCACGCTTCCGAGGTGGTCGAGGACCTGCGTGTACGTGCGACGGCCGCGGCGCGCGAGGTGTGCGGCGGTGGGCAGGTGGCCGTGCGCACCACCCACGCCTACCCGGACGGTGTCGCGCCCTACCTGAGCGTGATCGCGCCGGGGCCGGGACTCGCCGAGGAAGGGGCCGCCCGTGGTCGTGCTGCGGCGGGCGCCTGGGACGAGATCAAGGTCGCGGTCAGCGAGGCCATCGAGGCCGCCGGTGCGACCATCACCCACCACCACGCAGTGGGGCGCGACCACCGCCGGTGGTACGACCGGCAGCGCCCCGAGCCGTTCGCGGCGGCCCTTCGGGCGGCCAAGGCAGAGCTCGACCCGGCCGGCGTACTGAACCCCGGGGTGCTGTTCGACCCCGCCGCCCGGCCCTAGGAGGTCTCGTGGACACCATGGTCGCGGTCACCGGGGGCTCGCACGGGCTGGGGGCGGCGCTCCTGGCGGGCGCCCCGGCCGATGCCCGGCTGCTGGACATCAGCCGCTCGGGCCCGTCGGTCCCGGGTCGGGAGGTCGGCCACCTCCGGGCGGACCTGTCCGACCCCGGCACCTGGAGCGACGTGGGGCGGCGGCTCACCGAGGAGATGGCCGGCGCACCGGGGCGGCTCGTGTTCTGGCACGCGGCCGGCACCATCGCCCCCCTGGGGTTCGCCGGGGAGGTCGACACGGCGGCCTACACCGACAACGTGCTGCTCAACGCCGCGTGCGGTCAGGTGCTGGGCGCACACGTCCTGGGGGCCATGGGCGCCTCGTCGGCGCCACGACGTGAGCTCGTCCTGATCAGCTCGGGGGCCGCACGGAAGGCCTACCCCGGCTGGTCCGCCTACGGCGCCGGGAAGGCCGCCCTCGACCACTGGGCCCGTGCGGTCCACGAGGAACAGGCACTGCGCGGGGGCGTGCGGGTGCTCTCGGTCGCGCCGGGCGTGGTCGCCACCGCCATGCAGGAGCAGATCCGTGCCACCGCTGTGCGGGACTTCCCCGAGGTCGAGCGCTTCCACGAGCTGCACCGTCGTGGTGAGCTGGAGGACGCCCACGAGGTCGCCGAACGCCTGTGGCGGCTGCTGGACGAGCCGGACCTTCCGCCGGTCGTGGACCTGCGTGACCACTAGTCGAACTCTTCCGTCCACGGCCGTGGACGGTTGCTCGAAGAGCGAGGAGCAGTTGTGAGCGGACCGTTGGAAGGCGTGCGCATCGTCGAGCTGGCGGGCATCGGGCCCGCCCCGTTCGGGGTCATGTTGCTGGCGGACCTCGGGGCGGAGGTGATCCTGGTCGACCGGGCCGCATCGGCCGGCCGTGGGAGCCAGGGCGGTGCGTTGTCGCGGAACCGGCGCTCGATCGCCGTCGACCTCAAGAGCGAGGCCGGCAGGGACGTGGTCCGCCGCCTGGTCGAGTCCGCCGACGTGCTGGTGGAGGGCTTTCGGCCCGGGGTCGCCGAGCGTCTGGGTGTGGGGCCCGAGGACTGCCACGCCCTGAACTCGGCGCTGATCTACGGCCGTATGACCGGATGGGGCCAGGACGGTCCGATGGCGCCCCGCGCCGGTCACGACATCGGCTACGCGGCGATCTCCGGTGCGCTGCACCCGGTGGGGCGGGCCGACGATTCGCCTCCGCCACCGATCAACTACGTCGCCGACTTCGGCGGGGGCGGGGCGTACCTCGCGATCGGAATCCTCGCGGCCCTCGTGGAGCGTGCCTCCTCGGGACGGGGCCAGGTGGTGGACGCCGCGATGGTCGACGGGGCCGCGTCACAGACCACGATGCTGCACGGCATGCTCGCCGCCGGGCTGTGGTCCACCGACCGCGAGAGCAACCTGCTGGACGGCGGGGCCCCCTACTACGACACCTACCGCTGCGCCGACGGGGGCTTCCTCGCGGTCGGGGCCCTCGAGCCGCAGTTCTTCGCCGCGCTGTGCGAGGGCCTCGAGATCGATCCCGATCAGTTCCCGCAGTTCGACCAGGCCGCGTGGCCCGAGCAGAAGCAGCGGATCGCCGAGGTCATCGCGCAGCGCACCCGCGACGAGTGGGCCGAA
>SLRZ01000186.1 GCA_007130695.1 Nitriliruptoraceae bacterium
CTCCGCCGTCGGCGTGTCGAACCGCAGGTAGGCCGACCAGGCGACCAGGACGTAGGCGTGCGCGAGTGCGGACGACCGGGCCCAACCGCGGGGCTCCGCGAGCCCGATCGCACGCTCCGCCTGCTCGCGCATCTCGGGCAGTGCCCCCTGGCTGGCGAAGGCGCCCGCGAGGAACGAGAGGCACTCGACTCTCACGGCGTCGCGTTCGGTCACACGCGCGATGTCCGCCGCACGCTGCAGGTCGGCCACCGCGTCCGTGTAGCGACCGAGGTAGAGGCGCAAGACACCCCGGTGGATCAGGGCGTAGAGGTCACGATCGGGGTCGCCGGTGTCCCCTGCAGCGGTCGCCTCCAGCCGAGCCAGCGCGACATCGACCCGGGCGGTGTACCTGGCTCTCGCGGCACCGACGGTCGCCGCGAGCCCCGCGAGCGCGCGGTCGGGTCTGGCAGCGAGCGTCTCCAGGTCGACGTTCACCAGCCACCGATCGGCCGCGTCGAGATCGTCGAGCGCCAGGGCTGCGGCGGCGCCGAGCAGCGCCACCACGGGAACGGTGCGGTCACAGTCGTCGAGCAGCGCGAGGATGCCCAGCAGCCAACGCGCACGGCCGTCCAGCAGAGCACCGACGCCGTGCGCACCAGCGACCTCCACGAACCGCTCGAGTTCCCCCGCCCGCGCGAGACGCTCCAGCGCGTGGAGGTACTCGCCGTGCTGCTCGTACCAGCCCGCAGCCGTGCGCTGGAGCTCGCGTTCCATCTCGCTGTCGGTCCGCTGCAGCTCCGCGGCCAGGAACGTCCGCAACAGCTCGTGGTACCGGTACGTGGTCCGTCCACGCCCCAGCCGCCGCGTGAACACGTTGTCCCGCTCGAGCGCCTCGAGCACCGCGGCCGAGTCCCCGCGGCCGGTGAGACGCTGCGCGAGCCCCACCTCGACATTCGTGCAGACGCTCGTACGGAGCAGGAAGCTGCGCGTGTCGTCGGGCAGCGACGCGAGTACCTCGGTGGCGAGGTAGTCGGCGACGGCGTGGTCGTCTCCGCCGAACCGCTCCACGAACGCCGTCGGCTGCTCACCGCCCTGCATGGCCAGCACCGCGATCTTGATCCCGGCGACCCACCCCTCGGTGCGGTCCTGGAGAACGCGAAGTGAGGGCTCCGGCAGCGACACCCCCTGGTTCTCCAGGAAGGCCGCGGTCTCGTCGAGTGTGAACGCGAGGTCGCTGGCGCGCACCTCACGCAGGCGCCCCTCGAGCCGGAGCCTCGGTAGGCCGAGCGGCGGATCGGCCCGACCCGCGAGCACCAGGCGAAAGCCCGGGCAGAGCCGCTGGACGAGGAGGGTCAGCGAGTCGAGGGCTGCGGCGTGCCGCAGGACGTGCACGTCATGGAGCACGAGCCAGACCGGCTCCCCGAGGGCCGCGACCTCGGCGACCAACGCATCGATGAACGCCGGGGCCACCTCGCCCTGTGGTGCCACGAGATCGTGGACCCGCGCCTCGGTGGGGAAGCGGCCGGTGCCCCGTAGCGCCTGCAGGACACTCGTCCACAGCCGACCGGGGTCACCGTCGTGGCGGTCCAGGCTCAGCCAGGCGATCGCCGAGCCGGCGGCACTGTCCACCCAGCCCGCGAGCAACGCCGTCTTGCCGGAGCCAGCCGGCGCACACAGGAGGGTCACCGGCGCAGGATCGGTCACGAACGCCCGCAGCAGGCGCTCACGTCGGAACTCCGACTCAGCCGGCGCAGGGGGCATGACGCGTGCCGGGCGTTCTCCGCCCTGGCGGACCTCAACGACAGACGACAAGGGGACTCCGTGCTTCGCGCCGGACGTCGGACGTCGGACGAATGAAGCCTGACACGGTCCCGGGGCCCCGGCTAGGGACGTCTGCAACCCAGTTCGACCGGAGGACCGGCCGGCCCGCCGGCTGTGACGCCGGGCCGCACCCGCTGCCGGATCTCACCCCGTTCGGGCGGTGCCGACGCGTGGCTTCCCGAGCACCCTCACCAGAGCCACTGAACCGTCGAAGAGATCGGAGCCGCCATGGCGAGGGTTGCGGATCGACCGGTTGGAACGAAGCGGGACCTCCTGACGCCGCAGCGGATCACTGCAGGAGTTCTCACGCTCGTCGCGCTCTTGTTCGTGCTGCAGAACCGTGACGATGTGACCCTGCAGTTCCTCGGGCTCCAGATCACCGCAACCCTGTGGTTCGCCTCCCTCGCCCTGATCGTGACGGGGGTACTCATCGGCGTCCTGTGGACCTCCCGGCGGAAGTGACCTGGAGCGCGGCGAAAGTAGGAGGACGACCTGTGACGCCAGCGACGACGGCGACCCGCGCGGCCAACGCTGCCCTGGTCGACCGACTGCCGTTCGAGAGCACCACCGATCAGGGTCTGGCGGAGCGGGGGTTCATCGCCCCGCTGTGCGCCCCCGTGACCACGGCCGACGGCCGCCCGGTGTGGGACAGCCACCGGTTCGACTTCGTCGAGGGGGAGGCACCGGACACGGCCAACCCGAGCCTGTGGCGGCAGGAGCGTCTCAACGGGATCGGGGGACTGTTCGAGGTCGTGGACGGGATCTATCAGGTCCGCGGCCTGGACCTGTCCAACATCAGCTTCGTACGCGGCGAAACGGGCTGGGTCGTGCTCGACCCGTTGATCACCGCCGAGGTCGCCGCCGCCGCCCTCGAGTTGGTGAACACCCACGTCGAACGGCGGCCGGTGACCGCGGTGGTGTACAGCCACAGCCACGCCGACCACTTCGGCGGGGTCCGGGGCGTGTGCTCGCCGGAGGACGTCGCGGCCGGACGCGTCCGCATCGTCGCACCCGAGGGGTTCACGTTCGAAGCGGTCAGCGAGAACGTGATGGCCGGCAACGCCATGACCCGGCGAGCGTCCTACATGTACGGCAACCTGCTGCCGCCCTCCCCCACCGGCCAGATCGGTGCCGGGCTCGGCAAGACGACCTCGACCGGCACGTTCGGGCTCCTCGAGCCGACCGACCTGATCGGCCACGGCGACACCTCGATCGTGCTGGACGGGGTCGAGCTGCGGACCCTGTACACGCCCGACACCGAGGCCCCCGCCGAGTTCGTGTTCCTGCTCCCGGCCTGGCGTGCGCTGTGGACCGCGGAGGTCGTCACCCACGTGCAGCACAACCTCTACACGCTGCGTGGTGCCCAGGTCCGTGACGCGCTCGGGTGGGCCAAGGCGATCGGCACCATGATCGCCCACTTCGGCGCCGAGACCGACCTGCTGTTCGCCTCCCACCACTGGCCGACGTGGGGGCATGAGGAGGCACTGGCCCTGCTCCGCTCACAGCGGGACACCTACCGCTACCTCCATGACGAGACCCTGCGGCGCGCAAACCACGGCGGGACCATGCTGGAGATCGCCGAGGACCTCGAGCTGCCCCCCGCCCTCGCGCGCACCTGGTCATCACGCGGGTACTACGGCTCGGTCAACCACAACGTCAAGGCCATCTACCAGCGCTACCTCGGGTTCTTCGACGGCAACCCCGCCACGCTCCACCCCCACCCACCGGTCGAAGCCGCCCGCCGGTACGTGACCTACATGGGCGGTGCCGAGGCGATTCTCGAACGGGCACGGACCGACCACGAGGCCGGCGACGACCGCTGGGTCGCCGAGGTCGTCAAGCACGTCGTGTTCGCCGACCCCGACAACCTCGAAGCGCGGGAACTGCTCGCCGACGCGTTCACCCAGCTCGGCTACCGGGCCGAATCCGGACCGTGGCGGAACTTCTACCTCACCGGCGCGAAGGAGCTGCGCGACGGGGTCCTGGTCCTGCCCACCCCGACCACGTCGTCGCCCGACGTCATCGCGGCCATGCCCACCACCCTGATCCTCGACTACCTCGCGATCCGGTTGCAGCATCCCGAGGCCCACGACCTCAGCGGATCGATCCTGCTGTCACTGAGCGACGTCGGCGAGCGTCACCTGCTGGAGCTGTCCAACGGTGTGCTGCACAACCGGACGGTCGCCGACGGCGAGGAGGTGGCGACCGACGTGACCATCACCACCTCCCGGGCGCGATTGGACGCACTGCTCGCGGCGGACGACCCGGCCAGCGCCCTGACCCTGGGCGAGGGCATCACCATCGAGGGCGATGCGTCGCCGTTGCTGGCGGTGTTCGATCGCCTGGACCAGTTCCCGTTCTGGTTCGACATCGTCACCCCCTGATCGACGGTGGACGGCCCGTGGGCAGCACTCGGATCCCTGGTCCTCGGGAGTGCGCTCGTTCCCGCACAGCCTCGTCGTGACCATCGCCCTGCTCGGATCACCGACCGGGACACGGGCAGCGACCGCGTTCATCGCCGGCATGAGCTCCGTGCGCCTGCTCCAGGGTGTCGTGTTCGGGCTCGTGATCGAGGGCTCGGGCGCCAGCGACGATCCCGCGACGGCGTCCACGCTGCGATCGTCGCTGCTGCTCGCCGTGGCGATCCTCCTGCTGGCCATGGCCGTCAAGAAGCTGTTGACCGACGAGGACCCCGACGCTCCGCCGCCGGCCTGGTTGACCCGAGCTGGCGCCCTGAAGGCCGGGCAGGCGTTCCTCGCCGGTGCCGGGCTGCTGGCCATCGCACCGAAGTTCTGGGTGTTCAACCTCGGCGCCATCGCGGCGATCGAGGAGGCCGCACTCGCTCGGCCAGCCGCGGTCGCGACCTACCTCGTGTTCGTCGCGCTCACCGCCCTCCCGACGGCGGCGATCGTGGCCGTCGCCCTGGTGGCGCCGGGCCGGGCGGACCGGTTCCTCGAGCGGTCCTCCACCTGGCTCGAGCGCAACAACGGACCCATCGTCATCGGGGTCGGGTTGGTCTTCGGCGTGTGGTTCCTGGCGCAGGCGCTCGCCGGCCTCAGCATGCGCTGACGCTCCCGACAGCGGGCCGGAACCCAACTCCACCCCACTGGTGCCACAACGGGAACCGCGAGCCGGGGGATCACCGCTTCACGCCGGACCTCCGCCCCCGGGGCACGGGACCCACCCGAGCGGGGTGAGGCGGTCACGGACGCGGCGCGGGACGCTGGACGACAGCGGCCACCACGCCGCGGGAGGACACAGGACCATGCCCGTGATGGAGACCGGACGCTACGAATTCCGTGTCGCGCAGCGACTCTCCGCGACCGCGGTTGCCACCTTTCCAGAACTCTCGGTGGTGGACACGGACACCGGCGCCGTGCTGTTCGGGCAGGTACGCGACGATGCGGAACTCCACGGCATCCTCTCTCGACTGCAACTGCTCGGGCTGACCCTCCTCGACGTCCACCGCCTACCGGACTGACGGTGCGCCGCGCGGGTGGACGCGGCCGTTGATCGCCGGCCGGTCGGAGGGTCAGGCTGAGCCATGACGGCGCACGGCGGCGACGAGTACCTGCACGGCGAGCGCCAGCACCACCAGGTTGAACACGATCTGGGTGGTCACCACGAGCCGCGCCGCCTGACCGGTCGCGTGGACGTCGCCGAAGCCGACGGTCGCAAGTGTCGTGAAGGTGAAGTAGAACGCGTCGAGTCGCGTTGCGAGCCCCTCGAGTTCCCCTGGGACACCTGCGAGCCTGGCGTAGACCAGAGCGAAGAACGCGACCGCCCACATCACGAGCGCGAGCAGATGTTCGATCCTGTCGGTCTCGGCGCCGATCGGCCCCCGGACGTGGAACGTCCGACGTTCGCGGACCGCTGCGACCCCGACCGCAACCGCGAAACCGGACATGACGCCGAAGAACAGAAGCCAGTCGACCGTCCGCAGCGGTCCCGTCGCCAACGGCACGATGCCAGCGACGACGAAGCCGAGCAGGCCGATCAGCGTGCCTCGCAGCAAAGCCGGAGCGACCCCGGAGCGATCCATCCTGGTCCAGTCGTCAGGCCATCCGCGCTACGGCGAGCGTACGCGGGTGATCGGGGGCTGTCCGGGCCCATACGACGTTTGGTGAACGTGCGGGAGCGTGGCGCGCCCGCGAGGTCCACGCGGGGGTGCCCTGATCCGTCGGCCGGCAGAGGAGAACTCCTCTGGAGCTCTTGCCCGCAGAGGCGGACGATCGTGATGTATCGAGGACACGACGATGTCCGTTCAGGTCCGTGCCGGCTCGCGACGACAGGGCGCCACTGCCGCCGGGCACCTGTGCGCCACCGCGCGTCGCCACCGCTCCGACCGCGCCGTGGCCTCGGCCACTCTCGCCGCCGCCCGGAGCTCGCTGGTCCTCCTCCTGGTCGCCGCGGTCCTCCTCGGCGGCCTGCCACCAGCTCCCGCCGCGGCGGTCACGCCCTGCTCTCGCGGCACGCTCGCACTGACCTTCGACGACGGTCCGCACGCCCGCTACACGGCGCAGGTGCTGGACGCGCTCGCACGCCGGCGGGTGTCCGCGACGTTCTTCCAGGTCGGGCAGAACATCGCCCGCCTCCCCGCGCTCACGCGCCGCGCCCACAACGAGGGGCACCGGGTCGCGAACCACACCTACCGCCACGAGAACCTCACCCGCCTGAGCGATGCCGCGATCCGTGACACGCTGCGTCGCACCAACCGGGCCGCCCGGAACGCGAACGCACCGACCCCCACGCTGGTCCGGCCGCCCTACGGGGCGACCAGCACCCGCGTTCGCTCCGTGATCGAGGGGCTCGGCATGCGCCAGGTGCGGTGGAACATCGACCCCCAGGACTGGCGCTCGGGCCGCTCGTCGTCGACGATCACCCGGCTGGTGCTGTCGAACCTCCGGGACGGGGGGAACATCCTGCTCCACGACGGGGTGGCCAACGCCCCCGACACCATCGCCGCCCTCCCCGGCATCATCGACGGCGCCCGCGCCCGCGGCTACTGCTTCGGGAACCTCGACGCCCGTGGCCGCGTCGCCCCACCGGTCCCCCGGGCACGCATCAGCGACGCCGAGGTGGTGGAGGGGCCGGCCGGTACCTCGACCCGCGTCGAGCTGACCGTCCGGCTCTCGGAGCCCACCAGCCGCCAGGTCTCGGTCGGCTTCCGGACCCGTGACGGCACGGCCGTCGCCGGACTGGACTACCGGGCGCACAGTGGGACGTTGACATTCGCGGTCGGGCAGACCACCAGGCGCATCGTGGTGCGCGTCCTCGGCGACGAACTCGACGAGGCCCACGAGAAGTTCCGGGTCGTACTCGGCTCACCCTCCGGCCTGACCATCGGGCGCGGGACCGGCACGGTCACCATCATCGACGACGACCCGAAGCCGAGGATGCGGATCGCCGACGCCTCGGTGACCGAGGGAGCCGCCGGCACCACGACGACCGTCGACGTCCCGGTGCGGCTCTCCGCCCCGAGCGGCCGGACCGTCACCGTGGACTTCGCCACCGCCGACGGCACCGCCACGGCCGGACGCGACTACGTGGCCACCAGCGGCACCCTGACCTTCGCCCCGGGGACCACCAGGCGCAACGTGCGGGTGACGGTGCTGGGTGATGCGCTCGACGAGCCGGACGAAGCATTCGTCGTGCACCTGCGCAACCCCAGCCGCGCAAAGGTGACGCGCGGCACGGCGACCGTCACGATCGTCGACGACGACCCGGCCCCCGCGTTGAGTGTCGCGGACGCCTCGGTGGCCGAGGGCGCGGCTGGAACGACCTCGACCGTCACACTGCCCGTCCGGCTGTCCGCCGCGAGCGGCAGGCCGGTCACCGTGACCGTCGCCACCGCTGACGGCACGGCGACGGCCGGGCGGGACTACGTGGCCCTGACCACCACACTGACCTTCGCGCCCGGCGAGCGGCGCAAGGACATCACCATCACCGTTCTCGGGGACGACGAGCACGAGGGCGACGAGACCTTCCAGGTCCTGTTGTCCTCGCCACAGCACGCGGTCGTCGGTCGGGGGGTCGCGACCGTGACGATCCTGGACGACGATCCACCCGGCGAACCGGCCAGCGGCACCGGGGTTCAACGTGACGAACCGTGACAAATCCGTCGGACCGAGCGCTGGCGCTTTCGGTGACCTTCCGCGCGGTTCCTGGAGGTCGTGCGCCGCGGCCCTGTGGAAGACGTCCGGGCCGGATTTCCTGAGAACGCGAGAACGGCCCACCAGAGGTACGTAGCGGGCCGTTCTCGAGAAGCGCGCTGGGAGGGATTCGAACCCCCGGCCGCCTGATCCGTAGTCGCTTCAGATCACTCGAACCGAGCGAAACACGGCAAATACAGCGCATCCAGAGAATTGGCCGACGCTAACGGTGTCACAATTGGTCACGTTTGGTCACGACCTCACGTGGGATCCAAGCTTGGTTACCGTCGGCGAGCCTACGCCACGCCGCCTGCTTTGCGAGCCAGCCGCAGCTGGTCCCGGGGCGCCGAGCACGCTGCCGCCCAGCAGGACAGCGAGTGCATCCGGGA
>SLRZ01000203.1 GCA_007130695.1 Nitriliruptoraceae bacterium
CGCATCTTCGGCACGGTCGACGACGTCAAGGTCGGGGCCTTCGCCGTCTCCGAGCCCGGCGCCGGGTCCGACGTCAGCAAGATCCGCACGAAGGCCACAAAGGTCGACGGCGGGTGGCTGCTCAACGGTGAGAAGATCTGGATCACCAACGGCGGTATCGCCGACGTCCACGTGGTGGTCGCCACCGTGGAGCCGGGCCTCGGCCACCGGGGGCAGGCCTCCTTCATCGTCACCAGCGACGCCGAGGGTTTCTCGCAGACCAAGAAGACCAAGAAGCTCGGCATCCGCGCCTCGCACACCGCCGAGATCGCCTTCCAGGACTGCTTCGTGCCCGACGAGCAGCTGCTGGGCGGCCAGGAGAAGATCGACGCCAAGATCGAGCGCGCCAAGAACCCGGAGAAGGCCAAGGCGTCCAAGGGATCCTCCGGTGCGCTGTCCACCTTCGAGGCGACCCGGCCGCTGGTGGGCATCCAGGCCGTGGGCGTCGCGCGGGCCGCGCTGGACGCCAGCATCAAGTACGCGATGGAGCGCGAGACCTTCGGCGTGCCGATCATCCGCCACCAGGGGATCTCGTTCAAGCTCGCCGAGATGGCCACCGAGGTCGACGCCTCCCGCCTGCTGTGCTGGCGCGGGATCAACATGGGCTCGAACAACACGCCGTTCAAGTACGGCGAGGGCTCGATGGCCAAGTACCACGCCGGCAAGACCGCCGTGCACGTCACCGACGAGGCGATCCAGATCTTCGGCGGCTTCGGGTACAGCCGCGAGTTCGACGTCGAGAAGTTCCACCGTGACTCGAAGATCTACGAGATCTTCGAGGGCACCAAGGAGATCCAGAAGCTGGTCATCGGCCGGGCCATCGCGCGCCACCACGGCGGCGACGCGGCCTGACGCGTGTCGCCGGTGCGCGACCCGATTGCAGGCGGTGGCGGTCCGGGCACCCTCAGTGATCGCTCTGCGCACGTCCATGAGCGCGCGAATGGCTAGCCCGCTGCAGGCCGGTCCCGGTGCAGCGCGTCATGGCCGTCGCGGGCGAGCTCGAGGGCCTGGGAGGGTGTGAGCGTCACCCGGGCGGCGGGACGGTCCAGGCGGGAAGCGTGCACCGTGACAGTCGGCCCGTCCGACAGGACGGGCGGATCCGGGACCGGGGTCCTCTTCGACGGCCGTTGGCGGGCGGTGAACAGCCCCGGCGATGTAGGCTCCTTGGGAGCACGTGTCAACCATGCACGAAGGCGCCGGAGAAGTCCGGTCTGGTGGGGATCAGACCGCCGCTCGTCGCGCACGTACCCGCCTCTCACTCGCGGTGACGGTACGGCGACCGGCGCCCGCACCAGGGGAAGCGTACTCGCTACCGAGCGCTCGGGGACCAGGTGAACCAGGGGAACGGGGTACGGACGGTGCCCAGCCACGAGGAAGTCGAACGGGCCATCCGGTCGGTACCGGGGGTGGCCGAGGCGAGCGTGGCCCGCGCCGTGGACACGGGCCGGGGGCGCCTGCGAATCCGCCTCCACCCGGGGGAGGACCCCGACCGCGTCTCGTGGTCGGTGGCCGCCACGCTGCGTGAGCGCTTCGGTATCGCCCTGGACCCTACCGAGATCCGGCCCCGCCTCACTGCGAGCCCGGAGGCGGAGCGTGTCGACGGGCACCTCGGGCTCGACGTGGAGACCACCACCGACGGTCAATCCGACGCCGGGACGGTCACGGGCCCCCCGGGGCAACACCGCGTCGAGGACCCGGTCCTCGTCCTGGACGGCGCCACGGACGGCCAGCCCGGCGCCGAGGGCCACGACGGGGCCGCACGTGCCCCTTCCCTCCGGCCGGTGATCCGTGACCTCGGGTCCAGAAACGACGGCGTCGCCCTCACCGTCACCGCGACGCTCGAGTTCGGTGGTCGCCTCACCGCCGGCGAGGCGCAGGGCAACCCGACCACCCGGGGACTGCACCGGGCGATCGCCGAGGCCACCCTGTCCGCACTGGGCCAACTGACCTCCCTGCCGTTGCGCGCCCAGGTCGACCGGGTGACGGTCGGCGAGGCGGACCCGGCGGCCGCCCAGGTCGTGGTGTCGTTGCTCTCCGACCGCGGCGAGGAACTGTTGCTGGGCGCATCGATCGTCCGCGGCGATGTCGAGCACGCGGTGATGCGCGCCGCCCTGGACGCGGTCAACCGGCGGGTCGAGCGGGACCTCGTCTTCGAGTTCTCCGCGCCCTAAGGCTCCAGGGGGACCTCGCGGGCCAGCGCCGCGTCGGCGCGCAGACGCTCACCGGGAGACTCGAGCAGGTCCAGTCCCTCTGCCGCGAAGCGCTGGGCCACGGCCAGCGCGCGTGCGTCGCCGTGGCGGTCGAGGTCGTGCTGCGCCTGTCGTGCCAGCAGGGCCGCCTGGAGGCTGCGCCCCAGCGTCAGGGCGAAGCGCCGGGCGCCGTGCTCCACGGCCGCCGGGCTGTGGTCGATGGCGCGGGAGATCCAGTCCACGGCGTGGTCGGCGGCGTCGACCGCCAACTTGCCGATCGCCGCGGCGTCGGTGTGGGTGGTCGCCTCCGCCGCACGGCGGACCTCCGCCACGTAGGCCGACAGGGCCTCGTCGCGGGCGAGGGCACGCAGGGCGTCCAGGGACAGCACGTTCGTGGTGCCCTCCCAGATCGACAGCACCTGGGCGTCGCGCAGCAGTTGCGGCAGGTGGGTGTCCTCGATGTAACCGGCACCGCCGAACGCCTCCAGCGCCTCGGAGGCACCGGCCACGGCCTGCTTGGCGGTCAACAGCTTGGTGACCGGCAGCAGCAGGCGCAGGGCCCGGGCCTCCTGCTCGGAGATGACCCCCGCCTCCTCGCGCCCGAGCAGTTCCACGGCGCGGAAGGTCAGCTGCAGCGCGGCCTCGTGCTGGACCCGGAGCCAGGCCAGGGTGGTCTGGTGCAGCGGCTGCTCCGCCAGGCTGCGTCCGAAGGCCACGCGACGCTCGGCGTAGTCACGCGCCAGCGCCAGCCCCCGGCGCAGGAACCCGACCGCAGAGACCGCGTTCCAAAGCCGGGTGACGGTGAGCATCGGGGCGATGTTGCGGGTGCCGTCCGACGGCGGGCCCACCAGCTGGGCGCGGGTGCCCTCCAGCGCGAGTTCGGCGGTGGGCATCTGGCGGGTGCCGAGCTTGTCCTTCAACCGCAGCACCCGCAGGTCGTTGAGCCGGCCGTCCTGGTCGCGGACCTCCACGTAGTACACCCCGAGACCGCGGCCCCCGGGGCCGTTGCCCTCCGGCCGGGCCAGGGTGAGGGCCATGTCCGCGGTGACCGCGGAGGTGAACCACTTGGTGCCGGTCAGCCGCCAACCGCCGTCCACCTGCTGCGCGACCGTCTCGGTCAGGCCCACGTCGGAGCCGCCCGGGCGTTCGGTCATCCACTGGCCCGAGGTCCACGCCTGGTCGGGGTCGCGGCTGGTCAGCCGGGGCACGGCACGGTCGATCAGGGTGCGGTCACCGTGCGCGAGCAGCGTACGCGCCGCGCCGTCGGTCATCGCCAGCGGACAGCTGAACAGCGCGCTGGAGGGGTTGTAGAGGTAGGCCAGGGCGAACTGGTGCACCCGCGAGTACTCACCGTGGGCGCGTTCGTAGGCGGTGGCGATCACGCCCTTGGTGTGTGCGACCTCGGCGATGCGCTTCCAATACGGGGAGATCTCCACCTCGTCCACCCGGTTGCCCCAGGCGTCGAAGGGATGGAGCACCGGCTCGTGCTCGCGGCGGTCCATGGCGTCGGACCACGTCTTGAGGTCACCGGCGGCCAGTCGGCCCATCTCGGCCAGTGACGGTTCGATCTCGGCCAGGACGTCCTCGGGCAGCACCCGCTCGAGGTAACGACGCAGCGCGAGGTCCTCGGCGAACTCGTCACGCAGGCGGGGCGGGTCCTGGAAGAACCCGGTCTGGTCCACGGTGGTCACGGTCGTGAACTCCTCGGGAGTCGGCGCCACGGCCCGGTGGGTCCGGGTGGATCACATGGAGACGATCATCGTGCCCGACGGGATGATGTCGTAGAGCTCCTTGACGTCCTCGTTGAACATGCGCACGCAGCCCTGGGAGGCGGCCTCACCGATGGAGTCCTCGTTGGGCGTACCGTGGAACCGGATGAGCGTGTCGCGTCCGTTGTCGTTCCAGTTCAGCGCGCGGGCGCCCAGCGGGTTGTCCGGCCCCGGACCGACCGACGCCGGCATGTCCTCGCCCCAGCCGTCGGGGGAGGGGTTGTTCCAGGTGGGTTCGAAGCGCTTCGCGCCGACGGTGAAGGTGCCCGTCGGGGTCGGACTGCCGCCCATACCCACGGCGACCGGCCACTCGTCGGCCCGTTCGCCACCCTCGTAGAGGTACAGCGTCCGCTCGGACTGGCGTAGCACGAGCACCCGGTCGAAGGAGTCCGCGGTCACCGAGGCGCGCGTGGTGCCCACGGTCAGCTCGACACGGTCGGCGTCGCCATGCAGGGCAGCCCGGAGGTCGTTGGTGGCCTCGTTGCGGTCGAGCGCCCGGCCGTCGCGCTCCGGGGTGATGTCCATCCCGTCGCCGCCCCAGCCGAATTCGGCGTCGCGCGCGGCGACGTCGATGTCTGCGGCCACGGAGGCGACGAAGCCGGAGACCGCGCCGTCCGGCACGCTGATGCCGACCCGCTCGGGTGTGTCGCCCTCGAGTGCCTCGGCCAGGGCCGACGCCGCTTGTGGGGTGGCGTCGAGGGAGCGAGGGGTGACCGACCACGTCTCGCCCCCGTGGGCGAGGGTGACGGTGTGGGCCAGGGCGGCCTCGACGAGGGGCGCGACCTCGTCGGCGGCCTCCTGCACGGCCGCGGTGGTCGTGTCGGGCGCGAGCGCCTCGACCTCGAGCTCGACCCTGTCGTCGTCGCCACCGAGGGCCGCGGTCAGTGCCTCGACGGTCGCCTCGGTGTCGACCGCGCGGCCCTCGCGGGCCTCGGCGATGTCGAAGGCGTCACCGTTCCAGGTGGCCTCCGCGTCGCGCGGCTCGCGGTCGACCTCGTCCGCGACCGTCGCGACGAAGGCCTCGATCTCGCCGTCGGGGACGCTCATGCCGGCGTCGAGCTCCGGACCGATCGTCGCGCCCGCCCAGCGCATCCGGGCGAGGTCGGCCAGACCCGCGTCCCGGGTGCGCTCGAAGGCCTCCGCGACCACCTCGGCCGCGTCGGTTTCGGCGCCGAGCTCGCGGGCTGAGGTCTCCCAGGTCCCGTCCTCACCGATGAGTTCGACGGCGCGGTCGAGCCGGTCGGCGAGCTGCTCCTCGACGGCGGCGATGGCCGCGTCCATGGTGGAGTCGCCCACGTCCACGCCGGCGATCGCCGTCCCGGGCAGCAGGCGCTCCTCGTCGCGGAGGGTGTCGCCCCAGGCGAGCGAGGTCACCCCGGCGGTGGCCACCAGCCCGGTCAGGGCGGTGAGCAGGCCGCCGAGCAGCAGGCTCTTGCGGCCGGGCCGGAACCCGGCGAACGTCTTGGTGAGGGTCATCCCCCGTGGCCTTTCACGTCGTGTCTCGACGTTGGTGATGGTTCCCGGTGCTCAGCGACGCATGAGCAGTTGGAGCACGTACCAGAACAGCAGGGCCAGCGAGGAGAACAGGCTCATGGCGGCCACGACCTCACGGTCCGGGGGGTAGGAGTGGTAGATCTTCTGGGTGTCGTAGAGGATGGCCGCGCCGGCGAAGCCGATCATCGCGACCGCGAACCAGGTCCCCAGCGCCGCGCCGAACAGCACCGACCCCACGATCAGGCACAGGGCGAGCACGCCGCCCCACATCAACACGCCGCGTAGGAAGCTGAAGTCCTTGCTGGTGGTGATCGCGATGCCCGACAGGGCGGCGAAGGCACCCAGCGACAGCCAGGCGGCGGTCGAGATCGTGCCGGGGGCCGTCTCGTTCGCGATGAACAGCGGTGCCGCGAACAGCAGCGCGTTGGCGGCCACCAGCAGGGCGAGTCCGCCGTAGGCCGCCTGGCGGGTCAGCGCCCGCGAGGCCATGCGGCCGGACATCCACGAGACCACCATGAACCCGCCGAGGATCACCAGCCAGTTCGTCTGGTAGACGAACACCGCGATCGTCTCCGCGATCCCCGTCGTGAACAGCACGTACTCGGCGGCGATGAAGCCGGCGATCGCCAGGAGGAGGTGGGCGTACACCCGGGTCATGAACCGCTGCCGCACGTCGGTGCCCTGCTTGGCGATGGGCAGACCGGGGGCGTACATGGCGGGATCGGGCTGGGGTGGGCTGAACTGGTGGCTCACGAGACTTGCCCCTCGCTCGATGTGGAACCGGTGCACCCGCGTCGGTCGGCGGGGCGGATGACGAGACCGCGTGACCCGCGGCGTCGCCCACAGTATGCCCGAGGGCCCCGGTCGGGGCACGGGGCCCGACCAGGGCGCGCACAGCCTGGAACGTCCCGGTGGCGTTCTGCTACGCTCCCGGTTCGAGCACGCCCCTTCGGTGTGCACTCTTGCGCGACGGCCGGACACGGCCACCCCCGTCATCCGGTGCCTGATCGCACCGCCCCTGGACGCTCCCGTGGCGACATGCCGCCCGGAGGAGATCGAAGACCATGAAGCAGGGCATCCACCCCGAGTACACACTGGCGAACGTCAAGTGCTCGTGCGGCAACACCTTCGAGACCCGCGCCACCGTCGACAGCATCAGCGTCGAACTGTGCAACCAGTGCCACCCGTTCTACACGGGCAAGCAGAAGCTGGTGGACACCGGTGGCCGCGTGGACCGCTTCAAGCGCCGCCTGGAGAAGTCGGGCCAGAAGAAGTAGCCCGCCGCTCTCGTTCCCCGACCAACGCCGCCGGCGAGTCCGGCGGCGTCTCGCGTGCGGCCCACCCGCCTGGGACCGGACGTCCGGGGGAGGCTCCCGTCAGCTGGAGGTCGCCCACGGGTCGATCAGGTCCAGGTCGAGCCCGGCGAAATCGGTCGTGTTGCGTGTCGCGAGTGTCGCGCCGCGTGCGGTGCAAACCGCGGCGATCATGCCGCCCTCGACCGCGAGTGGCCGTCCGGCGGCACGTCGCAGCTCCTGAAGCCGTGCGTAGTGGCGTGCGGCCGGCTCGTCGTAGGCGAGCACGGCGCCGGCGAAGGTCGAAAGCGTCGACTCGATCGCCTCCAGCAGGCCCTCCCGCCTTCGCCCGGTCGGCAAAGCTCGGACGCCGGTGAGCAGCTCGCCGACGCTGACCGAGGTCACACCGGCCACCTCATCGAGTGAGCCGAGCCAGGCGAGGACGTGCTCGTCGGGCCGGATCTTGAGCGGCTCGGACAGCACGTTGGTGTCGAGCACGATCATCCGAGATCGATCTGGCGGGGCTCGGAGCGCTCCGGCAGCGGGATCTCGTCGCCTCGCAGGTGATGGGTGGCCTCGACCCATGCCTGTGCCAGGCCGCCTCGTGTGAGTTCAGCGGTCAGGATCGCGCGCGCCTCGGCTTCCATCGAGCGGCCATGGTCGGCCGCTTGCCTCTTGAGGCGCCGCTGCACCTCGTCGTCGAGGTTGCGCACCGTGATGGTCGCCACGACTGACCTCCCGGACCGCCAGCAGATGATGCTGTCAATGCTAGCACGATCGAGGCGTCTGCGAGCAGCCCCGCCCAAGAGGCCGGCTACGAGGACGCGACTGCCGTCGCTGCCGGCGATGAGGCGCAGTACCACGACTCCGGCGCCGACCGGGCCGCCGGTATCCTCCGCACAGGCCCCGGATGAGGCCCACGTCGCGAGCAGTACACCGCAGGGTCGAGCCCGTGATGACCATCGACCAACAATCGTGTGGGCCTCCTGTGGGCCCAAGGCGATCCGAACGGAAGCGCGAGTGGCTGAATCGCACCCTAGAGGGTCTGAAACGCCAAAATCCACACCTGATGCGATGGAGATGGCACCCCACTACTACGGGGGCCAGGCGGTCATCGAGGGCGTGATGATGCGCGGTGCCGACCGCTGGGCGGTCGCCGTGCGCCGGCCCACGGGCGACATCTGGCTCGAGTGCCACGAGGTCTCCGACCTGCCCAAGCGCCGTCCCTGGCTGGCCAAGCCGATGCTGCGTGGCTGCTACGCGCTGGTGGACTCGCTGACCATCGGCATGAAGGCGCTGGGCATCTCGGCCACCCAGGCGCTCGAAGAGGACGAACGCGAGGACATGGGGTCCGCCGCCGTCGGCGCCTCGATGCTGTTCGCCCTGGCCATCTTCATCGGCATCTTCATCTTCCTGCCCTCGGCGGGCACCAAGGGTGTGGACGCGCTCATCGGCAACGTGATGGGCGA
>SLRZ01000223.1 GCA_007130695.1 Nitriliruptoraceae bacterium
CTTCGACCTCGTCAGTGCTGCGCGAATCACGGGCACCGGCCGTGATCGTCGAGCCCGGCTTCATCACCAACCCCGAGGAGGGCCGCGCCCTGCTCGAGGTCGGCTACCAGCGCCAGCTCGCCGACGCGATGGCCGACGCGATGGTGGCCTTCCTGCTGGGTGAGGCCACCGCCGCCGTGGTCGCCTGACGTCTCGACCGCCAGTCGGCCACTCCTGCCTCGACTTGCCCACCCCTCACCTCGGCGCCTCGTCGCCGTCCACGACCGGGGGCGCCGAGGTCCGCACCACGCCCTCCCGGACCGGGGCGGGGCGGGGCAGGCGGCCGAGGACCTCCTCGAGAGCGGTCTCCAGGGAGGGGGCCCAGCGCAGGGTCCGTCGCACGTCGAGGCGCAGCAGCGGCAACCGCTGCGCCTCCCGGTGGACCTCGAACCCCTCGTGCAGGAGCCAGGTGGCCGGTAGCAGGCAGCTGCGCTCCCGCCAACGCCGGTCGCCGTACACCTCGACGGCCGTCAGATCGGCCCGCAGGGCCTCCCGTACCGCCGCCTGCAGCAGCAGGCGGCCGAGCCCGTGCCCCCGCAGGTGGGGTTGGACGTAGAGCGTGGCCACCTGCAGTGCGTCGCGGGAGACCCGCGGTGCGGGCGGCGCCAGCGGCGCGAACACCCCGACGGGAGCGAACGTCACCCAGGCCGCCAACGCCCCCTCGAGGCGCACGGCCCGGCCGGGCACCCAGCCCTCCTGCAGGCGTGACGAGGCCCAGGCCTGCTTGCGCAGCGCCGCGTCCGCGTCCGGTTCCCCGCACGGCCGGGCCGGCGAGGGGGCACCACGCTCCCAGAACAGGCACGAGCCGCAGGGCCCGCCGAGCTCCTCGAGGAGCTCACCCGTCAACGGCACGACCCGTCGGGCGGTCATCAGCGTGGCCCCGGGAGCACCCGCGCGGCCAGGACACCCGCCAGGGCGCCGACGCACAGTCCCAGGGCCGCCCGACGCCAACCGCCGGCGGCGACGGGCCGGGCGTGGCGATGGGGTGTGCGGGTGCCCGTCACAGGCGTCGCGCGGGCCATCGCTGCATCCTTACGCTCGCACCTGGCGCCGACCCGGGGACCGGACCGGTCGACCCCCGGCCGGGTGGCGGACACCGGGACAACGCCCACCGCCATGGTCGCTACGCTCACTCGGAGGCTACCGAGGCGGCCCTCGACCGGCAGCCGGAATCCCCTGCGGAGGACGACGCGTGCGGCTCGACACCGACCCGTATCTCGAGCGCTACGCCGCCCGGGTGCAGGGGATGAGTGCCTCCGAGATCCGCGCGCTGTTCTCGGTCGCCTCCCGTCCCGAGATCGTCTCGTTCGCCGGTGGGATGCCCAACACCGCCTCACTCGACCTCGAGGCGGTCGAGCACGTCGTCGCGCAGCTGGTGCGCGAGGAGGGCGCGACCGCCCTGCAGTACGGCGGGGGCCAGGGGCGGGTCGAGCTGCGCGAACTGATCGTCGAGGTGATGCGCCACGAGGGGGTGCCCGCCCACGCCGACGACCTCGTGATGACCGTCGGGGGCCAGCAGGCGTTGGAGCTGATCGCCAAGTGTTTCGTCGACCCCGGCGACATCGTCATCGCGGAGGGCCCCACCTACGTGGGTGGCATCGGCGCGCTCTCCAGCCACCAGGCCGACGTCCGGCAGGTGGAGATGGACGCCGACGGGATGCGCGTCGACCTGCTCGAGCAGCTGCTGACCGACCTCGCGGCACAGGGGCGCGAGCCCAAGTTCGTCTACACGGTCCCCAACCATCAGAACCCCGCCGGGGTGTCGATGTCGGTCGAACGGCGCCACCGGCTGGCCGAGCTCGCCGTGTCCCACGACCTGCTCCTCCTCGAGGACAACCCCTACGGTCTGCTGGACTTCGACGGGCGGACCTGGCCGTCGCTGCGTGAGCTGGTGCCGGACCGGGTCATCTACGTGGGCACCATGTCGAAGACGTTCGCGCCCGGGGTGCGCACGGGCTGGGTGGCGGCCCCGGCACCGGTGCGCGACAAGCTCATCCTGCTGCGCGAAGCCGCCGACCTGTGCCCGGCCAGCTTCACCCAGATGCTCGTGGAGCGGTGGCTGACCACCCAGCCCTGGCAGGACCAGGTCAAGCGCTTCCGCACCGTCTACCACGAGCGCGCCGAGGTCATGCTCCGCGCGCTGGAGGACGAGATGCCCGAAGGGGTGGAGTGGACCGTGCCCGCCGGCGGGTTCTACATCTGGCTCACGGTGCCGGCCGGCATCGACACCTCCGACCTGCTCGCCAAGGCCATCCAGCACCGGGTGGCCTACGTTCCCGGCCGGGGGTTCTACGCCGACGGCACCGGCGGGCAGCAGATGCGCCTGTGCTTCTCCTACCCGCCGATCGACCGGATCCGGGAAGGCATCGTGCGGCTCGGTGAGCTGCTCCACACGGAGCTCGAGCTGGTGCAGGCCGTCTACGGCGGCCAGATCCCCGACGCCCGCGAGCGCCGGCCGGACGAGCCCGGCCCACAGCTGGGCGGCTAGACGACGAGAGGGACCACCATGACCAGCCACGTGGCCGTGCTCTCCGGCGGCACCTCGCTGGAGCGCGAGGTCAGCCTGCGCTCCGGTCGGCGGGTGCAGGACGCGCTCAGCGACCGCGGCTACCGCGTCACCGGCCTGGACGTCGACGCCCACCTCGTCCACACGCTCGACGAGGGGGACTTCGACGTCGCCTTCCTCGCCCTGCACGGCTCGGCCGGCGAGGACGGCACCATCCAGTCGCTGCTCGAACTCGTCGGCATGCCCTACACGGGACCCGACGTGCTGGCCTCCTCACTGGCCTGGAACAAGCCGATCGCCCAGGGCCTGTACCGCCGCGCGGGCATCCACGTGCCCGATCACGTGGTCCTGAGCCAGCAGGCGTTCCGGGAGATGGGCGCGGCCGCCGCCGTCGACCGCGTGGCCGCCGAGCTCGGCTCGCCCCTGGTCGTCAAGCCGGCCACCGGCGGTTCCTCGCTGGGGCTGAGCGTCGTGGAGGACCCCAGCCGCCTCTCCCAGGCGATCCTCGGGGCCTTCAGCTACGCCGAGGCGGTGCTCGTCGAACGCTTCGTCGCCGGGACCGAGGTGGCGGTGACCCTGCTGGACGGAGAACCCCTGCCCGCGGTGGAGATCCGCCCCAAGGAGGGCGCCTACGACTTCGCGGCGCGCTACACGGCGGGGGCGACGGAATTCCACGCCCCCGCACGGATCTCCGAGGAGGCCGCCGCGGCCTGCGCCACGGCCGCGATCACCGCCTTCGAGGCGGTGGGCGCCCGCGACGTCTCCCGGGCCGATCTCATCCTCGACGCCGAGGATCGCCCGTGGCTGCTCGAGCTCGACACCTGCCCCGGGCTGACCGAGACGTCCCTGATCCCGATGGCGGCGCAGGCGGCCGGGCTGGAGTTCGAGGACCTGTGCGAGCGGCTGGTCCGCCTGGCCCTGGAGCGCGGGGCATGAGCACCCGCCCGCCCGCACCGACGACCACCGACGAGCTCGATCACTCCGTCGAGGGCCTCGAGGACGAGTTCGGGCACGAACTCGGGGACCTCGAGAACCTCGACCGGCTCCCGGAGCCGGACGGCCCGGCCCCGACCGTGGTGGCCTTCGACATCGGCGAGGTCCTGATCGACGAGTCCCGGGTGTGGGCCTGTTGGGCGGACATCCTGGACGTGACCCCACTGACCTTCGCCGCCGTCCTGGGGGCCGCGATCGCGCAGGGCGCCGACCACCACGAGGTCTTCGCCCACGTCGCACCCAACATCGACTGGCGCGCCTTCATCGACGAACACGAGCGGCGCTACGGCGGATTTCTGCCGGGAGACCTCTACCCCGACGCGATGCTGTGCCTCTCCGAGCTGCGCGAACTGGGCTTTCGGGTCGTCGTCGCGGGCAATCAGCCGTCCCAGCGCCGCGATCAACTCGAGTCCCTGGGCCTGCCGGCCGACGTCATCGCCACCTCCGATGGCCTGGGGGTCGACAAGCCCGACGGTGCCTTCTTCGGCGAGATCCTGAAGCTGTCGGATACCACCGACCCCACCGACGTGCTCTACGTGGGTGACCGGGTCGACAACGACGTGCTGCCGGCGCTGGCCTACGGCATGCACGCCTGCTGGCTGCGTCGCGGGCCGTGGGGTGCACTGCAGGAGCTGCCCGAGGACGCCGAGCCCGACTTCGTGTTGGACGGACTGGGCGAGCTCCCCCTGTTGATGGAGCAGTGGCGCGGCGCCTGAACTCCGTGGTGGACGCGCCCTCGGACGATGGCCGTTACCGGACGGTGCGGTCGCGATCCCCCAGCGTCGAGGTTCCACGGGGAACGGATAGGTTCCCCCACCACGCCGGCGAGGAGAGGCACACCGATGGGTGAGACGGCCAAGGAGGCGGCCGGGCTGGCCGCCGTCGGGCTGGTCGAGGACGGCATGCGCCTGGGCCTGGGGACGGGGTCGACCGTCACGCATTTCCTGCACGGGCTCGCGGGTCGTGGGCTGGACGTGGCCGGTGTGCCGACCTCCGAGCAGACCGCGGGACTGTGCCGGGAACTCGGCATCGGGCTGCTGGACCCCGGCGAGGCCGGCCGGCTCGACCTCGCCGTCGACGGGGCGGACGAACTCGACGCGGAGCTGACCTGCACCAAGGGCGGTGGGGGCGCGCTGCTGCGTGAGAAGGTCGTGGCGGCGATGGCGGAGCGCTTCGTGGTGATCGCGACGGCCGACAAGGTCGTCGAGCGGCTGGCCGACACCTTCCCGCTGCCCGTGGAGGTCGTGCCCTTCGCCGTGGGCCCGGTCTCGGCGCAGCTCTCGGAGCTCGGCTTCGAGGTCGTGGAGCGTCGCGGGCAGGACGGCGCCTACCGGACGGACAACGGCAACGCGGTGCTCGACTGTCGACACCCCGGCGGCCTCGAGGACCCGGCGATCACCGATGTCCACGTCGGGCTCATCCCGGGCGTGTGCGGCACGGGCCTGTTCGTCGACATGGCCGAACTGGCGCTGCTCGGCCACGACGACGGACGCGTCGACCGTGTCCGGCCGCGCTCCGCGGCCGACTAGGTGTAGTGACCACGGATGCCGGGACGACGGGCCGGTCAGTGGTCCGGCCGGGTCAGCTCCTCGAGTTCGTCGAGGTCGAACTCGTCCTCGGGGTCGGCGGGCGCATCGGCCGCATTCGCCCCGTCCGAGGGTGCCCCCGCGCCCGGGTCGGTCGCGGGCACGGCCTGCCTCGCGACCGGACGGGCGTCCAGGTTCGTCTCCAGGCCCCGGGCGATCACGTCCACGATGCGTTCGAGGTCGTCCACGGAGGAGAATTCGACCTGCAGGCGGCCCTTCCGCGGGCCCATCGAGATCCTCACGCGGGTCATCAGCGCGTCCGACAGGTCGTCCTGGAGTTCGACGAGCCCGGGCGCGGTCACCCGTGAACTCCGCTTGGACGTGCGGGGGGCGTCGTCCTCGGAGCCGGGGGTCTCGTCCAACAGCCGGACACGGACGAGTTCCTCGGTGCCACGGACCGACAGGCCCTCGGCGATCACCCGGTCCGCGAGGCGTTCCTGTGCCCCGGCCTCCGGGACCGCCAGCAGTGCCTTGGCGTGACCGGCGCTCAGGACCCCGGCGGCGACGCGCCGCTGGACGCCCGGGGGCAGCCCGAGCAACCGCAGGGCGTTGCTGATCGCCGGGCGCGACTTGCCGAGACGGTTCGCCAGTTCCTCCTGCGTGAAGCCGAAGTCGTCCAAGAGCTGGCGGTATGCGGCCGCCTCCTCGAGCGGGTTGAGCTGGACCCGGTGGATGTTCTCCACCAGGGCTTCCTTGAGCAGGTCCGCGTCCTCGGTGTGGCGCACGAGCGCGGGAAGCGTCTCCAGCCCGGCGAGCTTGGCGGCGCGCAGCCGCCGTTCACCGGCGATCAGTTCGTAGCGTTCCTCGTCGAGCGGCCGGACGACGATGGGCTGGAGCAGCCCCATGTCCCGGATCGAGGTCGCTAGGCCCTCGAGCTCCTCCTCGTCGAAGACCTCCCGGGGTTGGCGGGTGTTGGGCTCCACCGCCGCCACATCGACCTCGATGAGGCTCGCGTTGGGCTGCTCCCCCGGGGGGATGAGTGCGGCCAGTCCGCGGCCCAGGCCTCCACGGCGGTTCACGCTCGTCCCTCCTGCTCGTGCTGCTCGTGCTGCTCGTGCACGGTCGACCACGACGGCGTGGATGACTCCTCCGCCGAGTCCACGGGTGACAGCCCCCCTGCCTCGTCAGCGGGGGCCGTGGACTCCCGGGCCGGCCCCAGGAGACGATCGAGCGCCGAGACGTCGGTGCCACCGAGGTCGAGGCCCAGGCGCTCCCCCATCTCCCGTGCCAGACGCTCGTAGGCCCGGGCACCCCGACTCGAGGGGTCGAAGACCGTGATGGGCTGGCCGAAGCTCGGAGCCTCCGAGAGGCGGACCGTGCGTGGGATGATCGCGCGGTATGCCCGGTCACCGAAGTAGTCCCGCACCTCGTCGACCACCTGCTGGGAGAGGTTGGTGCGACCGTCGTACATGGTCAGGACGACCCCGCCGAGCTCGAGGTCCCGGTTGAGGTTGTCGCCGACCAGGTGCACGGTCCGCATCAGTTGCCCGAGGCCCTCGAGGGCGTAGTACTCGCACTGGATGGGGACGAGGACCTGATCGGCCGCGACCAGCGCGTTGATCGTCAGGAGACCGAGCGAGGGCGGGCAGTCGATGAACACCACGTCGTAGTGTTCGTCGACCGACTCCAGGGCCCGGCGCAGTCGCAGCTCACGGGAGAACGCGGGCACCAGTTCCACCTCGGCCCCGGCGAGATCCAGGGAGGACGGCAGCACGTCGAGGCCATCGACCTCGGTGTGCAGCACGGCCTCGGTGATCTCCAGGCCATCGACCAGGACGCCGTACGTGCTGGGATCCCCCTCCTCGGCACGCAGCCCCAGTCCCGTGGTCGCGTTGCCCTGAGGATCGAGGTCGACCACCAGGACCCGTGCCGACATGGCCGCGAGTGCCGCCGCCACGGAGACGGTCGTGGTGGTCTTGCCGACGCCACCCTTCTGATTGGCGACGCAGACGATCGTCGCTCCCCGGGGCGGCTCAGAACGTCTGTTCGGTTCGCGTGCCATCATCGGATCCGTTTCTGCATCTTTCGCTCCCCCGTCCCACCCCGGCCACCGAGGTGGCCGGACGTCATCAGGGAACGGCCTGGCATCGCGCCGGCCCTCGCCCACGCGCGACCCCGCGGAGCGTGGATCCATGGTCGGTCATCGGGCCCGACCGAGCATAACAACCCGGGGGACCGGCACACCCGCCCCGTCCGGCCCGCCCTGGGGAAGGTCGTCAGGGGTCGCGAGGACCACCCCGCCCGCGCGGCGGAGCACGTCCCGAGCCTGCTCGAGTTCCTCGGCCCAACGCTCGCCCTTGACGGCGAACAGCACACCGTCATCGGTGAGGAACGGCAGGGTGATCGGGATGAGGTCGGTCATCGGAGCGACGGCACGAGCGGTCACGGTCGCAAAGCGGCCGCGCAGCGGCCCTCGGGCCAGCTCTTCCGCCCGTCCGTGGTGCACGTCGACCTCGAGCCCCAGTACCTGCGCCGTCTCTTCGAGGAAGACCGCCTTCTTCGCGGTGGCCTCCAGGAGTTCGACCTGCAGATCCGGGCGGGCGATGGCGATCACCATGCCCGGAAACCCCCCGCCGGATCCCACGTCGAGAAGGCGGTGCGGCGTGCTGGGCAGCAGGTGCGCCAACGCGACCGCCTCGGGAACGTGTCGCGACTCGAGTTCCTCGCGTGCCCGCTTCGAGACCAGGTTGTGTGGTGATTGCCGGACCAGTTCAGCGAACCGCGCAAGGCGGTCGGCTTGGTCCGGGGCGAGCGATCCGTTGGTCATCCCGCCAGCCTACTCATTCCCCCACCGGTCGAACCGACACACGGGCGCCGGGGAGACAGTCCGTTCCCTTCGTTCCACGTGGAACGGGCCGTGGTGCAACCCGCCATCTGGCCCGACGCTTCGTCCGGCGCCATCGACGCCCCAGATCAGCGTTTCGCATGAAACCAAAAGGACGTCCTTCGGCCCTCCCCGCCCAGGGGCGCGCGAGCATCCACCCCCGAAAGCTTCCGGTGACCCGCCCGCTGTCGCGGCGTGCGGTCCCCTCGGCAAGGGGGACCGAGCACCCCCGGCGTGTCCGGCACGCCGTTCGGAGGTAGTTTCCCAAAGTCGGTCTCGTGCCCGCGGTCACGCCCAAAGGCTACGACGGGTGCCCGAACGTCCGACATGACCGAAGGCTTCCCCAGCAACGTCACCACTGACCACGGTCCCGAGGTGGGTGGGCCAGGGATCAACCGGTCCGGTTCGAGCGCTCAGCAACCTGGCGTTCCACGTGAAACGAACCGTCACCCCGCCGGGTCGTCGCCTCTTTCAACGGCCACCCCTAGGAGACTGCCAGGCGTCGCACTGAAGAGGTCGGAGCCGAAGGGCTGGCCCCTGTCTGCTGCTTCGACTGCGCAACCCGATGAGCACGCACGCCACCCCCGGCCGGATGACATGGCGCGGGGCACGCCACCGACCCCTGGCTGGCCCCGCCGATCACCGACGCGGGGCGTACCCGGCGGTCCCACAGGTATCCCGGGATCCGATGGTCATCGGCTCGGCGGCCGGACGCTAGAGAACAGCGCCCCGCTGGCGTTGCGCCGCATCATCACGGTCACGGTGACGAACAACGAAGCTACACCTATCGTGAAGAACCTCCATAGGCAGGCATATCCCGCCCTGAACTGCGAAAACGCTCTCAGATCCCGTGTGCAGCGAGATGAAGACAGGCCCAGTACCAGGGGCTTCAGAGAAGGGGGTGGCTGACCGCCGTGTACCAACCTCTCGGCGTATGGAAAGATGCGAACCGGGTACTCATCCCTTCAAACGTTATCCAATTGAATGGAAGGGTCAGAGGACAGCGGCCGGTGCGGTCGACCGGTCCGAGAGACGGTCACGGGGGTTACACGATGGTGATCCTCGGAGGCCGTCCCTACCGGCAGACGACAACACGTGTCGAGGTGCACCCCGCGCTGGATCGGGACGCCCCTCTCCGGGTCGCGAATGACCAGTTCGACCGACTCGCTTCGACGCTCCCCGGCGCGCGGTTGGACCACCGGCACCCAGCCGTGGGCCCGCGCGATCCAGGACGCCTACCCGCACCTGCACGGGATCCTGTACGTGCCAGCGACAGGGGACGCGCCGTGGCCGCCGCACTCTCCGAGGACCGCAGCCGGCGCGCTCACGAACGGACGGGTGCTGCTATCGCGACGGCTGGCCGACCCGGCGATGCTCGCCGTCGTCGAGTCCGCCGCCGAGCGGCTGCGGTTCGACGTGACCGTGGCGTAGCCGAGCCGTGGCCGGCATCTTCAACAGCTGGGCGCTCGTGGATATCAGTGAAAACCTCGACCTCCCGGTACTCATCGGCCCGACGTAGGGCCGCGTTTGCCGTTCCTGCTACGGGTCGAGAACGCCCTCGATGGCGTGAGTTGCCGCGACCGGAGCGCGCCCGCGGGTGACCGGTCGCGGAGCAGACTCCTTCACGACGAGATCACACGGGGCCCTCCAGACCACCTCGAACGTACGCAGGCCCGGCCTATGGGCCGGCCCTGCTCCGTGAGGGCGTTTACCCAACCGGATCTACACCCATATTTCCGAACACCGCTGGACCCGGGGCTTTCCGTGGTGGTCGGGTGCCGCCGCACCCGGTCCACGGTTCGACAGAGCAGTGCTCCCGGCCAGCGGAGCCTCGGCGACCGCTACGACGGGCCTCCCGTACGTACGACAGGGCACGGCGAAACGGGGGCACGGCTCCAAGAATTGCGGTTCCACGTGAAACCGTGGTGCCCTCGAAGCTCTGGACACCACGGTTCAAGGGCTCGAATGCCCGAGGCTCAGTCACTGGTCTCGATGATCACGCGACGAGCGGGTTCGCGGCCCTGACTCCGGCTCGTCACCCCGTCGTTCTGCGCGACGAGGTTGTGCACCGCCTTGCGTTCGAAGACGTCCATCGGCTCGAGACGGACGGGTTCACCCTCGTCGAGTACGTCATCGATCGCGTCCTCGGCCTTCTCGAGAAGCTTCTCGAGCCGCCGCGACCGGTAGCCCTCCGCGTCGACCTTGACCCGGCACCGGCGCTGGAACTGGCGCTGCAGCGCGCAACGCAGCAACTCCTGAATGGACTCCAGCGTCTGGCCCCGTCGACCGATGAGCGCGCCGCTGCCCAGATCGATGATCTCGACCTCGGCGTGGTCCTCGTGCACGTGGATGCGCAGATCCCCGGGCAGGTCGATGGCATCCAACAGTCCCTCGAGGAAGTCCGCCGCGGCGTCCGCCTCCTCATCGAGGTCCTCGACCGAGATGGTGTCGGCGTCGTCGCCCTCGTCGGCGTCGGCCGGCACATCGGTGCGGCGCTCCTGGCCGGCGTCCGGCTCATCCGTCGACGTCCCGGCCTGTTCGGCGGCCGGTGCATCGATCTCGAGGTCCACCCGGACACGACCGGTCACGTCGTCGAGGCCCGGTGCGCGCAGGCGCACCTCGACCTTCTCCTGATCCGTGTCGACCAGTTCCGCGACGGCTGCGGCCAACGCGTCCTGCAAGGTCGCACCCTGTCCCTGGGTCGTCCGACTCACCATTGCCTCCTGATCAGCGTTGCCGCCCACCGCCACGGCGGGGGATGTGGTCTCGATTCTTCTTCGCGCCGGCGCCGCGGTCTGCCGCGGCCCCCGACCCGTTCTTGCGGCCGCCACCTGCCGGCTGGCCGTTGGGAGAGGCATCACCCTTCTTCGCGTCCGCCCCACCCGACTTCTTCTTCGCCGGACCGGCGGTGCCCTCGGACTTGTCGTCCTCGGCCTTGGTCCCGGACGCCTTGCCCTTCTTGGCAGGGGACCCCTTGGCTCCCTTGCTCTTTCCGCCGGTGGCACCCTTGTCGTCGTCGGAGGAGCCGGTGGTGGCGCTCTTGCCGCTGCCGGCGGGGCCGCTGGAACGCTCCTGCTCGATCTCGTGCTTGACCTCGCGCAGGATGATCGCCTGCTGTGCCACCTGCCAGAAGTTGGTCGTGACCCAGTAGAGGAGCACACCGACCGGGAAACGGAACGAGATGAACGCCAGCAGCGCCGGCATGGCGTACAGCATGATCTTCTGCTGCTGGGCCATCGGGCCCTCGGCCGCCGCGGGGTTACGGGCCATCATCTGCTTCTGCGCCAGGAACATGGTCCCCGACATCAGCGCGATCATGAGCCACCCCGGCCAGAAGGCCGCGGAAACCGCCCCCGTCAGGCCCAACTCGGGCACGTAGCGGGTGAGGAAGTAGAAGGGCTGACCCACGAGGTCGTCAGAACGGACCAGGGTCCAGAACAGCGCGATGAAGATCGGGGCCTGCGCCAGGATCGGCAGACACGACGCGGCGGGGTTGGCGCCCTCCCGCTGGTAGAGCGCCATCATCTCTTCGTTGAGCTTCTGCTTCTTGGCCTTGTACTTCTCCGGGTCCTTCTTCAGCAGCGACCGGTCGACCTTGTACTTCTTCTGCAGCTCCTTCATCTGCGGCTGCAGTTTCTGCATCGCCCGCATGGACCGGGTCTGCTTGATGGCCAGTGGCAGCATCGCGACGCGCACCACCAGAGTGAGCATGACGATGGCCCAGCCCCAGGAGTGGACGCCCGCGGCGGGTTCCACCAGATCGTGGAAGAAGACCAGGACCTGGGTGAGGGCGTTGACGACGGGGTCGCCGACGTTGGTGAGGAACCAATCGACCACGCTGACCTACTTCCTCGGGGGGACGGGGTCGAGCCCGCCCGGGTTCCACGGATGGCACCGTCCGACACGCCGGACGGCCAGCAGCGTGCCGCGCAGTGCCCCGTGCTCACGAAGCGCATCGAGCGCGTAGGTGGAGCAGGTCGGGAGGAACCGGCAGCGAGGTGTCCGCACGACCGCCGTGAGGCGGTACAGGTGCACCAGCCCGGCCAGGAGTCGCGCGGCCATGGATGGTGCGGCGGCCCGGCCGCCGTCACTCGTGTGCGTCGCCCGGGCCGCCGCAGCCGACCGTTCGGGGCCCTGTGCGCGATCCTCCGGGAGCAGGTCCACCGTCACGCCGCTTCCTCGAGAACGCCGAGTCGACCCGCGAGCTGGGTCACCTCGTCGCGCACCGGCTGCATCATGCTCGCGGCGCACGCTGCGCGAGCGACGAGGACGACGTCGGTACCGGCACGCCAGTCGACGTGCCGCGAGGCCTCACGCAGCAGACGCTTCGCGCGATTGCGCGCCACGGCCGATCCCACGCGACGGGACGCGACGACCGCGACCCGGGGCGGGCCCTGCTCACGCTCCTGCCGCACGTGCACGACGGCGAGGTGCCCGGCGTGTTGCTGGCGGCCGCGCAGGACGGCACCGATGTCGCGATCGTCGCTGAGTCGGGCGATCTCGACGGGGCCCACGGAGTTCAGGCCGACAGCTTCGCGCGACCGCGACGACGACGGTTCTTGACGATCGCACGGCCCTGACGGGTCTTCATCCGGGCACGGAAGCCGTGCTTGCGCGAGCGACGACGATTGTTGGGCTGGAAGGTGTGCTTCACGGGACCGCCCTCCTAGGGGGCAAATGACGACACGGCGGGGCCCGGTCCAACGAGTCGATGTCGAGGGGACCGTGGAACACCACGAACCGGCGTCGGGTGAGACGACGTGTGCAGAGCGTACCCGGGCTTTCGGGGCGGGGGCAACCGCCGTCCGCGCGACCCCGGTCCGGGCCGGTGTCGCGATGCCTCGGTGGCGCACCGCTCGGTACCCGGACGGCGGCGGTTCCCGCGCCTGGGTAGCACGGCACGGGCGCTCGCGCAGGTCCCGTGCGTCCCCACTGGTCCGGGTCGCCCGCCCCTACCGCGGTTGGGCGGATCTGTTGCCAGTCCCCAGGGGCAGGTGTAGTGTCCGCAGCCGTCTGTGGAACGCCGGTGCTCCGGTCGCCGTCGCACCCTGAAAGGGGTCGTCGGCATCGGATCATGGCGTCCCATGAGTCCTTCCCCACCGGCTCTGACCGTGCGATCGGCACGGGAGCGCATGATTTCCACACCTGTGGACACTGTTGTGGACACTCCAGGTGGGGACCACGAGCTCCTGCGACGATCCACGTGCGATTGGTGCCGGACGACAGCCACGTCGTCAGCACAGGACCATCGGGTACGTAGGGATGTCAGGAGCTTTTGTGTCACGATCCTCGACGCTGGATCTGGAGTCTCTGTGGAGTGAGAGCCTCGAGTCCGTGATGCCGACGGTGTCCTCCCCGGCGCAGCGGCAGTGGCTCGCCGCCACCCGACCGGTCGGGTTCAGCGAGGACACGGTCGTGCTCGCCAGCCCCCACAGCTTCGCACGCGAATGGCTCGACGCCAGGTGCGGCGAGCGCATCCGGGACGCGTTGTCCGAGGCCGCCGGACGGTCGTTGATGGTGGTCATCACCGTCCAGCCGCACCCGGAGCCACTCGACGACCTCGGCGGGCCCCGTCCGCCGGTCACCGAGCACCGGCAGGACAGCGTTCCGGGCGACCGTTCCGTGCCCACCGAGTCCCGCTACCACCGTCCCCGGGAGGAGTTCGAGGGCCCCGGCCGCGCGGATCACCGCGCGGGTGAGGCGGCCCCCGCGACCCGGCGGGCGGTGTCCACGGAGGACGGCTGGTACGGCGGGCACCCGGAGCGGGCGGGCGCCGACCACGAGGGCGACCCGCTCTCGAACGTCGATGAGCGTCCCCTGCAGGCGCCCGGACGTCCGGCGGGGCCGACCGTGTCACTGCCCGAACCACGTCCCGCGGTCAGCGACGAGGTCGAGCACGACACCCAACTCAACCCGAAGTACTCCTTCGACGACTTCGTCATCGGCTCGTCCAACCGCTTCGCCCATGCCGCCGCCGTCGCGGTCTCCGAGGCCCCCGCGAAGTCCTACAACCCGCTCTTCGTCTACGGCGGGGCGGGGCTCGGCAAGACCCACCTGCTGCACGCCATCGGCCACTACGTGCGCAGCCTCTACCCCCGCCTGGCGGTGCGGTACCTGACCACCGAACAGTTCACCAACGAGTTCATCAACGCGATCCGCGACGACCGGATCACCGCGTTCCAGCGCACCTACCGGCAGACCGACGTCCTACTCATCGACGACATCCAGTTCCTCGAGAACAAGGAACGCACGCAGGAAGAGTTCTTCCACACCTTCAACGCGCTGCACAACGCCGAGAAGCAGATCGTGATCTCCAGCGACCGGCCGCCGAAGCAGATCGCCCACCTCGAGGACCGGCTGCGCAGCCGCTTCGAGTGGGGGCTGATGACCGATGTCCAGCCGCCCGACCTCGAGACCCGGATCGCCATCCTGCGGAAGAAGGCCGAGACGGACCGCCTGGGCGTCTCCCCCGAGGTGCTCGAGCTGATCGCCTCGAAGGTCCACTCCAACATCCGTGAGCTCGAGGGCGCGCTCATCCGCGTGTCCGCGTTCGCGAGCCTCCAGCAGGCGCCGCCGGACTCCGAGATGGCCGAGATGGTCCTCAAGGACCTCTTCCCCGACGACCGCGAGCAGGACGTCAGCGTCCAACTGATCATGGACGAGGTCGCCGACTACTTCTCCCTGACCGTGGAGGAGCTGTGCTCGCCCTCCCGGAGTCGTCAGCTCGTCACCGCGCGCCAGATCGCCATGTACCTCACCCGGGAGCTCACCGAGCTCTCACTGCCACGCATCGGCAAGGCGTTCGGCGGCCGCGACCACACCACCGTCATGCACGCCAAGTCGAAGATCGCCGGTCTGATGCAGGAACGACGCTCCATCTATGAGCAGATCCAGGAGCTGACCAACCGCATCAAGACCCGGGCCAGGTCCGCGTGAGCATCCTCGCCGCGACCACCGGCGCGATGAAATGCCGCCCTCGTGCACCGATGCCTGGGGACGGACGGTGGACAACCGGTGGAGCGCCGGTGGACATCATGCCACCGACCGTGGACGATTCCCGGCCCACGGTGGACGACGACCGGAGGACAGCGCCTCCGACCCGGTGGACGAACGGTGGACGAACGGTGGACCGACGGGGACTTCGGTGGAGGTACAGCGGTGTGATTCGCGAAACTGTGGAGTACCCGTCGCGCCACCCACAGCCGGTCCACCACCGAGAAACACCGTCTGACCTGCACCGACAGGGGTTTGTCCACCGAGTCCACAGCCCCTATGACTACCACGGGACTAACGTTTACCTACAAGACCTGTCACCAGTTGTGTGGATGACGGGCAGGGAGGACCACACGTGAAGCTGCGTGCCGAGCGCACCGAGTTCGCCGAGGCCGTGTCGTGGGCGACCCGCACGGTCGGGGCCCGCGTGACACTGCCCGCCCTGTCGGGCGTGTTGCTCGAGGCGGCCGAGGGCAGGCTGACCTGTCGCGCCACCGACCTCGAGGTCGCCGCGGAGATCTCCCTGCCGGTCCAGATCGAGCAACCCGGCCGGGTCCTGCTGCCCGGTCGGCTGCTCTCGCAGCTGGTGGCGAAGTTCCCCGACGCCCCGGTCGAGATCAGCGGCGAACCGGATCGCGTGGAGATCTCCTGCGGCCGGGCCACGTTCCATGTTCGTGGCATGCCGGTGGAGGACTTCCCGGCGCTACCCGAACCCGGCGCCGACGCGGCCCAGGGCGTGGTCAAGGCCGACGCGTTCTCCCGGCTGGTCGCGCAGGTGGCCCGGGCCGCCTCCAACGACGAAGCCAGGCCGGTGCTCACCGGCGTGCAGCTCGAGGCCGCCGACGGTGCCCTGACAGCCGCCGCGACCGACAGCTACCGGCTCGCCGTGCGCTCGCTCGACTGGGAGGAGGGCGTGGAGGGCACCGCCCTGGTCCCCGCCCGGGCACTGCAGGAGGCCGCCAAGGCCGCCACGGAGACCGGCGGCGCGGTGACGATCGCCCTCGAGGAGGGCCAGGTCTCGTTCCTCTTCGGCGACCGCCGCCTGACCACGCGGCTCATCGAGGGCTCCTTCCCGAACTACCGGGCCCTGCTGCCGGATGCCCACGAGACGTCCGTGGTCGTCGAGCGGGCGGCACTGGTGGAGACCCTGCAGCGTGTCGCCGTGGTGGCGATGGGCCAGGCCAACACCCCGGTGACCCTGACCTTCGGGGACGGGACCGTCGACCTGCAGGCCGGGGCCCAGGAGGTCGGCGACGCCGCCGAGGCGCTGCCCGCCGAGATCGACGGGGAGGGCCTCACGATCGCCTTCAACCCCGCGTTCCTGCTGGCCGGTCTCGAGGCCACGGGCACGGAGAAGATCCGAATCGAACTCCGTGACGGGCTGCGTCCCGCGGTCCTGCGCCCGCACGCCTCGGGTGACGAGAAGCTCGATGACCTGACCTACCTGCTGATGCCGATGCGGGTGAGCTGACCCACGGTTCGTCCGCGCACGGGCCCGGGTTCGTCCCGGCCGTGCCGTCTCGGTGAAAGGGCCGGCCGGTGTGGCTCCGCCGCCTCGAACTCACCGACGTCCGCTCCTACGAGCACGTGGCGGTGGAGTTCGGACGCGGGGTGAGTGTGCTGGTCGGTCCCAACGCCCAGGGCAAGACCAACCTGCTGGAGGCGGTACTGCGGGCGGCCACCGGAGCCTCCCACCGGGTCGCGGGTGACCAGCCGCTGGTGCGGGCCGGTGCGCAGCTCGGGGTCATCCGCTGTGAGCTGACCACGGACGAGGGCCGGCGCCGCACCTTGGAGCTCGAGGTCGGGGGCGGCCGTCGCCGGACCCGGGTCGACGGGCAGGACGTACGCCGGGCCGCCGACGCGCTCGGGGTGCTGCGGGTCGTGTTGTTCGCCCCCGAGGACGTCGGCATCGTGCGTGGCGACCCGGGTGAACGCCGGCGATTCCTCGACGACGTGCTCTCCCAGCGTCGGCCGGCGTTCGCGGCCGCCCGGAGCGAATACGACCGGGTGCTGCGCCAGCGCAACCAGCTACTCAAGCAGGCACGCGGGCTGAAGGGCCCGGCCCGGCAGGCCGCGACCTCGACGCTCACGGAGTGGACCGACCAGCTGGTCGAGTACGGCACGCAGATCACCGCGGCACGGATCGCGGCCGTGCGCGCCCTGTCGGGGCCGGTGGACCGCTTCTACCGGGAGCTGGCCGACCGACCCGAACCCGTGGGGCTCTCCTATCGATCGTCCACGAGGCCCGATCCGGACGGCGACGACGGCGGGGGCGCACCGGTCACCGACGAGGAACGCGGTGTCCCGGCCACCGGGCCCATCGCCGAGGACTTCCGGGCACGCCTGGCCGACCTCGCCGAGGACGAGCAGGCCCGCGGGGTCACGCTCGTCGGACCGCACCGCGACGACCTCGAGCTCGCCATCGGTGCCCTGTCGGCACGAAGCCACGCCAGTCACGGCGAGGTCTGGTCACTGGCCCTGTCGTTGAAGCTCGCGACCGAGGAGATCCTCGGCGAGGTCGGCGACCGTCCGGTGGTCCTGCTCGACGACGTGTTCGCGGAGCTCGACACCACCCGGCGCGGCCGTCTGGCCGAGGCCTGCGCCGGCTTCGATCAGGTGCTGGTGACCGCGGCCGTGGAGGAGGACGTCCCACTGTCCGGCGTCCGCGTGGACGTGCGCATCGACGACGGTGTGAGCTCCGTCCGGGCACGGCAGGACCCGGGGGCCGCATGAGCAGGGACAAGGGACGTCCGGATCCGCGCCGCGCCGGTGCCAGCGACCGCGACTACTACCTCTACGCCAGGAAGCGGGCCGCACAGGCCAGGGCGCGCGCACGGCTCGAACGCCGGGAGTTCGACCCGGCGCCTCCGAGCGACGAGGACTGGACGGTGCCCGACGAGGACAACGACGGGCTGCACCGCATCCGCCGGCCCACCCCGGTGGGTGACAGCCTCGGGGACTTCCTCGACCGCCGCGGCTGGGGTGAACGGCTTCGGGCGGCGACGGCCTGGAACCGCTGGCCCGACATGGTCGGCGCGGACCTCGCCGCCCGGTGCGAGCCGGTCCGACTTGCCGGTGGCACCCTGGTGGTGCGCGCCGAGAGCCAGGTGTGGGCCACCCAACTGCGCTACATGCTCCCCCAGTTGCGCGCCCGGGTCGAGGAGGTGCTCGGCCCGGGCAGTGTGCGCGACATCCGGGTGGTCGTCGGCACCCTCGAGGGCCGCACCGAACCGGAGTCGGAGTGAGTGGCGGGCGTGCACGAGGAACATCGGACCGAACGCCCCTGGGACCGTGGGGCCGGGGCCTCTGGCCAACGGCGCGACGCTCGTCCACCATGGCCCGCAGCGGGGTCCCACACCGCCACGACGCCGGCATGAACCGAGGGAACCCGACATGATCAACGCCGTGGACCGCCTCGCGGGCGTGTTCACCGTGCTCGCCCTCGTGGTCGCGCTGGTGACGCTGGGGCTGCTGGTGCGTGGACGCGTGCCCGCATGGCTGCGCGACGAGATCGCGTTGCCGACCGCGACCGCGATCGCCACGGTGGCCACGGCGGGGTCGCTGTGGATGTCCGAGGTCGCCGGCTACGCGCCCTGTGTGCTGTGCTGGTACCAGCGGATCGCGATGTATCCGCTGGTGGTGGTGCTCGGTGTGGCCACACTGCGACGTGACGCGCAGGTGTGGCGCACCGCGGTGCCGATCGCCGCGATCGGCGCGGCCGTCTCCGTGTGGCACCTGGTCATCGAGCGCAATCCCTCGTTGAGCGGCCCCTGCGATCCGGCGGCACCCTGTGCGGTGCGCTGGGTCGAGGAGTTCGGTGTCTTCACGCTGCCCGCAATGGCACTGGTCGGCTTCGCGGCCGTGACCGTGCTGACCCTGGCCGCGCGCCCCCGCGTACGCCAGTGACGTCCCGGCCGCCCCCGGCGCGCCGGCAACCAGGAGGAACCACCGTGGCCACCAAGACGGACAGCGTGCTCACCCCACGTCGCCTGCTGCTCTACGTCGGCCTGGTGATCGGCCTGGCCGCCGTGCTCTTCGCCGCCTTCGGGATGGGTGACGAGGCCGGCCCGAGCGTCGAGGAGGTCGCCGGCGCGCCCGAGGTCGACGGGGAGGACCTGCCGCTGCACGAGGACCCGGGGACGGACCCGGCTGTCGGCGGGCCCGTGCCGGTCACCACCGGCCCCGACTTCGACGGCAACGAGGTCACGATCGGTGACGGTGACGCCGAGATGATCATGTTCCTCGCCTCGTGGTGCCCCGCCTGCCAGGCCGAGGTGCCCGAGGTCGTCGAGTGGCTCGAGGCGGGAGGCCTGCCCGACGGGGTCGAACTCAACGCGGTGGCCACGGGCCTCGATGACTCCCGGCCGAACTGGCCTCCACAGGACTGGCTCGAACGCGAGGATTTCGACCGGCCCGTGATCGTCGACGACGCGGAGGGCACGATCGCCGCGGCCTACGGTATGAACGCGACCCCCTTCTGGGTGTTCATCGCCGACGGTGAGGTGCAGGGGCGGGTGGCCGGCCAGCTGCCCATCGACCAGATCGCGCAGGTCGCTGATCAGCTCGCCGCCGAGCAGGCGGGCGGGTGACCGCCAGGGTGGGGTGAGCAGGTGCCGGAGCTTCCCGACATCGAGGACTACCGCGCGGCGTTGCGGATGCGGGTTGTCGGTGCGCGCCTGCTCGACACGCGCGTGAGGGGCATCTCCCTGCTCAAGACCTACGACCCGCCGCTGGAGGCGCTGCACGGCCGTGAGTGCCGGGAGGTCCGACGGCTGGGCAAGCGTCTGGTGTTCGCGTTTCCCGCCGGGGTGCCGGGCGGGCCCGGTGGCACCGCCACGGACGGCGAGGACCTGTTCGCCGTGCTCCACCTGATGATCGCGGGCCGACTGGCGTGGGCGAAGCCCGGCGCCGCGGTGCCGGGCAGGGTCGGGCTCGCGGCGTTCGACTGGTCCACGCCGGACGATCCCGAGACCCCGGGCGGCACGCTGCTGCTGCGGGAGGCCGGGACGAAGAAGCGGGCCTCGCTCCACGTGGTCCGCGGCGAGGAGGGCCTCGCCGACCACGACCGTGGGGGCATCGAGCCCCTCTCCGCCGACCTCGACGACTTCGCCGCGGCGCTGACCGAGGAGAACCGGACCCTCAAGCGGGCTCTGACCGACCCCCGGCGGCTGTCGGGTATCGGCAACGCCTTCAGTGACGAGATCCTGCACGCCGCGGGCCTCTCCCCCGTCCAGCGCACGGCGCACCTCGACGCCGGGCAACTCGCCCGGTTGCACGCCGCGACCCAGCAGGTGCTCGGCGACTGGGTGGCGCGCCTGCGCGAAGCGACCGGGGACGGTTTCCCGGAGAAGGTGACCGCGTTCCGTGAGGGGTTCGCCGTGCACGGACGCTACGGCGAGCCCTGCCCGGTCTGTGGCACCGCGGTGCAGCGCATCCGCTACGCCGACAACGAGACCAACTACTGCCCCGGCTGTCAGACCGGAGGGCGCCTGCTCGCCGACCGCAGTCTCTCGCGCCTGCTCAAGGACGACTGGCCGAGGACGGTCGATGAACTCGAGGGCGCCTGACGTGCCCGGTGCGGCCGGTCGGGACCCCCGTCTACCGCGGGCCGGGACCCGTGTGACGGGTGCCGGGCGGATCCTGGGCCCAGGGTGCCGGCTGCTCCCAGCCCTCCTCGAAGACCAGGTCCGACAGCGGCCGGCGACGCACCGGCCCGTGCGCCCCGGCGGGCCGACCGAGGGTGATCGCGCCGGCGACGAAAGCCTCCTCGGGGATCTCCAGCAGCCGCTTGAGCTCCGCCTCGACCGGCCGGTGCCAGGAGGTCATCACTCCGCCGTAGCCCAGGGCGCGGGCCGCGAGCAGCAGGTTCTGGCAGGCCGGGTAGATCGAGCCGCCGTCGCCGGGACGGGGTTCCCGGCGGCGCAGCAGGCAGGGCAGGATGAGCACCGGCACGGTGTCGAGGTGCTCCACGTAGTGCTGCATGGTGGCGGCCATGCGGGCCTTGGGGCTGTCCGCACGGGCGCCGGAGCCCTCGTCGTAGCCGTCGGCACGGCGTTTGGCCTCCCAGGAGGACCGGGCCGCCGCCGCGAAGACGTGCTTGGCCTGTCGGGCGCGGGGGCCGTCGCGCAGCACGACGAAGCGGAAGGGCTGGCGGTTGGAGCCGCTGGGGGCCCGACTCGCCGCGAACAGCATGTCGCGCAGGACGTGGTCGGGCACCGGCTCGTCCCGGTAGCGGCGGATGGCCCGGGTGGTGGTCAGCCCCTCGAGCAGCCCCGCGGTGTCCGGCGCCAGCGGTCTGGCCGCCAGCTCGGCGGTGCTGGTGCCGGGGTTCTCCACGCGCCTGCCCGCCCTCTCGTCCGGGCCCATGAGCCTAGCCGGTCCGCGGGGCGGGTGGAGGGCACGCGAGCGCACCAGCTCCCGCCGAACGCGCGGAGGGGGACTTCAGCAGGTGGGGTACCGGATCGGGGGTCGAAATCCACAGAGCGCGTCTGAGTGCGCAGATCGACGGTCCCGAGGTGGTAGGCTGCCGGGACGGGCTCGCGTCGTTCCGACCGGCCGGGCCGTTCCCGCACCCATGAGAGGCTCTTCGTTGGCCGCTGCGCCCGAACCCGCCGGCAACGGTGACTACAGCGCCCGCAACATCACCGTCCTGGAGGGTCTCGAGGCGGTCCGCCGCCGACCCGGGATGTACATCGGCTCCACCGGGGCCCGGGGGTTGCACCACCTGGTGTGGGAGGTCGTCGACAACTCGGTGGACGAGGCACTGGCCGGCCGGTGCTCGCAGATCGAGGTGACCCTGCTGGCCGACGGCGGGGTGCGGATCAGCGACGACGGCTCCGGCATCCCGGTGGACCTGCACGAGAAGGAGGGCCGCTCGGCGCTGGAGGTCGTGCTCACCGTCCTGCATGCGGGCGGCAAGTTCGACAGCCAGGCCTACGCGGTCTCCGGCGGTCTGCACGGCGTGGGTATCTCCGTGGTCAACGCGCTGTCCTCGCGCCTTCTCGCCGAGGTCGAGCGTGACGGCGGGCGGTTCCGCCAGGAGTTCTCCCGGGGGTTGGCCGGTGGTCCGGTCGAGCGGATCGGCGACAGCGACGGCGAGCGCACCGGCACCACGATCACGTTCTGGCCCGACGACGAGATCTTCGAGAGTCTCGAGTTCAACGTCGACACGATCGTTCGGCGCCTGCGCGACACGTCCTTCCTCACTGCGGGGCTCAAGATCTCGCTGACCGACGAGCGTCAGAGCGAGGATGACGACGTCCAGCGCCGCTGGGACTTCCACGCTCCGGGCGGGCTGCGGGACTTCGTCGACCACATCCGCGCCACCAAGGCCAAGGACGGCCTGCACCCCACGATCCACTTCGAGGCCGAGGAGATCGGGCCGCACGGGGCGCAGTCGGTCGAGCTCGCCATCCAGTGGATCAACGACTACAACGACTCGATCCTGTCCTTCGCCAACACCATCAACACCCACGAGGGCGGCACGCACGAGGAGGGGTTCCGCACCGCGGTGACCTCCGTGATCAACCGCTGGGCCAAGGACAAGGGCCTGCTGAAGTCCAAGGAGGTCGACGCACTCACCGGCGACGACCTGCGCAGCGGGCTGGTGGCGATCGTCTCGGTCAAGGTCGGTGACCCGCAGTTCGAGGGTCAGACCAAGACCAAGCTCGGCAACACCGAGGTGAAGTCCTTCGTCCAGACCACCACCTACGCACGCGTGTCCGAGTGGCTCGAGGAGCACCCGGGCGAGGGCAAGCTCATCGTGCAGAAGGCCGAGGGCGAGGCCCAGGCCCGCATCGCGGCCCGCAAGGCCCGCGACCTCACCCGGCGCAAGTCACTGCTGGAGTCGACGTCGCTGCCGGGCAAGCTCGCCGACTGCCAGACCCGCGACCCCGCGGAGTCCGAGCTCTACATCGTCGAGGGCGATTCCGCCGGTGGCTCGGCCAAGATGGCCCGCGACCGGCGCACGCAGGCGATCCTGCCCATCCGGGGCAAGATCATCAACGTCGAGAAGGCGCGCCTGCCCAAGATCCTGGCCAACACCGAGGTGCAGGCCCTGATCACCGCGATGGGCACCGGGTTCGCCGACGACTTCGACGTCACCAAGGCGCGTTACCACAAGCTGGTGCTGATGGCCGACGCCGACGTGGACGGTGCCCACATCCGCACCCTGTTGCTGACCTTCCTGTTCCGGCACATGAAGCCGCTGATCGAGGCGGGCTACGTCTACCTCGCCCAGCCGCCGCTGTACCTCGTGTTCCACCCCACGAAGAAGAAGGAACTGCACTACGCCTTCTCCGACGCCGAGCGTGACGCGATCGTGGCGCAGATGCCCGTGGACAAGAAGATCGAGGTCCAGCGGTTCAAGGGGCTCGGCGAGATGGACCCCGTCCAGCTCTGGGAGACCACGATGGACCCCGAGCGGCGGACGCTGAAGATCGTGACGATGGACGACGCCGCCGTGGCCGACGAGATGTTCTCCATCCTCATGGGCGACGACGTCGAGTCCCGACGCAACTTCATCCAGGCCAACGCCAAGTACGCGACCCTGGACGTCTGAGGTGACCGAGTCTCGTGACGAGACGTCCGCAGCCGGCGCCACCCGACGGGCCGTGTGGTGGCTCGTGGGCGGGCTGGGGCTGACGGCGCTGGCCGTGGTGCTGATGGCGCCCGAGCTGCTGGGTGACCTGCGGGGACTCGGCAGCGTGACCCTGGTGGCGACGGCGGCCGGCATCCCCGGACTCGTCGTCGTCCTCGTCGTGGCCGTGCGCCGGCGCCGACACGAGCCCGACACCCCCCACGAGCACGGGAGCTAGACGATGGATCGAACGATGCGGGCCGCGCTGCTGGCCGCGTTCATCGCCTTCGCGGCGGTGGCGGGCTTCGGGATCATGCTGGGCTTCGCCACCACCGGCTCGCTGGTGGCCGGGGTGGTGCTGGGCGTGCTCGCCGCCGCCCTGATCTGGGGTGCGGCACGGCGCGCGGAGAGCTTCCACGAGCCCACGCCCCCGTCCCCGGGCTTCCCGGGACCGCCCGACAACCCCGACGGCACCCCCGCCGACCCCAACGACCCGGCGCACCAGCGTGACGCCGAGGACCCCGACGACGACTAGCGGGCCCCCGACCCCGCCGCGTACGACGACGCAGACGAGAGAGAGCCACCGTGGCCGAGACGCCAGACGACCCCAACGCCGACGTCCCCGAATCCGACGGGACGGACGCCGCATCCCCGTCCGGTGGCTCCGGGGCACCGGCCCCCCCGCCGGGCAGCACCGAGCCCATGCCGGGCGACCCCGTCGCGCGTGCGGCGGACGGCACCCCGCTGAGCGAGACCGGGGACGTGCTCGCCGCCCGCGTCGAGCCCGTGGTCATCGAGGACGAGATGCGCTCGTCCTACCTCGACTACGCCATGAGCGTGATCGTCGGTCGGGCCCTGCCCGACGTGCGTGACGGCCTCAAGCCCGTCCACCGTCGCATCCTGTTCTCGATGGACGAGACCGGCCTGCGTCCCGACCGGCCCTACCGCAAATGCGCGTCGGCGGTCGGCGACGTGATGAAGAAGTACCACCCGCACGGCGACTCGGCGATCTACGACGCCCTGGTGCGGATGGGCCAGGACTTCTCGATCCGCTACGAACTGATCGACGGCCACGGCAACTTCGGCTCCGTCGACGGCGACCCGCCCGCGGCCATGCGCTACACCGAGTCGCGCCTGAGCCGCCTGGCCATGGAACTGCTCCGCGACATCGACGAGGAGACCGTCGACTTCGCTCCCAACTACGACGGCTACGAGAACGAGCCGCTCGTCCTGCCGGCGCGCTTCCCCAACCTGCTGGCCAACGGGGCCACCGGCATCGCCGTCGGCATGGCCACCAACATCCCCCCGCACAACCTCGGCGAACTGATCGACGCGACCACCGCACTGATCGACGACCCCAGCCTCACCGCCGTCGACCTCATGCAGTACGTGACCGCTCCCGACTTCCCCACGGGCGGGTTGATCCTCGGCAACCAGGGCGCCTACGACGCCTACACCACCGGCAAGGGCTCCATCAAGGTCCGGGCCGTGTGCACGATCGAGGAGCCCGACAAGTCCCGGGACCGCGAGCGCATCGTGGTCACCGAGATCCCCTACATGGTCAACAAGTCCTCGCTGCTGCAGAAGATCGCGCAACTGGTCAACACCAAGGTCATCACCGGCATCGCCGACCTGCGCGACGAGTCCTCACGAGAGGGCATGCGGGTGGTCATCGACCTCAAGCGTGATGCCAACGCCCAGGTCGTGCTCAACCAGCTCTACAAGCACACCCAGCTGCAGGACTCCTTCGGCGCGAACATGCTGGCCCTGGTCGACGGCGTGCCCAAGACGCTGACGCTGGACCAGATCCTGCGCCACTACATCGACCACCAGGTCGAGGTCATCACCCGGCGGACCCGCTACCGCCTGCGCAAGGCCCAGGACCGCGCCCACGTCCTCGAGGGCCTGCTGATCGCGCTGGACGTGATCGACGAGATCATCGAGCTCATCCGCAACTCCCCCAGTGCGGACGAGGCCAAGGGCTCCCTGATGGAGCGCTTCGAGCTCTCCGAGATCCAGGCCCAGGCGATCCTCGACATGCAGCTGCGCCGCCTGGC
>SLRZ01000033.1 GCA_007130695.1 Nitriliruptoraceae bacterium
CGTCGGACTCCTCGGACTCGTCGGCGATCCGCGCGTCGGGCGCGTCCTCCTCCGGTGCCGCACCGGCGGGGAGCACGAACAGGGCGGACAGCAGGGCGGCGGCCATGCCGCCGCACACCGCACGACGCACCCGTCCCGCTCCCATGCGCCTCGACCCCGAGCCCCTGGTCGCCACGACCGGATCGTGGCGACGAATGTCATCGTGACCGGTCCCGGCCCGTTTGTCGGCAGATCGGCCCTCCACGTGCGCCGGGCGCCCCCAGGGGGGCTCCGGCGGCGGGAGACCCGGGCGGCCCCGACCGCACGGGTGGCGCTCGTCTTGCACTCGGCCGCCTGGTGGAGCACGGTGGCCGCCCCGAGACCGACACGACCGCGACGGAAACGGAAGCGACGGTGGACTTCAATCTCATCCAGGCGCTGCAGGAGACCCGCGAACTCGCCGCGGCACACGACGGCGAGGCCGGATGGGACCGCGTGCAGGCACGGGTGGAGCGCCTGCTGGACCAGTTGACCGTCGAGGTCGACGACGCGGCGATCAAGGAGGGCGGCGCCGACCGGATCAACCGCGACGCCATCGACCAGGAGGCCGCCGGACGTGCCATCGCCGCGCTGCTGGCCGTGGCCGACCGCACCGTCGGCGACGAACTCGAGCTGGCGGACGAGGCACTCGAAGACCTCGAGGACGCGATCGGCTGACGGCGGGACGCGCGGCGCCCTCAGCCTTCCCGCAGCTCCTCGACCCGGGGCCGCAGTGCACGGAACGCCGCACCGCGGTGGCTGATCGCCTCCTTGTCGGCGGGGGCGAGCTCGGCGTTGGTCCGCTGTTCACCCGCCGCCACGAAGTACGGGTCGTAACCGAAGCCGCCACGGCCGCGGGCGGTCTCGACGATGCGACCCTCCATCGTCCCGTGCGCGACGTACTCGTCCCCGGCCGCGGTGACCAGGGCCGCGGCGCACACGAACCGCGCGGTGCGGCGTTCCGCGGGGACGCCGTCGAGCGCGGCGAGCAGCTTGGCGTTGTTGTCGGCGTCGGTGGCGTCCTCGCCGGCATAGCGGGCGGAACGGACCCCCGGTGCCCCGGCCAGCGCGTCGACCTCCAGGCCGGAGTCGTCGGCGAGCACCGGCTCGCCGGTCGCCTCGACGATCGCACGGGCCTTCTTCAGCGCGTTGGCCTCGAAGGTCTGGCCATCCTCCTCCGGCCCCTCGAGTCCGAGCTCGGTCATCGCGACCACCTCGACGTCGAGGCCCTCGAGGATCGAGAGGATCTCGGCACGCTTCTTGGCGTTCCCGCTGGCCAGGATCAGCCGCATCAGGCCCGTCCGAGCACCGCGCGCTGCCGCTCGCACAGCTCCGCGCAGCCGGCCAGCGCCAGATCGAGCATCGCGTCGTGTGCGGCCCGGTCGAAGGGCGCCCCCTCGGCGGTCCCCTGCACCTCGACCAGACGCCCGTCGGCGGTGGCGACCACGTTCATGTCGACCTCGGCGCGGCTGTCCTCCTCGTAGGGCAGGTCCAGCACCGGACGGTCGTCGACCACCCCGACCGAGACCGCGGCGACCTGCCCGGTCAGCGCGGCACCGTGCCCGAGGTGGTCCAGCGCCCGGGCCAGGGCGACCCAGCCGCCGGTGATGGCCGCGGTCCGGGTGCCACCGTCGGCCTCGAGCACGTCGCAGTCCACGGTGATGGTCACGTCCGGCAACGCGTCGAGATCGACGACCGACCGCAGGCTGCGCCCGATGAGCCGCTCGATCTCCTTGGAGCGCCCGCCGGGACCGTTGCGCTCGCGGCGCGCCCGGCTGTCGGTCGCCCCCGGCAGCATCGCGTACTCGGCGGTCACCCAGCCGCGGCGGGCCCGGAAACGGGGCGCGCCCTCCTCCACCGATGCGGCACACAGCACCCGCGTCCCACCGAACACCACCAGGGCGGAGCCCGCCGGATGGCGCTGGGCCTCCGTCTCGAGGTGGACCTCGCGGAGCTCGTCGTCGGCACGACCGTCTGCGCGGGCCATCAGGTCAACAGCCAGCTGCGGAGGTCCTCGGCGAGGGTGACGTCGCCCGGGAACGTCTCGGCCGCCTGTTCGAGGCTGATCGAACGGTCCAGTGACCCGAGGATGTGGGTGAGCACCAGCCGACGTACCTCGGCCCGGCGGGCCAGCCGACCGGTGTCCCGGGCGGTCAGGTGCATGTCGGGCGGATAGCCCCGGGTGTCGCCCTGCCAGGTGGCCTCGCACAGGAACAGGTCGCAGCCGTGGGCGAACTCGGCGAGCTCGTCGCTGCCGGCGGTGTCCGACGAGTACACCACCCGGCGGCCGTCCGCCTCGATCCCGGCGGAGACGGTGGGCACCGGATGCACGGCGTGGATCAGCTCCACGTGCATCGGGCCGACGTCGAACGTGTCACCCGGGTCGACCTCGTGGACGTTGAAGACCTCCCGGAAGCCCAGGGCCGAGTCCCGCGACAGCAGGCCGGTGAGCACGTCGACGACCTCGGGGGCGGCGTAGAGGTCGATGTCGCGCGGGCCGTCGGGATGGAAGCGCAGCGCGTAGTACATCCCGATCAGGTCCACGCAGTGGTCCACGTGGCGGTGGGTGATCAGGATCGCGTCCAGTTCGTCCGGGCGGGTGATCGTCTGCAGGTTCGCGCTCGAACCGTTGCCGGCGTCCACCAGCAGCTGCATCCCCTCGGAGCGCAGGAGGTAGCCCGAGCAGGCCCGCCCCGGCCCCGTGTGCGAGCCGGCGCTGCCAAGCACCGTCAGATCGAAGGTCACGTCAACTCTCCCGCCGGGCGGGATCCTAGCCCGACGACCGCTACCCGGGCCACGGCACGACGAGGCACGGACCGGCCGGCCCACGCCCCAGGGCGACTCAGGCCGGCTCAGGCCGGCTCACGCCCAGAGCGTGCCGGAGATGCGCTCGGCGATCTTGGCCACGTCACCCGGCGCATAGGCGCCGGTCGAGAGGTACTTCCAGCCGCCGTCCGGCGAGAGCGCGACGATGTCGGAACCCTCGGGCAGGCGCTTGCAGACGCGGATGGCCACGGCCAGCGAAGCACCGGTCGACACCCCGGCGAAGATCCCCTCCTCCTCGGCGAGGCGGCGGGTGGCCTCCAGGGCCTTCAGGGAGTTGACCTTGATGCGGCTGTCGAGGACCGACTGGTCCAGCACCTCGGGGACGTAGCCCTCGTCGAGGTTGCGCAACCCGTAGACGAGGTCGCCGTACTCGGGCTCGGCGGCGTAGATCTTCACCCCGGGATTCCAGGACTTCAGCCGGCGCCCCGCCCCGGTCACCGTGCCGCCCGTGCCCAGCCCCGCCACGAAGGCGGCGACCTCGGGCAGGTCGGCGATGATCTCGGGCGCCGTGGTCTCGTAGTGCGCCAGCGCGTTGGCGGAATTGCCGTACTGGAACGGCATGTAGACCTCGGGGTCCGCGGCGGCCATCTCGCGGGCGACACGCACGGAGCCGTTGGAGCCCTCGGTGGCCGGCGAGTACACCAGCTCGGCACCGAACATCGTCAGCAGCTGCTTGCGCTCCTCGGAGGTGTTCTCCGGCATCACGCAGGTCAGCGGGTAGCCCTTGACCCGGCAGATCGCGGCCAGGGCGATACCGGTGTTGCCGGAGGTCGGCTCCAGGATCCGCCGGCCCTCGGTCAGCTCGCCGCTCTTCTCGGCCTGTTCGATCAGGTACTTCGCGACCCGGTCCTTGACCGACCCGGTCGGGTTGTGGCCCTCGAGCTTGAGGAAGATGCGGTAGCCCGGCGGGGAGAGATGCGGCAGCCCCACCAGCGGCGTGTTGCCGATGGCCTGGGTGACGTCGTCGAAGCGCATCGGCGTGTCCCTGCCAGGGTCCTCGTGCCGTTCACGGTGGGTGTGGGCTAGGCGCGGAGGCCCCGGCCGGCCCTCGGCCCGCGGGCCGGCCCCGCACCGCCGGCGACCGCCGGCATCAGCGCGACCTCGGCGCCGTCCTCGACGGGGGTGTCGAGCCCCTCCACGTAGCGGATGTCCTCGTCGTCGACGTAGACGTTGATGAAGCCGCGGACCTCGTCACCGTCGAAGAGCTGGTCCTCGACGCCGGGGTGGTCGCTGACGAGCTGCCGGAGGACCTCGCGCACGTTCCCGCCGGCGGCCTCGACCTTGGCCTGCCCGTCGGTGTGCTTGCGCAGGACGGTGGGGATGCGGACGACGGGCATGCTGGCCTCGACTGGATCGATGTTGGCTGGCGGGTGTCGGCCACGGGCGAGGGCCCGGGCCACCCTGCGGTCTCGACGGCAGAGCGTACCCACGGCGCCCAAGGGACCCGAGACCGGTGGGGCAAACGTCGCGAACCCGGGTGGGTCGCGCCGCCGACCGCTACACCGCCGGCGGGGCGGACGTCAGTTGGCGCCAGCGCTCCAGCATCGAGGTCCACTGCAGGTACGCCCCGGTGGGGTGCAGGCGACCGGCGGAGTCCGTGAAGGCCTCCGCCCGACGCTCCGAGACCACCCCGTAGCGACGCTCGTACTCGTCGAGCGCCGCGCGGGCGTCCCGGACCGCCTCGTCGATCGTGACCACGCGGACATTGCCGTCCATCAACTGCCCCGGCCGCAGCTCGGTCATCCACCACTCCCTCTGCCCGGCGTCCCCGCCGAACCGCGACGCCCCGCCCCCGTAAGGGCCCGGCGTCGCAGCTTCTTCCACCGGCGGGTGACGCATCCGCTCACCGCCACGAGTATGACCCCGCCGGGCGCGCCATCCGAGCAACCCCGACGGTTTCGCCTCCCAGCGCGCACCGCAGCATCCACCCGGACGTGGGCGGGCGCTGTAGCGTCCCGTGCGATGCGCACCCTCTCCCGCGACCGGACACGACGCCTGGTCCTGACCGCCCAGGGGCTGGACCGGCCCCGGCCGTCCGCCACGAGCCGGCGCGACGTCCGGCATCTGCGCCGGGTGCTCGACGCCGTCGACATCGTGCAGTTGGACTCGGTCAACGTGCTGGCCCGTGCCCACGAGCTGCCGTTCTGGTCCCGACTGGGTGCCCATGACCGCTCGGCACGGGACCGGTGGCTGTGGCGTTCCCGGGAGGCGTTCGAGGGCTGGATCCACGTCGCCTCGATGACCGGCGTGGAGGCATGGCCGCTGCTGGCCCACCGGCGCGGCGAGGCGGGTCGGGGCCGGCGCGCCGAGCGACTGCTGCGCGAGGATCCCACCTACCCGGACCGGGTCCTCGAAGAGGTCGCCCGCCGGGGGCCCACCAGCGTCCGCGACCTCGACGATCCCGGGCAGCGCACCGGCCCCTGGTGGGGTTCACCGAAGGGCAAGATCGCCCTGGACTGGCTGACCGCGACCGGCCGGCTGGCGGTCCACGACCGCACCGGCGCGTTCGTCGTCCGCTACGACCTCACCGAGCGGGTACTGCCCGCCGAGGTCCTGGCCGTCGAGCCCCCGCCCCGGGAGATCGCCGTCCGGGAGCTGCTGCGCCGTGCGGTCCGGGCCCACGGTGTCGGGGCGGCCACCGACCTCGCCGACCACCACCGTCTCCCCCAGGCCGAAGCACTCCCGGCCCTGGCCCACCTGGTCACCGCCGGCGAACTCGAGGAGGTACGGGTCGAGGGCTGGCGCGAGACGGCCTACCTCGACCGGGGTGCGAGGACGGCCAGGAGCATCCCGGCACGCACGCTGCTCTCCCCCTTCGACCCGGTGGTGTGGTTCCGCCCCCGCCTGGAGCGCCTGTTCGACTTCCACTACCGCATCGAGATCTACGTGCCGGAGGCACAGCGGGTCCACGGCTACTACGTGCTGCCGTTCCTGCTGGGCGACCGGCTGGTCGGCCGCGTCGATCTCAAGGCGGACCGCGCCGGCGGTCGGCTGCACGTACGGGGCGCCTTCGCCGAGGACGGCGTCGACCGGGTCGCGGTGGCCCGGGAACTGGCCGCGGAACTGTCGGACCTGGCGGCGTGGCTGGAGCTGACCGCGGTCGAGGTGGACGAGCGGGGGGACCTGGCGGGCCACCTGCGCGCGCAGGTGTGACGGCCGGTCAGCCCCGGCCGCGGTTGCGGAGCCGGGCCGGGAGCTCGGCCACCCGCTCGGCGCGGGCACGCACCGCCTCCTCCGGCAGTTCGTGATGGGGGCGCAACGTGTCGCGGTCGATGCGTTCGTGGACCGTGTCGAGCTCCCGGTCCGACAGCGGCGGGAAGGCCCGCAGGGGTCGGCCGGCCGCGTCGGGGAAGACGACCCAGTGCACCCCGTCACCGTCGGTCCAGCTCGCGACGTGGCCGTCGACGGCCCGTGCGGCCTGGTAGGCGCGGATGTGCGGGCGCAGCTTGCGGTCGACCTGGCGGGCGACCTCGATCGCGACCGGGGCGGCCTTCATCGCCGCACGCCAGGCGGGCAGGGGCAGTGCCATGTCAGGCGGCCTCCTCGCGCACGACGACGCGCTTCTCGGTGACCTCGCCGTCGATGATGTCGAAGCCACGGATGTCGGGGTGGTCGCGGTCCTGGAGGGTGACGATGAGGTAGGTCGCCTCCGGATAGGCCGCGAGCCGGATGTCGGTCTCGGAGGGGTAGGCCTGCGAGTGGGTGTGGGAGTGGTAGATCGCCAGTCCCCACCCCTCGTCCTCGATCTCGCGCATCGCCCGCAACAGCTGCCGGGGCTCCATGATGTAGTAGGTCATCGACCGTTCGGCGTTGTCGATCGGATAGTGCGCGATGCTCCCGTCGGGCCGGATCCCGAGCAGACCACAGACCTCGTAGGGGAAGTCCGACCAGGAGTGCTCCACCAGCGTGTCCCAGGTGGTCTGGTCCAACTCGAAGACGTCGTCACCCACGGCGGTGTGTCCCTCCTGCATCGGGAGCAAAACCGTACCCGAGCCGGTCGACCGGCCGGCCCGTGTGAAGGGCCGGCCCCCTACCGTGACGGGTACCGCCGCCGCCGAAAGGCCCGACCGTGTCGCTCGACCCCGAGGTCCGTTCGCTCGCGACCGCCGAGCACTTCGCCATGCTCACCACGCTGCTGCCGGACGGCCACCCCCAGACGCAGGTGATGTGGATCGACGCGGACGAGCAGCACCTGCTGATCAACACCGAGGTGCACCGCCAGAAGTACCGCAATGTGCAGCGCGACCCACGGGTCACGGTCACGATCTGGCTGCTCGACGACCCCTACCGCTACCTCGAGGTACGCGGCCGGGTCGTCGAGGCGGTCGGCGGTCAGGAGGCTCGCGACCACATCGACGCGATGGCCCAGCGATACGTGGGTCGGGACTACCCGGCCGAGATCACCTCGGAGCGGGTGATCCTGCGCATCGAGGCCGAGCGGGTCAACAAGCGTTTCTGATCCCGGCAGGGGCCAGGCGTCGCGGACGGGTCGGTGCCCCCGGCGTGCGTGCCGGGTCCCGCCCCGATCAGTCCGAGTCGGGCGGGCCGGGGAAGAACGCGTTGGTGCGGCGCACGTACTCCTCGTGACCCTCTCGTGAACTCTTGGTCATGCTGCGTTCGGTCATCGCGACGCCGCTGATCTTGACGATGAAGAACGTCATCAGCGCCGAGCCGAACGCCGCCCACCACGCCCCCGTCGCCAGGGCGATCAGGAAGTAGCCCCACCACAGCGTGGTGTCGCCGAAGTAGTTGGGGTGGCGGGTGTAGCGCCACAGTCCCCGGTCCATGACCCTGCCGCGGTTGGCCGGGTCGGCGAGGAAGCGTGACAGCTGCCAGTCTCCGCCGGCCTCGAACACGAAGCCGAGCAGCCATACCGCGACCCCCAGCCCGTCGAGCCAGGTCAGGCCCGAGGGGCTGCCGGCCGTGGCCGCCGCCAGCAGCGGCAGTGAGATCAGCCACGCCAGCAGGCCCTGCAGGCCGAAGACGGTCACCAGGCTCTTGAGCGCGAACGACCCCGATGCCCGGCGCCGCATCGACTGGTAACGCTTGTCCTCACCCTCACCCCAGTTACGCCAGGTGAGATAGATCGACAGCCGCAGTCCCCACACGGCGACCAGCGCCACGATCAGCCAGGTGCGCAGCGTCGCGCCCTCCCCCAGCAGGGCGTAGGTCAGCGCGAGCACGACGAAGCCCAGGCCCCAGACCCGGTCGACGAGGCTCGCGTCGCGCCGCACGACACTCGCGATCCACGTGACCAGCATCAGTCCCATCACGCTGCCGAGCCCGGCCAGCCAGACCTGCCATGTCGTCACGGAGCCTCCTCGCGGTCTTCCCGAGCGCTCCCCGCGGTGCGCACCGGACGGTTCGGGACGGACCGCGACCTGGA
>SLRZ01000086.1 GCA_007130695.1 Nitriliruptoraceae bacterium
ACAGAAGTTCGCACCGAAGTCATCATGGCTGCTGGCCGCGGCAGGACGCTGGCCGAGGGTCTGCACGATCGGCGTGGACCACACCGCCGCGGCGCCGACGACGAAGGCGCTGCGCTGCAGCATCTTGCGCCGTGAGAGATCGGAGGACGCCAGGTCCTGGGTCGGCTCCTCGTTCATGTCGTTCTCCTGTCCTGCTCGGACGTGCTCAGAGTCGTTGGGGTTCATGTCGGTCACCCCTTCTGAGCTGAGGGGCGCGAGCGCCCGCGGCGGACGGCGAAGAAGCCCAGCGCGGTCAGCACCAGCCCGATGATGGCGATACCCAGCAGGTCGCCACCCGTGACGGGCAGGCGCTCCTGGACCTCGGCCAGAACCTCGACCTCAGGCTCCTCCTGGACGGACGGCTGGACTTCTACCGGCTCCTCCGGCTCCTCCCGTTCGATGACGACCCCTTCCACCTCGTCGGGAACGTAGGTGGCGACGAACTCGTCGAGTTCCATCCCCTCAGGGATCTCGTCGGGTGCTCCCTCGACGAGGTTGTCCTGGAGGTCCTCGGGGATCTCCTGTTGGGCGAGCGCCGGGCCGGCGAACAGCGCCAGCACCAGGAGCGTCGCTAGGCTCATCGTGGCCAGAATCCTGATCTTCATCTCTCCGCCTTCTGCTCCGCGGCCCGCCAGGTGGCAGGACGTCGGACGCTGGTATCCCCTGTTCATGCTGTCGTCTCCGAGGAGGTCACGCGCAAGCGATCCTCGGCCCGCTCGCGTCCCGTCCTGCCCCACGACCGAGACGTCGCCGTCTCAGGATCCCGGTTCAGCATGACGGGCGCGAGCCCGGCGAGCAAGAGCTCCCGCGCTGTGTCGTCGTCGCGCGTCCGGACGGCCGCGGACAGCCGATGCACGACATCTTGCGCATCGGCGGCCCTCGGGATCACGGAGTGCAGTCGAACGACCTTGGGGTGGCTGGTGAGACTGGGACGCTCCTCGGGGGCGTGCAGCTTTTCGGTGAGCTTCTCGCCAGGTCGCAGTCCCGTGATCTCGATAGGGATGTCGACACCGACCTTGTGGCCGGCGAGCGTGATCATCCGCGAGGCGAGGTCCATGATCCGCACCGGCTCGCCCATGTCCAGCATGAAGACCTCGCGGTCTTCTGCGGTTGCAGCGGCCTGCAACACCAGCTGGACGGCCTCGGGGATGCTCATGAAGTAGCGGGTCATCTCGGGGTGTGTGAGCGTGACCGGGCCGCCCTCGCGGATCTGACGTACGAACGTGGGCACCACGCTGCCACGGCTGCCGAGCACGTTGCCGAAGCGCACCACGCACCAGCCGGCTCCGGCAGGCGCTCCAGAGAGCACCACCTGCTCACCGAGCCGCTTCGAGGCACCCATCACGCTGGTCGGCTGCACCGCCTTGTCCGTCGAGACGAAGACCAAGCGCGCCACACCGGCGTGACGGGCGGCGGCGACCAGGTTGTCCGTGCCGACCACGTTGGTGCTGACGGCCTCGGCGGCGTGGCTCTCCAGTAGCGGCACGTGCTTGTTGGCGGCGGCGTGGAAGACGATCTCGGGGCGCTCATCGCGCAGCAGCCGCTCGAGTCGGTCTCGGTCGCGGATGTCGAGCAGCACCGGCTGGGCACGATCCCCGATGGCGGCCATCGAGTCGAACAGGTGTGTCTCGTCGCGGTCGAGTACGACCAGGCGTGCCGGGTCGTACTCGGCGACCTGACGCACGATCTCGGAGCCGATGGAGCCCCCACCGCCGGTGACCAGGACACGGCGGCCGCGAATCATCGTGGCGACCGACTCGAGGTCCGTGGAGACGGGCTGGCGGCCGAGCAGGTCGTCGATGGACAGGTCGCGCACGTCGCGCAGGTGGACCTCGCCGTTGAGCAACTCGCTGACGCTTGGCAGCACCTTCAGGGGCACGCCCAGTTCGGCGGTCGCGTCAGCCACCCGCCGCACGAGCGCGGAGTCGGCCGACGGGATCGCCAGCAGCACCTGGTCGACCTGGAGGCCGCGACCCACCTCGCCGAGCGCGTCGATGCCGCCCACGATCTTGACGTTGCCGACCCAGCGGCCGATCTTGCGCGGGTCGTCGTCGAGCACGGCAACCACCTCGATGGTGCTCTGGGGGTTGCGGCCGGTCTCGCGCAGCAGCGCGCCACCCGACTCTCCGGCGCCGACGACCAGGGTGTGTAGTGCGCCGTCGCCGCCACGCCGCTTGAAGGCGAACAGTCGCGTCTGGAAGCGCAGCACCCCCATCAGGCCGGTGACGACGAGTCCCCCAGTGAGCGCAACCGACAGCGGCACGAGGCGCGTGCCCACGGTCATCCAGGCGAAGAGCCCGGTGGTCGCGACAAGGCCCGCGGCCAGGATCCGCTTGGCCTCCAGGACGCTGGCCTGCTCCCACACAGGCCCGTACAGGCCGGCGAGCCGATTGGCCATCACCTGCACCACGATCGCCACCGGGAGGAAACGCACCAGCCCGTTCCACGCTCCGCTGGGGACCGTGAACTCGTAGCGGACGAGGAACATGACCGCGAAGGCAGCGACCACCATCACGCCGTCGAGGACGCCGAGCGCGAGGTCGCCGGGTGCCCGCACGCAGCGGCGGGCGAGCGATACCCACCACGGAGTGGGGAGGTCGCCGCCCCCGGTACTCGTTGCCCCCTGCTGCTGTGCGATCACCTGCGTCCCCGCTGCCCCATGGTCGGCTATCGGTCGTGCCTAGCCAGCCGTGATATTCGTCGGCGCCCACCGTCCGGATTGTGCGCCGGTTCCCCAGTGCGGTGACTGCCGTGATGCCGCCGTTCTTCAGAAGTCGTTATCTACAGCCACAACTCTCAGGATAGGACCCCGCATCGAGATCCATCAAGTGCCGCATTGCCCTGCGGGTCGGCTACGGAGCGTGGTCGACGACCTGGCGGGGTACCTGCAACGTCAAGGAGGGCTAGTCCGAAAACAGGCCTGCATGGGCCGCCACGGCGCCGTCTCGGGACTCCGGGTTGCAAGTCAAACAACGACTCCGTCTCGCCAGCAACCGGAGAAACACGAAAAGACCGGGACCTGGGTCCCAGGCGTGGAACTTTGTCTTCGCACGAATACGAGCGCTGTGCGCAATCGAAAATAACGCTCCGTGGTCTTGGGTATCGGAGAGTCGTCAAACGCCCAAACCACTCTGCGTCATACTCTCTAACGAAGCGTGAATTCCCCGGGTCAACCAGCCAGTTTTCGCTCGACTTCGAGGCAGACCTCATCGTGCTCGTCGTCGGTCAACGAGGACCCCGACGGCAGGCACAGCCCCCGCTCGAACAGGCCCGCCGCGACCGCGCCACCGATGCTGGGCGCATCGCGGTAGGCGGGCTGCCGGTGCATCGGCTTCCACACCGGCCGTGCCTCGATCCCCAGCGACCGCAGGTGCGTGCGCACGGCCTCCCGGTCCGCCCGTGCCTCGCCGGGGTCGATCGTGAGGCAGGTCAGCCAGTCGTTGGGGCGGTGGTCGGCATCGGGCCCCGGGGCGAACACGAGACCCGGCAGGCTCCCCAGCCGCTCCCGGTAGCGCCGCGCGATCGCCCGCCGCCGGGAGACCTTGTCCTCGAGGTTGCCCAACTGCCCCCGCCCGAGGGCGGCCAGCAGGTTGCTCAGGCGGTAGTTGAACCCCACCTCGGCGTGTTCGTAGTGCGGCGCCGGCTCGCGCGCCTGGGTTGCCAGGAATCGGGTGCGCGCGGCCACCTCGCCGTCGCGGGTCAGCAGCATCCCCCCACCAGAGGTCGTGATGATCTTGTTGCCGTTGAACGACAGCACCCCGAAGTCCCCGAAGGTGCCGGCGGACCGATCGCGGTAGGTCGCGCCCAGGGCCTCCGCCGCGTCCTCGATGAGCGGCACCCCGACCTCGGCGCAGACCGCCTCGAGCTCCGCGTAGTCGCAGCAGCGGCCGTACAGGTCGACCGCCAGCACCGCCGCGTAGGGCCGGCCGCCGGCCACGGCGGCACGTAGCTCTTCCGCGACCAGGCCGGTGTCCAGGTTCCACGAGGCCGGGTCCGCATCGACGAACACCGGCTGCGCGCCCACGTACCGGATGGCGTTGGCCGAGGCGACGAAGGTCAGATCGGAGCACAGCACCCGGTCACCCGGGCCGACCCCCGCCTGCAGCAGCGCGAGGTGCAACGCCGCGGTGCCGGAGGACAACGCCACGGCGTGCTCGATGCCGAGGTGGTCGGCCATCTCCTGCTCGAAGGCGTCGACGTGGGGCCCGAGCGGCGCGATCCAGTTGGAGTCGAAGGCGTCCAGCAGCAGGGCCCGCTCGTCCGGGCCGACCTCGGGCGGAGAGAGGTAGATGCGGATCGGCGGGTCGGGCTCGCTCACGCGTAGTCCGGCAGGGTCTTGAACCATTCGACGGTGCGGGCGAGCCCCTCCTCGAACGGCGTGGGCTTCACCTGCGGGAACAGCTCCCGCAGCCGGGTCTGGTCCGCCTGCGAATGACGGACGTCACCGACCCGGGGGGGCTGGTGTTCGCGCTCGGGTTCCCGGCCGAGCGCCGTGCCGATATCGGAGATGACGTCCAGCAGGGACCGACGTGAGCCGAACGCCAGGTTGACCGGCGTCTGGGAGCTGATCCGTCCGGTGACCGCCTCCACGACCACGGCCGCGAGCGACCCGACGTAGGTGAAGTCGCGGGTCTGGCCACCGTCACCGTGGACCGGGATCGGTTCCCCGCGCAGCGCCGCGTCGAGGAACGTCGGGATCGCGGCCGCGTAGGCGTGCCCGGCGGGCTGGAGGGGTCCGAAGACGTTGAAGAAGCGGAAGACCAGCACGGGCAGGTCGAAGCAGTTGGCGTAGGCCAGGGCGTAGCTCTCCCCGGCGAGCTTCGACGCGGCGTACGGGGACATCGGCGCGGGACACAGGTCCTCCGACTTCGGCAGGGTCGGGTTCGCCCCGTACACCGACGACGACGACGCCATGATCACCTGCGGGCGGCCGACCCGACGTGCCGCCTCCAGGACGTTCAGGGTCCCGGTGGTGTTCGCGTGGTGTGTGGCGACGGGATCCTGGACCGACCGGGGGACCGACGGGCGGGCGGCGAGGTGGACGATGGCGTCCACACCCTCGGCCGCACGGTCCAGCAGGTCGGCGTCGTTGACCGAGCCCACGGTCAGGTCGGCGTCGAGTCCGTCGAGGTTGGCCCGGTCCCCGGTGGAGAGGTCGTCGATGACGTGCACCGCCGTCACCATCGGCTCGTCGAGCAGCGCCCGGACCAGGTTCGCCCCGACGAAACCGGCCCCGCCGGTCACCAACACCCGCATCTGCACTCCCCGCATCTGGTCGGCGGACGGTAGCGGTCGCGCTACCGCGTACCTCGCACCCACCACGTCCGTGCCGGCGTGGTGACGTCGGGCAGGTCCCCGGCACGTTCCCGGAAGCGCTGCTCGGCCTCGTCCGCCGTCCGCGAGCGCTGCTGGCTGCCGGCCCAGACGTGTGCCGACCAGTCGCGCCCGGCCAGCACCTGCTCCCGGGCTTCGGCGGGGACCCGCGAGAGGAAGGGGTCGTCGCCGGGTGGGCTCGCCGCCAGCAGTTCGTCGTAGATCCGTTCGCGTTCCTCACCGACGACCAGCGAGGTGGTGCCGGCACGCGCCTCCCGGTGGGTGCGCGGGGCGCGGTACTCGATGACGGGCCGCTCGTCGGTGTTGCGCGGATGGCGGGCGAAGTGGCCGCCCGCGGAGACGTTGCCCGCGTACATGCGCAGCAGCGTGGCCTCCGCCTCGGCCGCGTCGACCTCTGGCTGCAGCGCCCGCACGTTGTCCACCGCCGCCTCCAGATCCAGCGGCTGGCCCCCGTCCGAACCCACCAGCGCGAGCACGGAGCGCTCCGAGAAGAAGTCGCCCCGCCAGGCGACCACCTCGTCGAACACCTCGTCCATGGTGCGGGCGATGCTGCCCAGCTCGAACTCGGAGACCTGGTAGAGCGGCACCCACTGGACGTAGCGGCCACCCGGCTCGAGGCGCTGACGCGCGGCGGCGTAGTGGTCGCGCGTATAGAGGTTGCCGGTCCCGGCCTTCCACGGCGTGAACAGGTCGCTGACGATCACGTCGTAGCGCTCGTCGCTGCGACGCAGGCAGGTGCGCCCGTCCTCCGCGGTCACCGACGCCCGGGGGTCGGCGAAGAGCCCGTTGGTGTACAGGCGGAAGTGGTCCTCCGCGGCCGCGACCACGTCCTCGAGCAGTTCGCACACCACCACGCGCTCGACGGGCAGCGAGAGCGCCGCCCCGGCGGTGATACCGGTGCCCAGCCCCAGGAAGAACACCGACCGCGGCGGTGTCGGGTGCGTGAGCAGGGGCACGAGGGTCTGGTCCCGCTCGGCGTGCTGGGCACTGGTCGACCCGAGGGTGTAGTAGTTGTTCACACGGATGCTGCGGTTCGCGCCGGCCTCCACGACCGCCACGTTGGCCTGGACGCCCTCGCGCAGTTCGAGGACCCGTTCCGAGACCCCGGGCCGCTCCCGCACCGCGTCGAACTCGACCGGCACCGCCACGATGCCGGCCCCCACGGCCGTCGCCGCGAGCACCGCCGTCGCCCGGCGGCGGACGCCGACCCGCCGCAGCGCGAGGATCAGCAGGACGGCGGGGTACACGGCGGACACGGCCACGAGGCTCCGCCACACCCCCAGCGTCGGCAACAGCACGAACCCGGCGGCCAACGAACCCACGATCGCGCCGGCGGTGTTGACCGCGACCAGCCGTCCGATCGCCTCGCCCGGCGCCCCCCGCCCGGACTCCAGGGTGCGCAACAGGAACGGCAGCACCGTGCCGAAGACCGTCGCCGGCACCAGCATGACCACGGCGGCCAGGACGGCGACCGCGACGAGGTAGCCGCTCCAGCCGGCGTCCGCGCCGACGTAGGCGAGCCCGTCCGTGGCCAGGTGGATCACCCAGGGCGAGGTCGCCGTCGCGATGCCCGACGCCACCAGCAGCGCGACCAGCACGGTCTCCGCCCGCGGTCGGGCCAGCCGACAGAGCCGGTTCGCGATCGCAGCGCCGGTGGCCAGGGCGAGCAGGAAGGTCGTCAGCACCAGCGCATAGGTGTAGACCGAGTTCTGCAGCACCTGCGCGAACGCCCGGGTCCACAGGATCTCCACGGCCAGGGTCGCGGCACCAGAGGAGAACGCGACCAGCGCGACCCAGCGGGGCACCGGCCGTCCGCCCCGCGGGGGCAGCGACGGCCGGTCCGGCCCGTCCGCACCGACCTCCCGGCCGACCACGGTGGTGACGGGGGCGGCGGGCACCCGGCCGGGCGCCTCACGCCGGGCGAGGGCGATGGCCACGCCCCCGACCACCAGGTCGATGCCGACCGCGAGCAGGTACGCCCACCGGAAGCCGAGCAGGACCGGCAGCACGAACCCGGCGGCCAGCGCGCCCGTCGCGGAGCCGGCGGTGTTGAGCGCGTACAGCCGGGTGCCGACCCGCCCGAGCTCGGCCCGCCGTCGAACCAGGTGCTGGCCGACCATCGGCAACGTCCCGCCCATGAGGAACGACGGCGGCAACAGCACCAGGGTGGCGACCAGCACCTTGAGGAGCAGGTCGGCCCCGGGACGCTGTCCGACGGCGCCGTACAACGCGGGGTACATCGCGTGGTAGACCGGCAGCAGGAGGAAATGTCCGAGGGCCGTCGCCGCGACGGCCAACTCCAGCTGCCCGAACCCCCGCAGCCCGCTCGTCACCGTGGTCGCCCGACGGCCCCAGTAGGCGCCCCCGGTCGCCAGGCCCGCGAAGAAGATCGCGATCGCCAGCGCGGCGGCCTGGGCGGTGCTGCCGAGCAGGAGACCCAGCTGGCGGACCCACAGGACCTGGTAGATGAGCGCGGCGGCCCCGCTGCACACGACGAGCACACCGATGACCGCGGCGCGGCGCGGGGGTGTGGGCACGAGCACGGTGGTTCCAGGAGCACGAGGAGCCGGGCACGTTACCGGAACGGTTCTCGCATCCATTCCCGCGCCGGCACCCGCGCTACACCCCCGGCAGCCTCTGCGGGGTCCGGCCCCCGCAGACGACTGGTGGACCACTCTGCTACACCGGACGAGAACGCTCCGGGCGGCACACACGTACGCGCCGGCCGCGGACGCGACGACGTCGCGCCGTACCGATCCAGGGGGGACCGTGTCCAGGGACGTGGCCGTACT
>SLRZ01000255.1 GCA_007130695.1 Nitriliruptoraceae bacterium
AGTCGCCACTCCGCGCACGCGGTCGTGTTGGGGACCGGCGGCTACTCCAACGCCTTCTACCTGTCCACGATGGCGATGAGCTGCAACGCCACCGCCATCTGGCGCGCCCACCGCAAGGGCGCGGCGTTCGCCAACCCGTGCTTCACCCAGATCCACCCGACCTGCATCCCGCAGAGTGACGAGTTCCAGTCCAAGCTCACGCTGATGAGTGAGTCGCTGCGCAACGACGGTCGGATCTGGGTGCCCAAGGACCCCGACGACACCCGTCCGCCGCACGAGATCCCCGAGGACGAGCGCGACTACTACCTCGAACGCAAGTACCCCGCGTTCGGCAACCTCGTGCCGCGCGACGTCGCGTCGCGCAACGCCAAGGACCAGATCGACCAGGGCAAGGGCGTCGGCAAGCAGAAGAACGGGGTGTACCTCGACTTCTCCCACGCGATCGAGCGCCTGGGGCTCGCGGCCATCAAGGACAAGTACGGCAACTTGTTCGACATGTACGCCCAGATCACCGGCGAGGACCCCTACCAGGTCCCGATGCGCATCTACCCGGCGCCCCACTACACGATGGGCGGGCTGTGGGTGGACTACCACCTGCAGACCACGGTGCCGGGGCTGTTCGCGATCGGTGAGGCGAACTTCTCGGACCACGGGGCGAACCGGTTGGGCGCCTCGGCGCTGATGCAGGGGCTGTCGGACGGCTACTTCGTGCTGCCCTACACGATCGGCGACTACCTCGCGCCGATGCTCGGTGAGAAGCCGGTTGGCACCGACCACGAGGCCTTCGTCGAGGCGGAGTCCGACGTCCGGGGCCGCATCGAGCACTGGATGTCGATCAAGGGCACCCGTTCGGTGGACTACTTCCACCGGGCGCTCGGCAAGATCATGTGGGACTACTGCGGCATGGCCCGCAACAAGGAGGGCCTCGAGAAGGCCCTGGCCGAGATCCCGGCCCTGCGCGCCGAGTTCGAACAGGACGTGCGGGTCACCGGCACACCCGACACCCTCAACCAGTCCCTGGAGAAGGTCGAGCGGGTTCGTGACTTCTTCGAACTCGCCGAGTTGATGTGTCGTGACGCCCTCGAGCGCGAGGAGTCGTGCGGCGGTCACTTCCGCGAGGAGCACCAGACCGAGGAGGGTGAGGCGCTGCGCGACGACGACAACTTCTCCTACGTCGCCGCCTGGGAGTGGACCGGGGACCCGGGCGCTCCCAATCTGCACACCGAACCGCTCGAGTTCGAGTACGTGAAGCTCACCCAGAGGAGCTACAAGTGAACCTCACCCTGCGAGTCTGGCGGCAGGCCGGGCCGGACGCACCGGGCCGGTTCGAGACCTACCAGGCCACCGATATCAGCGAGGACTCGTCGTTCCTCGAGATGCTCGACGCGGTCAACGAGGACCTCACCAACGAGGGTGAGGACCCCATCGAGTTCGCCCACGACTGCCGCGAGGGCATCTGCGGGACCTGCGGACTGATGATCAATGGCCAGGCACACGGGCCGGAGAACACCGCCACCTGCCAGCTGCACATGCGATCCTTCTCCGACGGCGACGAGATCGTCATCGAACCCTGGCGCGCCGCCGGGTTCCCGCTGCAGAAGGACCTCGTGGTCGACCGTTCCGCGTTCGACCGCATCATCGAGGCGGGTGGCTACATCACCGTCGACACCGGCTCGGCGCCCGACGCCAACGCGGAGCCGGTCGCCAAGGAGACCGCGGACCTTTCGATGGATGCCGCGGCCTGCATCGCCTGTGGCGCCTGCGTGGCGGCCTGCCCGAACGGTGCCGCGCAGCTGTTCACCTCCGCCAAGATGCAGCACCTCAACGTGCTGCCGCAGGGCGAGCCCGAGCGCTACGAGCGGGCCGAGAACATGGTCGAGGTGATGGAGGAGTACTTCGGCTCGTGCACCAACATGCGCGAGTGCGAGGCGGCCTGCCCCAAGGACATCTCGGTCGACTTCATCGCGATGATGAACAAGGACTACCGCAAGGCGAAGTTCCGCAACCGCAAGACCGCCTGACGCGACGGTTGCCCTTACGCATCGGCCGCCGTGGCCGTGACCACGACGTTGTCCGAGTAGGCCCGGCGGTCGGGGTCGAAGTCGCCACCGCAGGTGATCAGCGCCAGGCGCGGGGTGCCGTCGCGGGCGAAGAGGTCGTCGACCGGCAGGTCGGCCTTGGCGTGGCGTGAGAGCCCGTCCACCACGAACGTCGTGGTGGTCCCGTCGTCGCGGACGACTTCGAGGAGGTCGCCGACCTCCAGGCGCGCGAGGTCGAAGAACACGCCGGGCCCGTCCTTCGCGGTGTCGACGTGGGCGGCCAGGACGGCCGAGCCGTCATCGCCCGGGCTCGGGCCGTGGCGGTACCAGCCGACGTGCTCGACGTCGTCGATGACCTCGAGGTCACCGTTGGTGTCGGTGCCGACGCCGCGGACCGGGGCGTCCACGTCGATCGCGGGGATCCGCAGCGAGGTGGGCGGGGCCGTCTGACGTGCGACGTGGTCCGCGAGCCGGGCCGAGGTCCGGGGGACGGCCACGGTGTCCGGGGCCGCGGTGGACGCCGGGGCTGCGGTGGACGCCGGGGCCGCGGGCACGCTGGCGGGTTCCGTCTCGGGCGGCGGGAGGTCGGGCTGTGGTGCGGCGTCGGTGGGGACATCCGCGGCGCAGGCGGCGGTGAGCAGCAGGAGGGCGGCCAGCGCCAGGTGCCGGATCCGGGTCATGGGTCGTCCTCGTGGAGCGTGGAGGTTGGGTGACGGGCCGTGGCGCGACCCGGTGTCCGGGCCGCGCCACGACGTCTCGACCGGGTACTCAGCGGCGACGCGCGAGCACGGGCCGGGTGGCCAGTGCGAGGCCGAGCAGGCCGATCACCGCTGCGGTGGCTGCGGCCGGAACCGCGCTGCCGCCGTCGGCGGCGAGGCCGCCGGTGCCGGTGTGGACCTCGGCCGGCGCGGTGTGCAGGCCGTCGACGGTCTGGATGAGGACGTCGAAGGTCTCCGCCCCCGGGTCACCGATGGCGTGCACGAAGTACGCGGTGCCCTCCTCGAGGTCGAGGTCGGCACGCAGTGCCTCGGTGTCGGGGTCGCCGGCTGCGGTGACCGCGACGGAGTAGGTGTCGGCGGGGACGCTCAGTGCGTCGCTCTCGTTCGGGTTGGTCAGTCCTTCGATGACCGCGCCGTCGTTCGCCAGCACGTCGACCGGCCCGAAGGCGGCGGTGTGGCGGACCACGAGCCGGGTCTCACCGGCGGCGATCTGGCTTACGTCGTTGACGAAGACCGACAGGGTCGGGGCGCCGTCGGCGTCGAGGTGGGCGATCGCGGTGGCGTTCACGCCGGCCGGGACGGTCACGTCGGCGGAGATGGCGGGGTCGCCCTCGGGGTCCTCCCCGGCGGGGAAGACGGTGATGGCGTAGTCGGCGGCGGGCAGGTCGGTCGGGCCGAAGCTGTCACCGGGGGCGAAGCCCTCGATGAGGATCTCGCCGTTGGCGTAGACGTCGACGTCGAGGCCGGGGACGCCGTGCAGGACGGTCACGGTGCCGGTGTCGCCACCGTCGTGGTCGCTGGCGGCCGCGGGGGCGGCCACGAGCAGCACCGCCAGCATGCTGAGGGGGATGAGCAGTCGCTTCATGGTGCGTGTCTCCTGTTGAGGGTCCGGGACCGGCGGAGCCGGGTTCCCGTGCGGTCCCGGGCCGGTGACCCGAGTGGATCCTGTCCAATGTTTGTCCAGGAATGAGAGGAGCATGACCGACTGTCCAAAGTTTGTCAAGTGTCTGTTGAATGTTTGTCCGGTTCCGTCTATCCTCCCCCTCATGGCCGGCGGATACCTCCGAATCGGAGAGTTCAGTGATCGGGTCGGGGTCAGCCCCGACCTCCTCCGGGCGTGGGAGCGTCGCTACGGCCTGCTCTGCCCGGACCGGTCCGACGGGGGATTCCGGCTGTACTCGGACGACGACGTCGCCCGCGTCGGGCGCATGGCCGCCCACCTCGGCCGCGGGTTGTCCGCCGCCCAGGCCGCGAAGTTCGCGCTCGCACCCGCGCCCGCCGACACCTTGGGGACCGTTCCCGCGGACCTGACGCCGCAGGAGGGCCTCGAGCAACTCGAACAGGCCCTGTACGGATTCGACGAGGTGGCGGCCCACGACGTCTTCGACCGCCTGCTGGCCGCCTACTCCCTGGAGAGCGTCCTGCGTGACGTGGTGGTGCCCTACCTCTCCCGCGTCGGGGGACGCTGGGCCGCCGGCGAGGTCACCATCGCCCAGGAACACTTCGCCTCGAGCGTCCTCCGCGGTCGGCTCCTCTCCCTGGCGCGCGGCTGGGGGGTCGGGGACGGGCCGATGGCGTTGTTGGCGGCACCGCCCGGGGAGGAGCACGACCTCGCCCTGCTCGCCTTCGGCCTCGTGCTGTGGCGTCGCGGGTGGCGGATCACGTTCCTCGGCGCCGACACCCCGCCCGACGCGCTGTCGGACGCCATCGGGCGGGTGGCCCCGGCGCTCGTCGTGATCGCCGCCGTGGACCCCGAAGCGATGGAACGCGTCGGCGGGGTGCTGGGTGACCTGGACGGCTCGGTGACCGCGGCCGTCGGTGGTCCCGGGGCGAGTGCCGCGTTCGCGCAGCGGGTGGGCGCCCTCCACCTCGACACCGATCCCGTGACCGCGGCGGAGCGACTCCCGGTGCCGGTGTGACACCGTCGACCGTTCGAGCGGTCTCGGCGAGCACGGGGAGACGACGCCCGCCGTACCGGATCTGACCGGTCTGCCGGAATGCTCGACCCGGTCGGTTCCTCGACGCTTCCCCGGTGGGCGGGCACACCGGCCCCGATCGAACGCATCGTGGATCCGTGCGACGAGATCCTTCGCTGCCAGCACCAGCGACAGCAGGCTGCCGAGCATCTGCAACAGGGGCGCTTGGCGTTCCAGTTCCTCTCCGTGCACGGCCGGGTCGATCCCGCAGAGCGTGCCGAACAGGCCCTGGTCCGGGCGGAGGATGGGGATGCCGACATAGGCCATCGCCTTGACGCCGCGGGCCATCCGGTCGCCGAACGGGACGCACCACCGGTGCGGTCGTGTACGGGGGCGCCGACCCGGGGCGTGGACTGGGCCCCGTGGGGCGCGCCGGCGTAGCCTGGTCCGAACCCGCCGGACGCCAGCGAAGGCCGCGACGATGAGCAGTGACGATCCCCAAACCGTGAGCGGCTTCCCCATCGAGGCCGTCTACGGGCCCGACCATCTCGACGGCTTCGACCCGGACACGCAGCTCGGGCAGCCGGGGGAGTACCCCTACACGCGCGGCATCTACCCGAACATGTACCGCGGCCGGACCTGGACGATGCGCCAGTACGCGGGGATGTCCACCGCCGAGGAATCCAACAAGCGCTACAAGTACCTCCTCGAGCAGGGCACGACCGGGCTGTCGGTGGCCTTCGACCTGCCCACCCAGATGGGCTACGACTCCTCGGCGGAGATCGCCGAGGGTGAGGTCGGCAAGGTGGGGGTGGCCATCGACACCGTCGAGGACATGCACACGCTGTTCGGGGGTATCCCGCTGGACGAGGTGTCCACCTCGATGACGATCAACGCCCCGGCGAGCCTGCTGCTGCTGATGTACCAGATCGCCGGCGAGGAACAGGGCGTCGACCCGGGCAAGCTGCGAGGCACCATCCAGAACGACGTGCTCAAGGAGTACATCGCGCGCGGGACCTACATCTACCCGCCCGCGCCGTCGCTGCGGATCATCGCCGACACGTTCGGCTACTGCGCCGAGGTGCTGCCACGCTTCAACACGATCTCGATCTCCGGCTACCACATGGGCGAGGCCGGGGCGACGCCCGTGCAGGAGATCGCCTTCACGCTCGCGGACGGGATCGCCTACGTGCAGGCCGCGATCGACGCCGGCCTCGACGTCGACACCTTCGCGCCGCGGCTGAGCTTCTTCTTCGTCGCCCGCTCGACCCTGCTCGAGGAGGTCGCGAAGTTCCGGGCCGCCCGGCGCCTGTGGGCCTCGATCATGCGGGACCGGTTCGGTGCGACCAACGAGAAGTCGCTGATGCTGCGCTTCCACACCCAGACCGCCGGGGTGCAGCTCACCGCCCAGCAGCCCGAGGTCAACATGGTGCGCGTGGCCATCCAGGCGTTGGCCGCGACCCTGGGTGGCACCCAGTCGCTGCACACCAACTCCTATGACGAGGCGCTGGCCCTGCCGACCGAGAAGAGCGCCCGGCTCGCACTGCGGACCCAGCAGGTCATCGCGCACGAGTCCGACGTGCCGGCGTCGGTGGACCCCCTGGCCGGCTCCTACCTGATCGAATCGATGACCGACGAGATCGAGGAGCAGGCACGCGACTACCTCCGCCAGATCGACGACATGGGTGGGGCGGTGCCCGCCATCGAGGAGGGCTTCCAGAAGTCCGAGATCGAGCGTGCCGCCTACGAGTTGGCCAAGAAGATCGATGCCCATGAGCAGATCGTCGTCGGGGTCAACGAGTACCAGTCCGGCGAGGAGGTCCAGCCCGAACTGCAGCGCATCGACGAGTCCATCCGCCAGGACCAGATCGACAAGATCGACGCGGTCAAGCGCGACCGCGACCAGGGCGGGGTCGACGACGCGCTGGGCGAGGTGGCCAAGGCGGCCGCGGGCGACGACAACCTGCTGCCCCCGATGCGCGAGGCGCTACGCCGCCGGGCCACGCTGCAGGAGGTCTGCGACGTGCTGCGCCACGAGTTCGGCGGCTACATCCCCACGGACCGGTTCTAGAAGCGCCCTGGGGGTGGCCGTGACCGAATGATGTAACCGAACGCCGGCGGCACCGCGGCCATCCCGGGATGATCGAGGGTCCCAGATCCCCGAAGGGCCCTGATCCATGACCCGTGCAGTCGTCGAGCGGACCATTCCGGCGTCCCGACAGGACGTCTGGCAGGCGCTGTTGCGCCCGGAGAACTACCCGCGCTGGATCGTGGGCGCCAAGGAGTTCCGGGGGGCCGACGACTCGTGGCCCGAGGCCGGGTCGCGCTTCTACCACTCGGTGGGCCTCGGCCCGCTCAAGCTCAAGGACGAGACGGAACTGGTCTCCACGAGCGAGGGGGTCGAGGTCGTGCTGCTGGCGCGTGCCCGCCCGGCGGGCCGGGCCCGGGTGACGCTGACCCTCGAGGACGACGGCGGGTCCACCCGGGTGCACATGGAGGAGCACGCCATCACCGGTCCCGGTGCGTACGTGCCCAAGTTCCTCCACGATCCCCTCATCGATGTGCGCAACAAGAAGGCACTCCGGCGCCTGGCGAAACTGGTGGACCAGCAGGTCAGCTGAGCCTCCGGTCTCACCGATCCTGCGCCCCACTCGCCGCCCTCCTATGCTTCGGCCACCGAAGTGACCGGAGGCAGTGTGGAGATCGACGCCGGTGGGGCAGGATTCGACGAGCAACGGCTCGAGCGGATCACCGACCACCTCGAGGCCAACTACGTCGGGCCCGGAAAGATCGCCGGCTGCCAGGCGCTGGTCTCGCGGCGCGGCCGGCTCGCCTACCGGCGCTCGCTCGGCCGTCGGGACCTCGAACGCGACCTGCCGGTCACCGACGACACGATCTGGCGCATCTACTCGATGACCAAGCCCGTCACGGGCGTGGCGCTGCTCTCACTCCTCGAGCGCGGGCGCGTCGCCCTCGACGATCCGGTCAGTCGCTTCCTGCCGTCCTGGCGTGACCTCAAGGTCCGGGAACGCGGGTCCGACGGGAGTGAACGGCTGGTCGACCCGCACCGGCCGATGACGGTGCGCGACCTGCTCATGCACACCTCGGGGCTCGGCTACGACGCCCGGGGGCCCGCCCTGCTCGGTAGCGACGCCGATGCACCGGGCAACCGGGAGGGCGCCACCCTCGACACCATCGTGGAGTGGCTCGCGGACCGGCCGTTGTACTCCCACCCGGGCCAACGGTGGCGGTACTCGGTGTCCACCGACATCTGCGGCAAGCTCGTCGAGATCCTTGCGGACCAGCCCTTCGACGACTACGTGCGCGAGCAGATCCTCCACCCGCTCGGGATGGTCGACACCGGCTTCCACGTGCCCGACGACAAGGTCGACCGCTTCGCCGCCAGCTACCGCCGCAACTCGAACAAGCAGTTGGTGCTGGTCGAGGACCCGGAGCAGTCGGCCTACCGCAAGCCCCC
>SLRZ01000100.1 GCA_007130695.1 Nitriliruptoraceae bacterium
ACCCGACCGGCCCCGCAGGCGGAGCGCGCACCCACCCCCGGTCTGGACGATGGGCCGCGTGACGGGCCGACGCCCGCGTCCACGGCGCCAGGCCTCGACGGCCGCGAACGCACGCTCGACCCCCGGGTGGTGCAGGTCTGGCGCATCATGACCGCGATCGGCCTGTCGATCCCGCTGGTGCCGGCGTCGGTCGTCGCCTCGCTCCTGCTCGGACGGGCGGGCAACCTGGTCCCGCTGGCCGGGCTCGTCCTGCTCGCGGTCCTGGCGGGCTGGTACCCGCCCGCCCGCTTCGCACGGTGGCGGTGGCGGCTCACCCCGCTCGCGCTCGAGCTGCGCTACGGCGTGGTGGTCCACACCCACGAGACCGTGCCCTACTTCCGCATCCAGCAGATCGACGTCGCCCAGGGACCGCTGGACCGGCTGCTCGGCCTGGCGACCCTGCAGGTGACCACGGCCTCCGCGTCCGGCAGTGCCGCGCTGCCCGGCGTCCCCGCGGACCAGGCGCCGGCGATCCGGGCCGAACTGCTCGCCCGTGCCTCGGAGGCGGTCGCGCAGCACGAGGGTGACTTCACCGATGCCGTCTGAGCCGCCCACCACACCACCGCCACCGCCACCACCGGGCGTGGGCCCCGACACCACGGCGTCGACGGTCTCCGCGGCGGTTCGGCCCGAGGACACCGCACACCGCTTCGCCCGGCCCCGGCGGCTGCACCCCGCCTCGGTGGTGCTGGGCATCAACGTCCGGCAGCTGATCCAGGCCCTGATCTTTCCCCTCGCCGCGACCTTCACAGCGGGGGGCCGGGTCATGCTGTTCGCGCTGGTGGCGATGGGCATCGTGCTGCTGACCGTGCGCGTCCTGGCGTGGCAGCGTTTCCACTACTCCTTCGACGGCGAGGTGCTGCGGGTCGCCGAGGGGGTCTTGAGCCGCAACCAGCGCTCCCTCGACGTCGCCCGCATCCAGCAGGTCGAGATCGACCGCAGCCTGCTCCAACGCCTGCTGGGCCTGGCAGCGCTGCGGGTCGAGACTGCCGGGTCGTCCACCGAGGTCGAGGTGGAACTGCGGGTGGTCCCCGAGCAGGACGCCGTCGCACTGCGCTCCGCCGTGCGCGAGAGCAAGGTGCGCACCACCGGCCGGGCCCCGGCGCTGACCGACGACGGAGACGACGACGAGGAGGGTGCGAGCCGGCCCGTGCTGCAGGTGCCCCTGCGCCACGTCCTGCTGGGCTCGGCGACGGGAGTCCGGCTGCTGGTGTTCCCCGCCGTGATCGCGGGTGCGTTCCAGTTCCTCGGGCAGGCCACCGACCAGTGGCTCGAGACGAGCGTCGAGTACCTCCTCGAGCAGCAGGTGATCACTGAACGCGGCGTGCAGGGCCTCACCCTGAGCACCGGTCTGCTGCTCGCCGCCGCCGTCCTGGGCCTCTCGCTGGTCACCGCCGTGGTGGTGGGGGTGCTGCGCGACGCCTGGTTCCGCATCGAACGGGTCGACGACGACCTGCACGTCTCCCGTGGGCTGCTGTCCACCCGCGACTCCGTGCTGCCGCTGCGGCGGATCCAGCTCGTGCAGGTCCAGCGCAACTGGATGCGCCGCGTGCTCGGCTACAGCTCCGTGCGGATCCATTCGGCGGGCGGCTCGGGGGACACCGACCGCCGGGTGAGCGTGCCGCTGCTGGCCGACGGCGACGTCGACGCCCTGCTCGCCGAGATCTATCCCGGCACGACGGGCGCACCCGACCTCCGCCGCCACCCCCGGCCGGCCGTGCGACGGGCCATCTTCCGGTCACTGCGCGCGGTGGCCTGGCCCCTGGCCCTGCTGTGGGTCGTGCCGTGGCAGTTCGCCGAGGCCGCACGGGTCCCGGCGCTGGCGCTGCTGCCCCTGGCGGTGGTCCTGGGCGTCGTCGAGTACCGCCACCTCGCCCACGGCGTCTCCGAGCGCCTCGTCGCCGCCCGACAGGGGGCCCTGTCGGTCACCACCTCGCTCGCGCCGGTGGTGAAGGTCCAGGCGGTCAGCACGAGGGCGAACCTCTTCCAGCGTCGCCTGGGGCTGGCCACCGTGGACGTGCACGTCGCGGGGCCGGGCGGCGACATCGAGGTCCTGGACGCGGGCGCCACGGACGCCCACGCGCTACACGAACGGCTCACGCGGCACGCCGCCGACCCAGTGGAGCCGGCCGGCGACCCGGGACACGGGTCCGTCAGGCCGTCGCCAGCCCCGCCGCCCGCAGGGACACCCGGAAGTCGTGCGGGTTCGTCGCCGCCGCCAGGGCGTCCCGGAGCGTGACCTCGCCGTCGCCGTAGAGGCCGAGCAGGTGCTGGTCGAAGGTCTGCATGCCGTAGTAGCTGCCCTCGGCCACGGCGTCCTCGACCTGCCCGAGCTGGGCGGGGTCGAGGATGAACTCCTGGATGCGCGAGGTCATCACCAGCACCTCGACGACGGCGATCCGGCCGTCCCCGGCCGCCCGGGGCACCAGCCGCTGGCAGACGATCCCCTTGAGGGAGTTGGCCAACGACAGCCGGGCCTGGTTCTGCTGTTCCTTGGGGAACATGTCCACGATCCGGTTGACGGTCTCGCGGGCGTCGGTGGTGTGCAGGGTCGAGATCACCATGTGGCCGGTCTCCGCGGCCTGCAGGGCGGCGGTGACGGTCTCGATGTCGCGCATCTCCCCGATGAAGATCACGTCGGGGTCCTGCCGGGCCACGGCCTTCAGCGCCACCGGGAAGTCGGCGGTGTCCACCCCGACCTCACGCTGGTCGATGATCGCGTTGTCGTCACGGTGCATGACCTCGATCGGGTCCTCGATCGTGACGATGTGGCACCGACGGTGCTGGTTGATGTGGTTGATCATGGCCGCAGTCGTGGTGGTCTTCCCCGACCCCGTCGGACCGGTGACCAGCACCAGCCCGCGGTGCTCCTCGGCGAGGCGTCGCACGGCCGGGGGCATCCCGAGCTCGGCGAAGCTCTGGCTGCCGGGCAGGACCCGACGGAACACCAGGCCCACCGACCCCCGCTGCTTGAAGACGTTCACGCGGAACCGCCCCACCCCGGGGATGGAGTGGGCGAAGTCGGCCTCCCCCTGGTCCTTGAACGCGGTGGCGATGCGCTCGTCCATGATGTCGGCGGCGAACCGCTCGGTGTCGTTCTGGGACAGCGGGGGGAAGGCCGTCACCGGCTTGAGGTCGCCGTCGATGCGGATGTAGGCGGGCCCCCCGGCCTTGATGTGCAGGTCGGACCCCCCCGTCTCGACGAGGTGGGTGAGGTACTGATCCACGGTCTCCACGACACGGGGCCTTCACGGTCGACAGTTCGGCGGCACGCGGCTGGCCACCCGGCCATTGCATCGGCCGGCCGCGGTCGGGTCTTGAGGTCACCGCCCGGTGGGCCACCGGGCCACCGAACTGCCCGGGCTCGGCGGGGTGCGGAGCTTCACACCTCCAGCAGCAACGTCACCGGTCCGTCGTTGACCAGGGCGACGTCCATGTGCGCGCGGAAGCGCCCGGTCGCCACGTGAGCCCCGAGCTCGCGCAGCCGGTCGACCACCGCCGCCACCAGCGGCTCGGCCTGCTCCGGCGGCGCCGCACGGACCCACGACGGGCGCCGGCCACGTGCGGTGTCCCCGTACAGGGTGAACTGGCTGACCACGAGCACCTGCCCCCCGACGTCGGCCGCCGAGAGGTTCATCACCCCGTCGGTGTCGTCGAAGCAGCGCAGGTGCCAGATCTTGTCCGCCAGCCGCCGTGCGGTGGCCTGCTCGTCGTCGTGGGTCGCACCCACCAGGGCGACGACCCCCCGGCCGATGGCACCGACCACCTCCGGCTCGCCGTCGGCCGCGACGCTCACGGTGGCCTCGTGGACCCGCTGGACCAGCGCACGCATCCGCTCTCCTGTTCCTCGGGGGCCGCGATCGTGCCCGGCAAGGGTGGTCGTCTGCACCGCCGGCGGGCTCCTCCACCAACGCCGCAAGCCGGCTCCGTCCGACAGGCCGGCCGGTACCCTGCCAGACATGCCCAGATATCCGACGCACCGCGCCACCTCCGCGGGAGGGGTCGTGTGCGACGATCGCGACGACGGGCGACGCTGGGTGCTGCTGATCGCCCGCCGCAACGCGGCCGGCAAGCCCCAGTGGACCCTGCCCAAGGGCGGGATCGAGGAGGGCGAGACCGCCGAGGAGGCGGCACTGCGGGAGGTCCGCGAGGAGACCGGCCACGGCGCGGTCATCTTCGAACTGCTGGGCACCATCGACTACTGGTTCGTGTGGCGACCCGACCGCGTCCGGTACCACAAGTTCGTGCACTACTACTTCATGCGTTGGGACGGCCAACCCGCCGGCGAACGCGACGACGAGGCGGAGCACGTCGAGTGGGTCCCCCTCGAGATCGCCCTGGTGCGACTCGCCCACCGCAACGAGCGGCGGCTGGTGGAACGGGCACGCGACCGCACCGCGCGCCCCACCACCGGCGTCGACGAGGCACCCGACGGCGGCGAGGCGCCCGTCGATGCCGGAGCGGAGCGGTGACCTCGGTCACGCGACGCCCGTCGACGTGGCTGGCCGTAGGGATCCTCGGGCTGGTCCTGCTCGGCCTGCCCGCGCTGCCCGCCGGCGCGTCGGAGTCTCCCGACCTCGAGCTGCGCCTGTCCGACGTCACGGGGGTCATCGGACCCGACCAGGACGAGGAGGCCGAGAGCGAGTCGGCCGCACTCACTGCCGAGCAGTCCGGCCTCGAGGAGGACCTCGGCCTGCGTCTGCTCGTCACCAACCGGGGGGAACAGGCCGTGGAGGGCCTGCGGGTCGTCGTCGAGATCCATCCGGCGGCGGCGTCACGGCAGGCGCTGGCCGACGCCTTCGACGGCGACGGCCTCGGCAGTCCGACCGGCCCGGTCCACGACCAGGCGGTCCGCGAGCTCGCTGCGCTCGAACCGGGCGAGGTCGCCGGGGTGGAGGAGTCCATCTTCCGTGAGGAGGCCGGGTGGCCCGAGGAGGGAGGTGTCCACCCGGTCCGCGTGTCGCTAATCCGCGGTGCCGAGGTGCTCGACGAGGTCATCACCGCCGTGGTGTGGCTCGGCGACACCCGCGGCGAACCGCTGCTCACGACGTTCGTGTGGCCGTTCACGGACACCCCCTGGCGGGCGGAGCTGGGCCGCTACGCCGCCGGATCACAACGCGACATCCGCACGGGCGGTCGGCTCGACGTGCTCCTACGGGCGCTGGAAGCCCACGAGGACGCCGGGGTACTGTTGGCCCCGTCGGCCCACGTGCTCGAGGACCTGCAGGACCAGTCCTCCGGTTTCGAACAGGTCGAGCTCCAGGAGGACGGTTCGCGCCTGACCGAGGACGTCGAGCCGGAGGAGGAGCCGGCACGCCTCGCGAACGCCACCCTGCAGCGGCTGCGCGAGATGGCCGAACGCCTGCCCCACCAGCCGGTCCACGGCCCCTATGCCGACGCCGACCTCGACGCGCTGGCAACCCGGGACCAGGCGATGCGCGAACTGGCCGGTGAGCTGGCCAGCGAGGGCCGCCGTCGGCTCCAGCTCGGCCTGGAGCGTTCGGTGGACGCCTCCGCCTTCGTCCTGGGGGCGCCCGTCGGGCCCGAGGTGCTGGACCTGATGCCGACCGAGCACCTGCTGGTGCCCGCACACCTCGCGGCCGACGACGACGTCACTGGCCAGCTGCGGACCCTGCGCTCGCCCTCGGGGCGCCCCCTGCTGGCCACCGTCGGCGACCCCGTGATCGGACAGCTGCTGGCCGAGCCCGAGCACGACGGCCGGGCGGGGGCCCAACGGGTGCTGGCCGAGACCGCGATGCTGTACTTCGAGTCGCCGGACAGCGACGGACGCTCGCTCTCCCTGCACCCACCCCAGGACTGGGACCCCGACCCAGAGCTGGCCAACGGTCTGCTCGAGGGGCTCGACGAGGCCCCGTGGCTCGAACTCGTCTCGCCCTCCCAGCAGGCGTCACTCGGTGAACGCTCACCGGTCCCGCTCGAGCTCGTGCCCCCGCAGGAGGAACGCCTGTCGATCGAGCAGGCCGACCGTCTGGCGTCGGCCCGCACCGACCTGGAGGCCGCCGCCGGTGCGCGGCCCACCGGGGACGAGGTCGAGGAGGACGAAGACGCCGCGCCCCGCCGCTCGCCCCGCGAGCTCGAGGACGCCCTGTTCCGCTCCACCTCGACGTGGCTGATCGAAGATTCGGCGGCCGAGGCCCTGGTCCGCGACGTGCAGAGCGAGGTCGAACGGTCCTTCGGCGACGTGGAGGTCGCCAGCGGCTCCCAGGTCACCCTGACCTCCGACACCGGGCAGATCCCGGTCACCGTCCGCCGCACCCGCGGCGGACCGATCACGGTCCGTGTCGAGGTGGCGAGCCAGGGCCGGCTCGAATGGGAAGAGCGCTACTCCGAGGACATCGTCCTGGCCGACGAGGAGGCGCACACGGTCTCGTTCGAGACCCGGGCGCTGGGCACCGGGACGTTCCCCGTGACCGTCGTGGTCACCGACCCCTCCGGGACCCGGGAACTGGAGCGCACCACGCTGTCCGTGCGCTCCACGACCGTCTCGGGACCGGCCCTGTCCGCGACCGGGGTCCTGGTCCTGGCACTGCTGCTGCTCGGCGCCCTGCGACGCCGGCCCCGGGGGCCCCGACTACAGGTCATCGACGATCCGCAGCGCCGGTAGGGGCATACTGCCGCGAAACGCGACGGTGCGTACAGGACCGGCCCATCATGGCCGAGACAACGGTGGGACCAGGAAGGACGACGGCGTTGGGCATGCGCATCCACGGCGGCGAGCGCGGCGAGATCTCGAGCTGGCTGCTCCAGCTACTGGCCGTGCTGGGCGTCGTGGGTCTGATCGTCTACGAGCTGGTGGCGCTGGGCATCACCGCCGTGCGGGTCGACGAGGCCGCACGCGAAGTCGCGCGCACGGCCCGGGACGAATACCGTGCGTCCTCCTCCCTCGACCGGACGGAGGACGTGGCCGAGGAGGCCGCACGGACACACGGTGCGACCGTGACCGCCGTGGAGATCGACCAGGATGCGCTCAGCGTGACGCTCGAGAAGCGGGCCGGCACCGTCCTGGCCCACCGCATCGGCCCGCTGGCCGAGCGGGTGACCCCGTCGGCGACCAGACGCGCCGGCCTGCGACCGTAGAGGCAGACGTGCAACATCCGGGGGAGTCCAAGGGCGTCGGCGCCGACGACCCGACGATCACCGGCGAGGCCTCGTTCGACTCGGACCGGGGCGCGCCGGCGTCGGGCACCGAGGCGGGCCCGGAGACCTCCGAGGACCGCAAGCCCTGGCCCAACCGCACCCACCTCGGCCAGCGCTACCACCTCGAGGAGCCGATCGCCTCCGGGGGCGCGGCCATCGTCTGGCGCGCCTTCGACGAGAACCTCTCCCGGTCGGTCGCGATCAAACTGCTGCATCCCCACCACGCCACGGACCCCACCGTCGTCGAGCGCTTCGAGCGCGAGTCGCGGTCGGCGGCCCAGCTCAACCACCCCAACGCCGTGCGCATCTACGACACCGGCCGCGACGACGAGCTGGTCTACCTCGTCATGGAGCACGTCGACGGGCCGAGCCTGCGCGAGGTGCTGAAGGCCAACGGCCCGCTGGACACCCAGGTCGTAGCGGCCCTCGGCGAGCAGATCGCCTCGGCGTTGGGCGAGGCCCACGCCCACGGGCTGGTCCACCGCGACGTGAAACCGGCGAACATCCTCATCGCCTCGGACGGCACGGTCAAGGTCACCGACTTCGGCATCGCCAAGGCGCTGTCCGGCACCGACGCGACCCTGACCTCGCCGGGCACCGTCGTGGGGACCGCGGCCTACGTCGCGCCCGAGCAGCTCGAGGACGCCTCCGTGGACGCGCGGGCGGACATCTACGCGCTCGGCGTGCTGCTCTACGAGTGCCTCACCGGCCGGCCGGCGTTCTCCGGCGACACCCCCACGGCGACCGCGGCGATGCGCCTGACCCACGAGCTGCTGCCCCCCCGGCAGGTGCGCGCGGACGTCCCCCGCGGGCTCGACGAGGTGGTGGTGCGCGCGACCCGGCGTGACCGCGACGAACGGTTCGGCGACGGGATCGCGATGGCCGGTGCGCTCAGCGGCCTCGTGACGACCAAGCCCAGCGACCTGACGATCACGCT
>SLRZ01000206.1 GCA_007130695.1 Nitriliruptoraceae bacterium
CCGATCGCGGTCGGGGCCGTCGCCAGTGCCGACCAGATCGCCCTGCAGACCATCCAGATCCAGGCCATCCGCGCCGACCCCGCCTACCGGGGTGGCGACTACCTCCGTGACGGGGGTGAGGCCCCCCGAGACGGGCTGGCCGTGGCCCGTCGGCTCGCGCACTGGAGCTACCGCAGCCGCGAAGAGCTCGAGGGCCGGTTCGGACGGTCGCCGCAGGAGGGCGAGGAACCGTTGGGCGGTGGCGGCCGCTTCGCCGTGACCTCCTATCTCGACCACCACGGCGCGAAACTCGTTCGACGGTTCGACGCGACGTCGTACGTGGTTCTCACCGAGTCCATGAACGGCCACGACGTGGGCCGGGGCCGGGGCGGGGTCGAGGCGGCACTGTCACGCTTCCGTGGGCCGGCCGTCGTCGTGGGTATCGACAGCGACCGGCTGTATCCGCTCGAGGAGCAGGACGAGTTGGCGCGCCTGCTGCCGGGCGCCGGGGAGGGCCCCGCCGTCATCCGCTCGCCCCACGGGCACGACAGCTTCCTCATCGAGACCGAAGAGGTCGGGGCAGCGGTGGAGCAACTCCTCGGCCGCATCTGACCGGCACCCCCCGGTCCGCTGCGGTGAAGACCGTCAGGCCGGGGGCAGCGCGACCACGACGCGCGTGCCCGCGGTCGTGCTCTGGTCGATCCACACCCGGCCGCCCTGGGCCTCGGTGAGCTGGCGCACGATGGCGAGCCCCAGACCCGCCCCGCCGTTGCGACCACGGACGAACGGCTCGAAGACGGTCGAGACCACCTCCGGATCGATCCCCGGTCCGCCGTCGGCGACCTCCAACCACACCTCGGTGGGCTGGGACGAGGCCCCGACCCGGACGGTGGAGCCCGGCGGTGCGTGCCGCACGGCGTTGGCGAGCAGGTTGTCCAGGACGTGCTCGAAGGCCGTGTGGTCGACGGTCACGCGGAGTGCGGGGTCCACGTCGACCTCGATACGGGGCCCGTCCACGGGGGCCGGCCGGGTCGCCAGGATCCCGTCCACCAGTGCCCGAAGCTCGTGCGGCCGGGGGGCGGCCTCGGTGGGGTCGCCACCGCCGCTGAGGACGAGGAGCAGCCGCTCCACCCGGGTCAGCCCGGATTGCAGCTGCCGCCGGGCGATGGCCAACAGCTCCGGGTCCGGGGGCTGCTCGGGGGTGCGGGCGAGCAGTTCGACGGCCTGCAGGGTCGCGGCGAGCGGGCTCCGCAGCTCGTGCACGATCCGGGCCACACGCTCGTCGAGATCCGGGCCGTCGAGGGCACTGGCCTCTCGCCGTCCCGAGCGAGGCACGCGGGCGTCGTCGGCCTCGGAACCACCGACGAGCAGGCGTGGCTCGTCCCCGTCCGGCCGGATCTGCTCACCTCCGTTCACGACGCGTCCCCGAATCCTGCGGCGGACGGGACCGTCGTCCCGTTCGGCCGCCGACGTGGTTGCACCCAACCACACGCCGACAGGGGGCGCCAGATCAGGACAGGCCATTGTTGCGTACTCCGTTCGGCCGCCGACGGGACTGCGAATCCGTGCGGGGGAGCACGTCTTCGGCCTCGCCGTGCGCCCGATGGCCGTCGCCAGTCGCGGGCGCAGTATCCTTCGGGGTCCGAACTCCATCCGTCACCAGGAGGCACGCACATGCGCGAGGCCGTCATCGTCGAGGTCGTCCGCACCCCCATCGGCAAGGGCAAGGCCGGCGGTGCACTGTCCGGCTGGCATCCCACCGACCTGCTCGCCGAGACCCTCTCCGCACTGGTCGAGCGCGCCGGCATCGACCCGGGAGAGGTCGACGACGTCATCACGGGCTGCGTCTCCCAGGCCGGCCAGCAGGCCTTCAACGTCGGGCGCAACGCGGTCCTCGCGGCCGGTTTCCCGGAGTCGGTGCCCGCGACCACCATCGACCGCCAGTGCGGCTCCTCCCAGCAGTCCCTGCACTTCGCCGCGCAGGGGATCATGGCCGGTGCCTACGACGTCGCGATCGCGAGCGGCGTCGAGGTCATGAGCCGCGTGCCGATGGGGTCGTCGTCCATGGGCCAGAACCCGCTGGGCGAGCGGATGCGTGACCGCTACTCCGAGGGCATGGTCAACCAGGGCATCGGCGCGGAACTGATCGCCGCGAACTGGGACATCTCCCGCGACGACGTCGACGCCTTCTCGGCCGAGTCGCACGCCCGGGCCCAGGCCGCCACCGAGGACGGCCGGTACTCCTCCGAGATCCACCCCACGGCCGTGGACCGGGGCGAGGGCACCAACGGCGAGACCATCGACCGGGACGAGGGCATCCGGCCCGGCACCAGCGTCGACTCGCTGGCCAACCTCAAGCCCGCCTTCTACAACGAGAAGACCGCCGCACGCTTCCCGGAGATCAACTGGGTCGTCACCGCCGGCGGCGCCTCCCAGATCTCCGACGGCGCGTCCGCGGTCCTGGTCATGGAGCGCAGCAAGGCCGAGAAGTTGGGCCTCACCCCGCGGGCCCGGGTCCACGCGTTCGCCGTGGCCGGCAGCGACCCGATCTTCATGCTCACCGGCGTCATCCCCGCGACGGCCCAGGTCCTCGAACGGGCCGGGATGAGCATCGACGACATCGACGCCTTCGAGGTCAACGAGGCGTTCGCGCCCGTGGTGCTCGCCTGGCAGAAGGAGACCGGGGCCGATCTGGCCAAGGTCAACATCAACGGCGGCGCGATCGCCAACGGTCACCCCCTGGGCGCTTCGGGTTCCAAGCTCACCTCGACGCTCATGAACGTCCTCGACCAGGTCGACGGCCGGTGGGGACTGCAGACCATGTGCGAGGGCGGCGGCATGGCCAACGCGACCATCTTCGAGCGGCTCACCTGACGGTTCGCCGGGCGCCGTGCGTGCTCGCCTGGCGGCTGCGCGCCACCGGCGACTTCGAACGGCTCCCCTGACGGTTCGCCGGCGGGTCACGGCACCTCGTAGAGGGCCGTGCGCCCGTCGGCGGACACGGCGACCGGATCGCCGAAGGGAAAGCTGTCCGGCAGTGGCCGGTAGGCGACCAGGTAGCTGATGTCGTGCCGGTCGAGTTGATCGACGAACTGGTCCACGGTCGCTGCCGCCGGCATGCCGTAGTAGTGGCACCCGGCCGCGTAGCACAGGCCCACGGAACGGATCCACGAGTCCTGCGAGGCCACCCGCGCCCCCTCGAGTTCGACCTGGCTCGCCAGCTCGCCGGCCTGCCGGACCACGTTGTCGGAGGCGCGCCACTCACGTGACAGTTCGGAACCGGCCCACGGCAACAGCCCGACCACGAGCCCGACGGCGAGCAGGTCCCGCAACCCCGACCGGGGCGCGGCGGTCCGCCAGGCGTCCAGCGTGAGTGCCGCGAGCGGGGCGGCGAGCAGGAGTGGTGCCAGCAGATAGCGGGCCTCGACGAAGGTCACCGCGACCCCGGCGGTCCACACCACGGCACCGACCGCCAGCAACACCACCCCGGAAGGGTCGCGGGCGGCGACGTGGCGTCCGCGGCGACGGGGTGGGCCCAGCCGGTACAGCGCCACCGGGGTGGCCACGGCGAGCAGGACGACGGGTGCCCACCACGCGAGGGTGGCCGCGAGCTGGCCCGACTGATCGAGGGCCTGGCGAACCAGCCCGCCGGGGGCCCATCCTCCGCCGTCGTCGGCCGTGTGCGTGTCGTCCGTGGCGACGGTCTCACGCTGCTCAAGACTGCGGGGGAGGTCCTCCCATGCGCTGACGGCGTGTTCGTGCGGCGGGGGGATGAGGCCGGCCCAGAACGGTTCGGCACCCCGGGAACCCTCGGTCGCGAACTCGAGGTTGGTGGTGGCCGCCGACCCGACCGTGGGGTGCCCGTAGGTCACGGTGAGGACGGATCCCCACGCCGCGACCCCGAGCGCCAGGACCCCTGTGGCCGCGCCGATGGTCCGCACCGCGGCACCCGCGCCGTGGCGCCGGGCGAGCAGCACGCCGGCGAAGAGGAGGTGGACGAGCAGGAAGGGCAGCGCGAACAGCTTGGTCAGGTAGGACGCGGCGCCGAACGCGCCGGCGACCACGCCGGTCCGCAGGGCCCCCTGCCCGTCCGCGGCGACAAGCCGATCGGCGTAGAGCAGGATCGGGAGTGCCACCAGCAGGTCCGGACCGACGGTGGCGTAGGCCGCGGCCACGAGCGGTATCACCAGCCCCCACGACAGCAGCCCCAGGGCACGTTCGCCCACGCCCAGGGTCCTCGAGAGCCGCCGGGTCGCCAGGAGCACCCCGACCGCGGTGCCGAGGCTCACCAGCTTCGCCGCCAGGGTGCCCGGCACACCGACGGCCACCAGTGGCACCATCAGCCAGCTGAACATCGGTGACCAGTAGGCGTTGACGGCCTCGCTGACGTGCCCCGCGGCGTAGTGCTCGGCGATGGAGAGGTAGGAAACCCCGTCGGAGGTCAGGTGGTCCCGGAACCCGGGCAGCAGGGCGAGCCCGATGACGACCAGGGCGAGGCAGGGCGCCAGTCGGGCCCAGTCCACCTCGTACCGGGCCGCCCGGTTGCGGTGGCGCCGACCCCCGGCGGGGGCTCGGCGACGGTTGCGGAGGGGCATCCGGATACTCCCGGCCGGTCGGGACGCAACGGCGCACACGGCGCGCGACGGTAGCGAGTGGCACCGCCGGGCCGGCATCCGGGAGGGGACGGCGACGTCCGGGGCGGCCGACGCCCGGATGTCCACGGCGCCCCGCCGACGTGGCACGCTGGGGGCGCACCCCACCCCGTGTGATACCCGCCGGTCGCGTTTTCCCGGTGGCGCATCCCGGTCCACCGTCAACCGAGGTCGACGTCCATGTTCCTGCTGCTGCTGATCCCCTTGATCGGTGTGGCGATCGTCGTGGGCATGAATTTCGGGTGGCAGTGGGTGCTCGCCCCGCTGCTGGGGTTGTTCCTGCTCCGGTGGCTGTTGGGCTCTCTACGGGCGCTGGTCACCGACGCGAAGCATCTCGAGGCGCAGGAGTCCACGCCCGAGGCGGTGGGTACGGACGAGCGGACCCTGTTCTGGTGCGAGGAGTGCGGCACCGAGGTGCTGCTCCTGGTGCGGGGGACCAGCCGGGCGCCGAGCCACTGCGGCCAGCGGATGCACGAACGCACCGAGATCCTCAGCTGATCCGGCCGGTCCGCCGGCGGCCGGTCTCGCCCTGGCCGAAACCGCCCGGTCGGCGCGCTACGAGCCGCCCTCGGAGATGCGCTCCGCGCGGTCCCGGAGGGTCTTGAAGTCGGCCCGCCCGGGTTTGTCGGGGACCATCGCATCGTTGCGGGCGAACCCCCACCCCTCGAGCTTCACCGCGACCCGGCTGAAGCGCCGCTTGCACGCGCCCTCGCAGGCGGGGCAGGGGCCGGGACGGTCCGCGTCCTCGTGGGGCACCACCCGGTCGAAAGAGTTTCCACAGGCTGTGCACAGGTACTCGTAGAGCGGCATCCCGCCTCCGTCAACGGTGGCCGTTCGGACAGGGATCGTGGTGCTGGGTACCACTTCGGGTGGCCGGCCGTCCCCAACTCTGGGGACAAACCTGTGGATGAACGGGCGTCAGCCGCCCGAAGTTATCCACAGGTGTGGAGCCGGAAGGGGTGCCTGGGGCGCCGTCGGGAGCTCCGCTGCACGCTCGTGGTGGTGGTGTTGCGGGTGGGGTCACTGCCAGCGGGTCAGGAACCCGAACCCGACGGCGAGCATGACGAAACCGACCACGAGACCCCAGTTGCCGTACAGGGGAGGCCAGGCCGAGATGACGTCGTTGACCGGCGGCAGGTAGCCCAGCAGGATCACCAGCACGCCCGCGACGAGCAGCCCCACCCCGGTGGCCGGCACCCAGGGGGGGCTCGGCGTCGGGTTCTTCTGCGGGGGTGCGGTCTGGTGGGCGCGGGGGCGCGAGCGTCCCTTGCGGCGATGCTTGCTCTCGGGCATCGGTCCCTCATACGACGGTGGGTGGTGAGCCTACCCGCTGGGGGGTGGGCGAAGTGGCGGTGGGTACCCTCCGGGCGAGGATATCCGGGGAGGTCGTGGTGGTCCGTGCGGTGCGGGGCCTGGGGTGGCTGCTGTTGGTCAGCGGTGCCGTCATCCTGCTCTACGTCGTCTATCTGCTGTGGTTCACCAACCTCGGGACCGAGCAGGCCCAGCGCGACCTCGCGGAGCGGTGGGAGACGCAGGTCGAGGCCGCCGAGGCCGGGTCGGGGTCCGGGGACGACGAGGCGGAGGACGCCGACCTCGACCCCGGGGACGCCTACGCCATGCTGTGGTTCGAGCGTGAGGGCGAACCGATCGTCGCCGACGACCCGCTCTACGTGGTCTCGGGTGTCTCGCTCGACGACCTGCGGGCCGGGCCCGGCCACTACCCGGAGTCCGCCGACCCGGGGGAGGACGGCAACCTCGCGGTGGCGGGTCACCGCACGACCTACGGGGCACCGTTCTGGGCCCTGGACGAACTGCAGTCCGGAGACACCATCCACGTCGTCGACCGTGGCGGGGAGGAGTGGGTCTACGAGTACGTCGAACAGCAGATCGTCAGCCCGGTGGACACCTGGGTGGTGGGTGAGGACCCGCTCGACAACGGCGCCCCCACCATCACCCTGACCACCTGCCACCCCCGGTTCAGTGCCGCCCAACGGCTCATCGCCTGGGGCGAACTGGTGACGGCCTAGGCGGCCCGGCTCCCGGGCGGACCAGCAACGACGAACGAGAGGCGACGCGCGTGTCCCGCTGGCTGAAGATCCTGATCTGGGCGCTCGTCATCGCCGTCGCGGTCGTGGTGCTGTTCACGGTGGTCTTCCCCCGTGTCGAGCGGATCCTCGAGGACCCGACGATGGGCATGGGCCCCGCGGGTCTGCTCGCGGCCCTCGCGGCCCCGGTGGCGGGCTGGCCCGGGTCGGGCGCGGTCTAGCTCGCGCGGTCCACGAGGTAGGTGGCCAGCTGCTCCAGGGCCCGGCGGCTGGCGTCGGGCAGGTCGAGGTCCTCGAGCACACGCCGGGCCTCGCCCGTGGCCTCGGCGACGTAGGCCTCGGTCGCCGCGCGGCCGCCGGAGGTCTCCATCAGCCCACGGAGGCGCTGGGCACCGTCCGCCCCGAGGTCGGGGGCACCGAAGGTCGCGGCGAACTCCTCCCGCTCGGCGGGCCCGAGCCGGGCCAGCGTCTCGGCGACCAGCAGCGTGCGCTTGCCCTCCGCGAGATCCGAGGCGACCGACTTGCCGGTCGCGTCCTGGTCGCCGAAGACGCCCAGCAGGTCGTCGCGGACCTGGAACGCCCGCCCCAGGGGGTCACCGAACCGGCCGAGACCGGCGACGACCTCGTCGTCCGCCCCGGCCAGCAGCGCACCGAGCTCCAGCGGGCGGGCGATCGAGTAGCGGCCGGACTTCAGTGTGGCGACCTGCAGGGCGGTGGCACGGTCGGTGGTGTCGCTGGCGGCCGCATGGAGGTCGAGGTACTGCCCGGCCATGACCTCCTCCCGCAACGTGGCGAAGTGGCGGAGCGCGGCGAGTAGCACGTCGGCGGGCACCCGCGCGTCGAGGAACAGCTCGTCGGCCTGGACGAAGGCGAGGTCCCCGACGAGGATGGCGACGGCCTCCCCGTAGGCCCTCGACCCGCCGGACCAGCCGGACTCCTCGTGGACCCGGGCGAAGGCGTGGTGCACCGTCGCCCGGCCCCGGCGGGTGGCCGCCTGGTCGATCACGTCGTCGTGCACCAGCGCGCAGGTGTGCAGCAGCTCCAACGCCAGCGCCGGGCCGAGCACGTCGCGCCGGTCTGCGCCGCCCGCGGCCTCGAATCCGAGGAGCAGCAGCGTCGGGCGGATCCGCTTGCCACCCGCGAGGAAGGACCGGAGTTCCTCGCTCACGGGTGCGAGCGCCCCGTGGTGGGCCGCCAACCGGGGCAGGAGCCGGTCGAGCGCCGCCGCGAGCGCGTGCTCGATCTCGTCGCGCAGCCGCTCGAGGCCGGCGGGTGCAGCGCCCACGGCGTCGCCTTCCTGTCCGCATCCGAAGCGCCCGCGGCCGGGTACGCCCGGCGGCGGGCGGGTCCGCCCGTGGCCGACCACCGCCGCACCGTATAGGGGCCCGGCGCCCGACCGGCGGCCGGGTGGCGCTCCGGCC
>SLRZ01000128.1 GCA_007130695.1 Nitriliruptoraceae bacterium
CCTGGTGACCCTGAGCGAGGCGCGCCCATGAACCCGAGCACCACCCCGTCAACCGCCGACGAGCTGGTCGCGCCCGGTGGGCACGGGCCACCCGGACCCGGCGCCCCCCATCCCTCGGACCTGCTGACCTTCTGGGAGCTGTCGACGGACCTGCTCTCCATCGCGGAACCGACCGGCACCTTCCTGTACGTGAACCCGGCCTGGACGCGGGCGCTCGGGTGGACACGCGAGCAGATGCTGGAGACCAGCGCCATCGATCTCGTCCACCCCGACGACCTGGAGGCGACCGCCGCGGTGCTCGACGGGCTGGCCATGCCGGGGTACCGCGTGGACGACTTCGAGAACCGCTACCGCACGTCCGACGGCGACCACCGGCGCCTGCGCTGGAATGCTCGGACGGGCATGGACGGTCGCGTGTACTCGGTCACCCGGGACGTCACCGAGGTGCTCGAGAACGAGCGCCGCCTGCTCGAGTCCGAAGAGCGGTTCCGCCTGTCGATGACCCACGCCGCCATCGGCATGGCGCTCGTGGCGCTCGACGGCACGTTCCTCGAGGTCAACGAGGCCCTGTGCCGCATCCTCGGACGACCCTGCGACGTCCTGACGACCTGCACCTTCCAGGACCTCACCCACCCGGACGACCTCGACGCCGACCTCGAGCTCGTCCGGCAGCTCGCCGCCGGCGAGATCGACCGCTACGACCTCGAGAAGCGCTACTTCCACGCCGACGGCTCCACGGTGTGGGCCCTGCTGTCGGGCTCCGCCGTCCGCGACGGGACCGGCGCCGCGCGCTACTACATCGCACAGATCCAGGACATCACGGACCGGAAACAGGCCGAGTGGGAGCTACGCCGGACCCTGACCGAACTGGAGCGCTCGAACGCGACCCTGACCGACTTCGCCGCGATCGCCGCCCACGACCTCAAGACCCCGCTGGCCGTCTCCGCGAGCATGCTGGAACTGCTGGCGATGCGTTTCAGCGGAGATCTGCCCGATCAGGGACGGGAGCTCGTCGACCGCTCCCGCAGGCAGCTCAAACGGCTCGGGCACCAGGTCGACGGTCTGCTGGGCCTGGCCGCCGTCACGAGCATGACGATCGACCTCGAGCGCGTGGACCTGGCCCGCGCCGTCGACTCCCTCACCGAGGTACTCGGTCACGCCCTAGGCGGTCTCGACGTCGAGGTCGGAGCGGCTCCGCCGATGCTCGCCGACCAGACCGGCCTGGTCCTGCTGCTGCAGAACCTCCTCGCGAACGCCGCCGGGCACGGCGCACGCCGGGTGCAGATCCATGCCCAGCCCCGCGCGGACGGCATGATCCAGGTGTTCGTGGACGACGACGGGCCGGGCATCGACATCGACGACCGTGAGAGCGCGTTCGAACTGTTCCAGCACGGCGGCCCCGGCGCAGGGACCGGTCTGGGGCTGGCGACGTGCCGGCGGGTGGTGGAGCGTCACGGCGGGGACATCGGGATCGACGAGTCCCCACTGGGCGGCGCCCGCCTGTGGTTCACCCTGCCCGCAGGGACGCCGGACGAGACCCCGCAGGGCGAAGCTGGCGACGGCTGAGGTGCACCCGGCCGGTCAGGCCGCGCCGATCTCCTTCAGGGCGGTCTTCCACGTCTCGGGATCACGGGCCTCGGGCAGTGGATTGCGGTCGGTGTAGACGACGGTCCCGGCCTTGTCGATGACGAACGTGCCCCGTGCAGCGATCCCGAGCTGCTCGTCGAACACCCCGTAGCGCCGTGCGACCTCTCCGTGGGGCCAGAAGTCCGAGAGGAGGGGGAACTCGAAGCCCTGTTCCTGGGCCCACCGCTTGTGGGCCGGTGGGGAGTCGACCGAGACGGCGAGCGTCTCCACCTCGTCGTTGCGGAACACCTGGGTCTCGTCCCGGATGGAGCACATCTCGCTCTCGCAGACCCCGGTGAAGCTCGCGGGGTAGAAGACCAGCACGACCGCCTTCTTGCCGTGGTAGTCCGACAGCGCCACGGGCTTGCCGGTCTGGTCCTTCAGTTCGAAGTCGGGAGCCTGCTCGCCGATCTGCACGGTCATCTGGGGGTCTCCGGGTCGCGGGGGTCGAGGGTGCGGCCCCTCGTCCCGCGAGGCTACTGACCCGTCGTGGGCGCATCGGCGGCCGGCGTGGCCCCCTGGCCGGGTGCCTGGCCCTCGACGGCGGCCGGCCCCAGATGGCGGGCCAGGGCGGCGTGCAGTACGTCGAGGTCCGCACCCACCGGCAGTCGCAGCGTGCGCACCCGTCGTGGGCCACGGTGGAGATCGAGGTGCAGCGCCGGCTCCCCTGCGGCGTGACCGACCCGTGCGAGGTGCACGTGCCGCCACGCGACCCGCACCACCCTGGGGCCGGTCCGCGCCTCCAACCCGTCCTCATCGAGCCGCCAGGTGAATGCCGCCGGGGTGAGCAGTTCACCGACGAACGGCGCGCTCACCACGAGCCCCGCCACCAGCAGCGCGACGGCCAGCGCGTGTCCGTCGCTGTCGACGACGATCCAGCCAGCCAGGGCCACCACCACGCCCCCGAGACCGACGTGGAGCGCCGCGACCACCCGGGACGGGCGCAGCTGGGTCATCAGGGATCCTCGACGGGGGTGTGCCGCATCGGCGGCTCCTCCTCGTCGTCGTCCCACCGGGGTTCGACGCGCGCGGGCTGGACCGCCGTGGAGGGGAAGCGCTCCAACGGGCCGGTCGGGGCGGCGTCCCAGTTGGCGAACGTCAACGGCGTCTGGAGGTACAGCGACACCAGCCGGGCGGTGTTGTGCAACGCGTCGAGGTGGGTGCGCTCGTGGCCGTGGGTGGCGTCGACCCCGAACCCGATCAGTGCCGCCCGCGTCTCCGCTCCCGCCTCCAGCGCCGCGGCCACGTCGGAGCGGTAGTAGCGAAACACGTCCCGGTGGATCTCGATGTCGTGCTCCCGCGCCAGCCCGAAGAGGCGACGGGTCAGGTGGTAGTCGAAGGGTCCGTGCAGGTCCTGCATGGCCACCGTCACGCCGGTCTCGGTCGAGGCCTGGCCCGGCGCCGCGATCGCGGCGTCGATCGACACCAACTCGGCGACGTCCTGGTAGAGCCCGCTGGAGGCGCCGTGCCCGACCTCCTCGGCGATCGTGATCAGCAGGTGCGCGCCGACGTCCAGGGCGTCACCCCGCTCGATGAGCGTCTTGAAGGCCGCCAGGACGGCAGCGACCCCGGCCTTGTCGTCGAGGTGGCGGGAGTTGACGTAGCCCGAGCGCGTCAGCACCGGCAGCGCCATGTGAGCGACGTGGTCGCCGATCTGGATCCCGAGGTCGGCGAGGTCCCGCTCCGACCCCACGTTCTCGTCGACCCGCACCTCGACGTCCTGCCAGGAGACGGGTTGCGAGTCGATCTCGTCACCGAAGGCGTGCCCGCTGGCCTTGGTGGGCAGGACGGTGCCCGTGTACCAGCGCTCCGGGTCGTCGGTGTAGATCGTGACCCGGGCGCCCTCGGAGAAACGCGAGCTGTGCGTGCCGACGGGGACCAGCCGGAGGCGGCCGTTGGGTTTGAGCGCGCCGACCATGCAGCCGATCGTGTCGGTGTGCACGACCACGGCCCGCGACAGCTTGCCCTGCCGGGCATCGAGGCGGGCGACCATCGCGCCCCGACGGGTGAGCTCGAAGGGCAGCCCGATCTCCTCGAGCCGCTCGCCGACGTACTGCATCACCGCGTCGGTCCGGCCGGTCGGGCTGGGGATGCGCAGCAGGTCGAACAGGACCTCGCGCATCCAGTCGGTGTCGATCTTCACGGGTGTTGGGTCCATGTCGCGGACGATACCGGCGGCCGGGTCCGTACCGGGTGGCCCGCAGCGTCGCACGGTGGTGGACCCGACACGGCGCCCGCCCGGCAGGGTCGCCCCCACCGCCGGGTGGCGAACCGGGACACGGCGACCGCCAGCAGCATCGGCGCCTGGTAACCCCACGCCGCCGGATTCGGGACCGGTGAGCGCTGGCCGCAGCGGAGATATCGGCATTCACAGTCATTGAAATTAACTCTTGCACTCGAACATCAGTCGAACGTAGACTGAATCCATGACCGCGATGACCACGCCGCCCATACCCCGGCCCGCCGCGTCCGGCTGGGGCACGACGGCTGCTCCGCGACGGACCTTGCCGACCGTGTGCCGCGAACGCCGCGGCGAGTACGGCGCCGAGGGGGACGACACCGGGGGGAACGGCCGGGCCGCAGACCCCCACGACACCAGCGGGCACGGCAACGGCATGCCCGACACAGGCGCGTCCGACAATGGTCCGTCCGACAACGGCGAGGAATACGCAGGTTGCCATGACGCCGGCCAAGGCCCCGACGCCGCGCAGGCATCGGTGCGCGACGCCGCCCGCGACATGTCCCGGGCCGCCCGTCGTCTGGTCGAGGTCGCTACCGCCGAGGGCCGGCCGGAGGGCGGGGAACTCGGGGCGCTCCTCGACACCCTGCAGGCACTGGACGTGACCCAGGCGGCAGCGGTGGCGTTGACCGGGCAGGCCCAGTCCCGCTCGACCGCGGAACGCTCGGCGGGGTTGCCGCTCGAACAGCTGCTGGCGATGCAGTCGCGGTTGACCGGGGGCGACCGGCGCATGCTGCAGTCCGTGGCGGAAACCCTCCGCACTATGCCCCACCTGACCCGCGCGTTTCGGGACGGATGGGTGGGATGGGCCGAGGTCCGTGCCGTCGTCTGCGAGGTCCGCAACCTGACGGTCGAGGATCGGGCCACGATCGACGTTGGGTTCGCGCAGATCTCCAACCTCACCGGCCGGGATGCCGACCGGTTGGTCGACGAGGTCCGCTCCGCCGCCGCGGCCCTGCGCCCGGGGACCGAGGCAAAGGACACCGCCCGCGCCATCGAGAACCGCTTCTTCGCGCTGCAGCCCATGCTGGGCGGTGGCGGGACGGGGTACTTCGAACTCGACGACGAAGGGTTCGCGATCGTGGCCGAAGGGCTCGAAGCGGCAATGCCCCCGCCCTCTGCCGGGCCCAACGACGTCACCCGTGATGCGGTCGGCCATGCAGACGACGACGCCTCGGAGTCGGAGACCGCCGACGGAGACCCCACCTTCTGTGACCCCGTCGCCCGGCGGTCACGTGCCCGCCAGCGTGCCGACGCCCTCATCGCCCTCGCCGAGAGCTTCCTGGCCGGTGGTCGCGCCGATGGAAGCCCACGGCGCGCCCGGCCGCGCATGCTGGTCACCTGCCAGCTCACCGACCTGGTCGGTGAAGCCACCTCCCGGACGGCCCGGTTGCTCACGCAGGTCGTGGGAGCAAAGCCCGCCGTCACCCGCGAAGCCCTTCGCCGGCTGAGCTCCGACGCCGACCTGCAGTTCATCATCGAGGACCAGGGACAGATCGTCGGCGTCACGGCCCCCACCGAGACCATCCCCGCCCGGGTCCGCGCCGCGGTGCACGCCCGCGACCAGGGCTGCCGGTTCCCGGGCTGCCGGATGCCGGTGCAGTTCACCGACTGCCACCACGTCGTCGCCCGTGAGGACGACGGCCCGACGATCATCTCCAACCTCGTCGCCCTCTGCCGACGACATCACGTCGCGGTCACCGAAGGCCGCTGGAAACTCACCATGGACGAAGACGGCACCGTCACCGTGAAACGCGGGCGGCGACGGGCCACCTCCGACCCGCCCCGGACCACCCCCTTCCAGCACCCCGCCCGGCCCTCGCCACCCCGAGCGCCGTTCGGTGGCGACCCACCGGGTTGAACGACAGCCGGCCGATCAGGCCCTGATCCCCTTGCACGCCGGTGACCTGCCCGCGGAATTCCTGACACGGGCCAGGTCACCGGCGTGCGCCCGCGAAGGTCCACCACGGTCTCGGGGCGGAGGGTGGCTGACCTCGGGCCGTACCCCAACTTCATCAGCCGGATCTGTGACGCGGCGCGATGCTCCACCGGGTGAGGAAATGGCCGCAGTCGCTGGGGGCGGCTTCCGCGTCCGCCCTGGCCCCTGGGCCGTGTCCGGACGACGGGGCCCCAAACGAGCTGGCTCGTACGTTGGAGAGACGGGACGACGACAGAGCCGAGCAGTGGAGTCCGGACCATGCGCCCCACGAGCCTGGCGGCCGTGGCCACACTGTCGCTGGTGTTGCTCGGCTGTCCAGAAGCGGAGGAGCAACCCCAGCCCCCCGCCACCGAAGCCCCTGAGCCCGACCCCGAGCCTGACCCCGACCCGGACCCCGAGCCCGACGAGGCGGAGGAAGGCGCCTGGGAGGAGCTGCCCGAAGCGCCCATCGCCGGAAGGTTCAACCACACGACCACCTGGGCCGACGGGCTCGTGATCGTCTGGGGCGGCCAGGACCAGGACGCTCCCGCGATCGCCGACGACGGTGCGGCCTACGACCCCGTCACCAGGGAGTGGCAGCAGATCCCCGCGGCACCGATCGAGGGACGTTGGGCCCACGAGGCCGTGTGGAGCGGTGAGGAGCTGATCGTCTGGGGCGGCACGGCCGGGCCGGACCATCTGGCTGACTGCTACGACGACGGCGCTCGCTACGACCCGGCGGCCGGCGAGTGGCAGGCCATCCCCGAGGCCCCCGGTGACCGCAGGTGCGCTGCGGCGGTCGTCTGGGCCGACGACGAGCTGCTGGTCTTCGGCGGCCACCGCGACAACGGACCCCCGGGCCCCGGCGACCGGTTCGATGATGGCCTGGCCTACGACCCGGCCACCGACCAGTGGCGCGAACTGCCCCCGGCGCCACTCGAGCCGCGCGCTGGGGCGATCGCCGTATGGACGGGCAACGAGCTGATCGTCTACGGCGGCCACACCCAGGCGGATGCCGGCGAAGGTTTCGAGTACCTCACCGACGGCGCGGCCTACGACCCTGCCACCGAGCAGTGGCGACCCATCGAGGACGCACCCTTGCCGCCACGCGCCGGCCAGCACGGTGTCTGGGTCGGTGACGAACTGGTCGTACTGGGCGGCGATGATCCGGATCCCGACGCCGCCGCCGCTGGCGGCGAGGCGGCCGCCTACGACCCGGCGGACGACAGCTGGAGCACCCTGGCGGACGATCCGTGGCCGGAAGCGGACTACACGCCGGTGTTGGCAGACGACGTGGTCTACCTGCTCGGAAGCGGAAGCCCCGATCCGGGACCCGATGAGGAGACCCCCGAGGATCCGCCGGCCTTCGCCGCCTACCTGATCGAGGAGGATCAGTGGATCGAACGGCCCGACCCACCTGACGGCCCCCGCATGCACCACGACCTGGCCTGGACCGGCGCCCAGCTCGTGGTCTGGGGCGGCCAGGCCCAGGAAGAGCCCGCCGACGGCATCCTCTGGGATCCACCCGCATGAACCTCACCACGGCCCTGATCCGAGCGCGACGATCGGGCACCGCTCAGCGGCCGTAACCGCCGACGACCGTGCGGCCCACGTCCTCGGCGTTCATGCGCACCACCTCGCCGCCCGTCAGCTGGGCCAGGCGTTCCGCGAACGCGACCAGCCCGGGCTCGTCCTCCAGCAGGAAGATGTCCAGTTCGATCTGCAACCGGGCCAGGCGCATCGCCTCGCGCAGGGTCACCTCGAGGGTCTCGGCCACCGGCGGCCAGTGGAACACCGACCGACCGTCGACGAGGTGCGAGGTGGGCTCGCCGTCGGTGACCATGATCACGCGCTTGACCGGCCGGGGGTCGTCGGCCAGCACCCGGCGGGCCAGCATGAACGCGTGGTGCATGTTGGTCCCGTAGACGCGCTCGAACCCCGCCGCGGCGAGGTCGGCCGGCTGCATCATCCGGGCGTAGTCACTGAACCCGATCAGGTGGAGGGAGTCCTGGCGGTGCTTGCCTTCGATGAGGGCGTGCAGCGCCAGCGCCATCCGCTTGGCGGGGATGAAATGCCCCTGCAGCGGCATGGAGAACGACAGGTCGAGGAGCAGTGCGGTCGCCGTGCGCGGACGCACCTCGGTCTCGGCGACCTGGAGGTCGTCGGCCTGCAGCCGCACCCGGCCGTCGGGTCGGCGCCCCTCACCGACCTCCCGCAGGACGGCCTCGTGCAACGTGCGCGAGACCGACAGCGGCTCGCGGTCACCGAAGGCCCACGGCCGCG
>SLRZ01000246.1 GCA_007130695.1 Nitriliruptoraceae bacterium
ACAACACCGAGATGTCGGTGGAGTTGATTGCTCCGATCGCGATGGAGGACGGTCTGAAGTTCGCCATCCGTGAGGGGGGCCGCACCGTTGGTGCCGGCCGGGTCACCAAGATCACCGAATAGGCCGGTTCGCGGTGGCGGCCGCAGCACGTACCCTCCCGGGTCGACGACCCGGCCGCGTGCGTGGGTCCCCGAGGCAGTGACAGAGACGAGACGACGATGCCCAAGAGCGAGAACCGCCCGAAGGTGACGCTGGCTTGCACCGAGTGCAAGGAGCGCAACTACATGACCACCAAGCACCGGGTGAACCAGCGTGAGCGCCTCGAGCTGCGCAAGTTCTGCCGGCGGTGCCGCACGCACCAGCCGCACCGCGAGACCCGCTGAGGACACCGCGGTCCCATCGGGACGCGACACGGCCCGCCCCCACCGGCGGGCCGTGTCGCGTTCAGGTGTGCCGTGCCCGATCTCCTAGGATGGCGGGCGATGTCCCCGTGCCCGTCGGAGGCGGGGGACGAGCAGCCTCTGGCATGGGAGTGATGCATGGCGCTGAATCAGGACAAGGTCGGAAAGACCTTCCCGAGCTACACCTACGAGGTGTCCCGGGAGAAGATCCGCGACTACGCCCACGCGCTGGGCGAGACCGACCCCCGCTACTTCAGCGAGGGCGATGACTGCGTGGCCCCGCCGACGTTCGCGGCCGCCTTCACCGTCAACAAGGGCATGGGCGCGGCGATGTCGGACCCCGACCTGGGCGTGCACGCGGCCCTGGTCCACGGCTCGCAGCGTTACGAGTACGGCACGCGGCCGCTGAAGCCGGGTGACACGCTCACGTGCACCCCGCGGATCGCCGACATCAAGATCCGCGGTCGCAACGAACTGCTGACGGCCGAGGTCGACTGCCGGTTCGACGACGACGAACTGGCGGTCAAGTCCTACACGACGATCGTGTTCCTGGGCTCGGCCCCGCAGGACGAGGAGGGACAGTCATGAGCGACGTCACCGTGGGAACCGAGCTTCCCAGCATCGAACAGAAGTCCACGCTGTCCACCTCCGTGGCCTACGCGGGGGCGTCGGGTGACCACAACCCCCTGCACTTCGACGAGTCCTTCGCCAGCCAGGTCAGCCCCACGGGCGGGATCATCGCGCACGGGATGTTCTCCATGGGCCTGGCGTCGAAGGTGCTCACGGGCTTCGCCGGCGGACCGGAGAACGTCGAGATGGTCGACGTGCGTTTCACCAAGCCCTGGCCGCTGAACACCACCTCGACCTTCGGTGGCACCGTCACCGAGGTCGCCGACGGGGTCGCGACCGTCGAGTTGTGGGGCAAGAACGAGAACGGCGACCAGATCCTCAAGGGAACCGGTCAGGTCCGCGTGTAGGGCCCCCGCACACCACCGCTGCCCGTCGACCCGGCGCCCGCGAGGCGCGCGGGTCGGCGGGCACCGGTTGTCTTGGTACCTTGGGTGGCGTTACCCTGCGACCGCGCTGCCTCCGCGTGAGGCAGCGTTCCCGTGTCGGGCCATGTCCGACGTGGGATGGACGGGAGTAGCTCAATTTGGCAGAGCACCGGTCTCCAAAACCGGCGGTTGGGGGTTCGAGTCCCTCCTCCCGTGCGACCTCGATCCCCGGGGCGTACGAGCCGCCAGGCGCCGCACGCGACACCAACCGGGACACCGCACCACCGCCCGCCCCACAGGGCAGGGAGCCGATCACATGAGCCGTGAGTCCGAACGCCGGGCAGCCCGTGAGGAGCAGCGCACCGCCGATCAGGCGAGCGCCGCCACCGAGAAGCCGGGCGACAAGCGCACCACCCCCGTCGAGTTCCTCGGTGAGGTGCGGAGCGAGCTGCGCAAGGTCGCGTGGCCGGGCCGCAAGGAAGTGGCCTCCTACACGGCGGTCGTCCTCATCGTCTCCACCATCCTCACGCTGCTCGTGTGGGGCATGGACTACGTGATCCGCAACGCCGTCATCAACACGCTGGGGTAGGTACACGTGCCCGACGAACCCACCACGCCCTCCGAGGGCGACACACCGGAGCCCGACACCGTGCCAGAAGACACCAGCACGGTCGCCACGGACGCCACCGGTCACGTCGACGCGCCCGATGCGGCCGCGGCGACCGACCCGCTGCCCGCCGAAGGTGACCTCGACCCCGCCACCGCCGACGAGGCGGCCCAGGAAACCGGCGTCGAGGTCGAGGACACCGACGGCGGCGACGACCTCGACGACCTGCTCGGCATCGCCGGCGCGGGCGAGGCCGCCGCATCCGAGGGCGAGGAGGAGGCCCCGGCCGCCGACGGCGACGCCGCGACGGACGACGCCCCGGCCGAGGAGCCCCCGCAGCGCCGCGGTCGCCCGCGTTCGATGGCCGACGTGCGCGACCGCTCGGACCTCAAGCGCCTGGTGGGCGACTGGTACGTCGTGCACACCTACTCGGGCTACGAGCAGCGGGTGCGCGACAACCTCACCAACCGTGTCGAGGCCCTCGAGGCCGACGACCGGGTCTTCGAGGTGGTCATCCCCACCGAAGAGGTGACCGAGTACAAGAAGGGCAAGAAGACCACGTCCCAGAAGAAGTTCCTGCCCGGCTACGTGCTGGTGCGCATGGACATGGACGACGAGACCTGGGGGATCGTGCGTCACACCCCCAACGTGACCGGGTTCGTGGGCTCGTCGGGATCCAAGCCGGTCCCGCTGCCGCTGCGCGAGGTCGCCTCGACCCTGAAGATCCCCGACAAGGTGGTCGAGGAGGTCGAGGCCGACGAGGCGGCCGCCGAGCCCGCCCGTCCGCAGATGGAGATCGACCTCGAGGTCGGCGAGACGATCCGGGTCACCAGCGGTCCGTTCGCGGACTTCACGGGAACGATCTCCGAGATCAACCTCGACCAGGCCAAGCTCAAGGTCCTCGTCAGCGTCTTCGGGCGCGAGACGCCCCTCGAGCTCCCCTTCGACAACGTGGCCAAGTTGTAGGACCACCACCCCGTCGGCTTCCGCCGGCGGGTCACCGCAAATCCGTGCTTTTCAGCCGCGAGCGTGCGCGATACGGACCCCGTCCGGGGCCGACAGCACCCTCGCGGGGCACAGGACACGACGTGGGAGGCCGCTGAAGCGGCCGCCAGCACCACGTGAGGAGAATGACACGATGGCGAAGAAGGTCGTCGGCTTCATCAAGCTGCAGATCCCCGCGGGCCAGGCGAACCCCGCCCCCCCGGTGGGTCCCGCCCTGGGTCAGCACTCCGTGAACATCATGGAGTTCTGCAAGGCGTTCAACGAGAAGACCCAGCAGAACCAGGGGGACATCGTCCCGGTGGAGATCACGGTCTACGAGGACCGTTCCTTCACCTTCATCATGAAGACCCCGCCCGCGGCCCAGCTGCTGCTCAAGGCGGCCGGGATCCCCAAGGGCTCGGGCGTGCCCCAGCTGACCAAGGTCGGCAAGGTCTCCCGCGACCAGGTCCGCGAGATCGCCGAGAAGAAGATGCCCGACCTCAACGCGGTCGACGTCGAGGGTGCGGTCAAGATCATCGAGGGCACCGCACGCTCGATGGGCATCACCGTCGAGGGCTAGGGCTGCCGGCCCCGCCCACCAACGGGCGGCACACGGCGGCAGGATTTCATCGGGCATCGGACAAACGTGGGAGACGGGCCAACGCGAGCCCGTCGTCGGAACCACGAGGAGCATGCAGACGTGGCAAAGCGAAGCAAGCAGTACCGGGCGGCAGTCGACAAGATCGAGGAGGGCCGCCTCTACGGACCCAAGGCGGCGTTCAAGCTGCTCAAGGACATCGACACCGCGAACTACGACGCGACCGTCGAGTGCACGTTCCGGCTGGGGATCGACCCCCGCAAGGCGGACCAGATGGTCCGCGGCGCCGTCGGTCTCCCGCACGGGATCGGCAAGAGCGTGCGCGTCGCGGTCGTCGCCTCGGGTGACAAGGTCACCGAGGCGACCGAGGCCGGGGCCGACCACGCCGGCGGCGACGAGATCGTCGAACAGCTCTCCGACGGGAGCCTGATCGACCAGATCGACTCCGTCATCGCCACGCCCGACATGATGGGCAAGCTCGGGCGGCTCGGCAAGACCCTCGGACCGCGCGGCCTGATGCCCAACCCGAAGTCGGGCACCGTGACGATGGACGTGGGCAAGGCCGTCTCCGAGATCAAGGCGGGCCGGGTGGAGTACCGCTCGGACCGCAACGGCAACGTCCACGCGATCCTCGGCAAGAGCTCCTTCAGTCTCGAGCAGCTCACCGACAACTACATGGCGTTGTTCGAGGAGATCGTCCGGCAGCGCCCGTCGGCGACGAAGGGGCGCTACATGCGCACCGCGTCGATCTCGACGTCGGCCAGCCCGAGCGTCCCGCTCGACCCGAGCCGTGCGCGCGACCTGCTCGACGACGAGGACTCCTAGGCGACTGCCTCGACGCACCCGCTCCCGTTCGACCGACGGGGGCGGGCGTGTCGGCACGGCAGGCACCGGACACCCGTGTCCGTACCGCCGCGACCCACCCCGGCCCACCTGCTCTGCCCCGCCGTCGGTTCGACGCGGGGCCAGCGAGACGGTAGGCTTCGCACTTCAAGCCAAAGACCGCTGGATGCCCGCTCATCCGTGAGTGGGCCGAAGGTCGCGGTGGCACCCAGTGCCCCCGTGCGTCCCGCGCAGGCGCGATCTCCGAACAGCCACCGGCACCCCCGGTCGGCGGCGACGGTTCGCCCCCTGCGCAGTGCGCCAGGGGGCTTTTCGATGCCCGCGACCCCGCGGTGATCCGACGAACCGGAGGAAGACGTGGCCCGGCCCGACAAGGTCGCCGCTGTCGACGAGGTCAAGCAGAACCTCACCGACAGCGCCGCGACTCTCCTGACCCATTACCGCGGCCTCTCGGTCCCCGAGTTGCAGCAGCTGCGCGAAGAGCTGCGCAAGGCCAACGCCAGCTACCGGGTGATCAAGAACACCCTGTCGAAGCGCGCGATGGCCGACGCCGGCATCGAGGGCCTCGACCACCTGCTCGAGGGCCCCACCGCCCTGGTCTTCTGCGAGGAGGACCCGGTCGGTCCCTCGAAGGCGCTCAAGGCCTTCGCCAAGGACCACCCGGAGCTCATCGTCCGCGGCGGCTACCTCGACGGTGAGGTGCTCGACGAGGACGAGGCCGCCAAGCTCGCCGAACTCGCCAGCCGCGAGGAGCTGCTCGCGCAGCTCGCCGGCCTGATGCAGGGCGCGCTGACCAACACCGTCCGGCTGCTGCAGGCGCCCCTCGAACAGCAGGGCAGGCTCCTGCAGGCACTCGTCGACGCCGGCGGTGCCGGCGGCGAGGAGCCCGGGGAGGCGTCCGCGGACGCCGAGCCCGAGGCCGCCGCAGCGCCCGAGGCCGAGGACGCACCGGCCGAGGAGCCGACCCCGGAACCGGCCGAGAACGGTTCGGAAGGTGAGCCCTCGGAGGCTTCCACCGAGGCCGCGACCGACGACAGCGACCCCGAGGCCGACGACACCGAGTCCTAGGTCCGTTCCACCGGCGCGACCGCCCGTTCCGACCGGCGGCACGCCCCGTACCACCCCGTCACGACCCGCCAACACCCGGCGCGCCGCGCCACCGCAGGAGGAACTCCCATGGCCAAGATGTCCACCGACGAGCTGATCGATGCGTTCAAGGAGCTCACGCTCCTCGAGCTGTCCGACCTCGTGAAGAAGTTCGAGGAGACCTTCGACGTCTCCGCGGCCGCTCCGGTCGCCATGGCCGCCCCCGGCGGCGGTGGCGGCGAGGCGGCCGTCGAAGAAGAGAAGACCGACTTCGACGTCGTGCTCACCAGCGCGGGCGAGAAGAAGATCCAGGTCATCAAGGAGGTGCGCGGCCTGACCAACCTCGGCCTCAAGGAGGCCAAGGAGCTGGTCGAGGGTGCGCCCAAGGCGATCCTGGAAGGCGTCGAGAAGGACGCGGCCGAAGAGGCCAAGTCCAAGCTCGAGGACGCCGGCGCCACGGTCGAACTCAAGTAGCAGTACCGTCGGGTGGTCGTCGCCCGTTCGAGGTAGCGGCGGCCACCTTCGCTCCCCGCACACCACGTCGCGGGGAGCGCTTGACGTGTTGCGCCCGGCTGCCCTATACTCACGGGTTGCCGTGTGCTCGCCGCATGTACGCCCGTCCCGTCCCGGGTGTCCCGTTCCACAAGACCACCGAGGTCTGCGCCATCCCGCGTTCGTCCCGCCGCCGCCCGGAGTCCGCTCCGGCCGGTCGTCGTGCCCACGGAGCGGACGATGGGGCGGACCGGCGGTCCCCAGGGGTCACCGGGGACCGCGTCGCCGAATCCCGTGGCGGGGACGGCCGTTCTCGGGTCGGCTAGACCGCCCCACGCCCCACCGCGCCACCAAGATGCGCCCGCGCAGCGGGCGCATGTAGACCACCACCACCCAGGGAGGTCCCTGTTGGCTGGCATCGCCGTCAACGAGCGTCTCAGCTTCAGCAAGATCCGTGAGGCGCTGCCCATCGAGGAACTCGACCTGATCGCGATCCAACGCGACTCGTTCGAGTGGCTCATCGAAGCTGGGCTGGGGGAGATCTTCGACGAGATCTCTCCCATCGAGGACAGCCAGGGCAAGATGGCCCTGAGCTTCCTCAACCACCGGTTCGAGGACCCGAAGTACTCCGTGGAGGAGTGCAAGGAGAAGGACTACAACTACGCCGCGCCGCTGTTCGTGACCGCCGAGTTCCTGAACAAGGAGGACGGCACGATCAAGTCCCAGACGGTCTTCATGGGGGACTTCCCCCGGATGACCGACCGCGGGACCTTCATCGTCAACGGCACCGAACGTGTCGTGGTCTCCCAGCTCGTGCGTTCGCCGGGGGTCTACTTCGACTCGTCGGTGGACAAGACCACCGGCCGCGACGTCTACGGCTGCAAGGTCATCCCGGCGCGTGGCGCCTGGCTCGAGTTCGAGGTCGACAAGCGTGACCTCGTCGCCGTGCGCGTGGACCGCAAGCGCAAGCAGCCGGTCAGCGTCTTCTACCGGGCGCTGAAGGCCTTCGAGTGGCTGCCCGAGGAGGGCCGCTACGAACTGGCCGCCCCCGAGGTGCTCAACGAGCCGGTCGACGACCAGGAGATCCTGGACTTCTTCGGTGGTGCGGAGTCCATCGAGCTCACGCTGCAGAAGGACAACACCGGCCGGACCCCCGGGGAGGCGCTCGAGGAGATCTACCGCAAGCTGCGCCCGGGCGAGCCGCCGAACGCGGACCAGGCCGGTCAGCTGCTGCTGGGCATGTTCTTCCAGAACAAGAAGTACGACCTCGCCCGGGTCGGTCGCTACAAGATCTCCGGGCTCGAGGACGACGGGTCGGGTCACAAGAAGCACGGCAAGCTCACCGACGAGTTCGAGGCCCTGGGCTTCGAACGTCGCGAGGAGCACGTGCTCACCCGCGAGGACTGCCTCGCGACCATGAGCTTCCTCGTCAAGCTGCACGCCGGCGAGGACGGCTACTGGACCGACGACATCGACCACTTCGGCAACCGCCGGCTGCGGTCGGTCGGCGAGCTCATCCAGAACCAGGTCCGTATCGGCCTGTCGCGGATGGAGCGCGTCGTCCGCGAGCGGATGACCACCCAGGACCTCGAGGCGATCACGCCCCAGACCCTGATCAACATCCGTCCGGTGGTCTCCGCGATCCGCGAGTTCTTCGGGACCTCGCAGCTGTCGCAGTTCATGGACCAGACCAACCCGCTGGGTGGGCTGACGCACAAGCGCCGCCTGTCCGCCCTCGGGCCGGGTGGCCTGTCGCGTGAGCGCGCCGGGTTCGAGGTGCGCGACGTGCACCCGTCCCACTACGGCCGCATGTGCCCGATCGAGACGCCGGAGGGCCCGAACATCGGCCTGATCGGTTCGCTCGCGACCTACGCCCGGATCAACGAGTACGGGTTCGTCGAGAC
>SLRZ01000209.1 GCA_007130695.1 Nitriliruptoraceae bacterium
CCATGGGTAGCACTTCGGCACCCGATGCACCACCCCTTTCGTCCGGGGAGCCCCGAACGCCCCGGGGCGGGCGCGGGAGGGTGGCCGGGGTCTATCCCGCGCCGTGGGCGTCCGCGCCGGGGGCCAGACCGGCGCCGTCACGACCCGCGGCCTTGGCCGCGTACATGGCGGTGTCGGCCCGGTCGATGATGGCGTCCGCCGTCTCGTCCTCGCAGGCCACGGCGATCCCCACCGAGACGGTGGAGGGCCCGGTGCGCGCGACCTCGACGACCCGACGCGCGACCTCCTGTGCCTCGGCGACCGCGTCGACCTCGAGGACCGTGGCGAACTCGTCACCGCCGATCCGATAGAGCTGGTCGTCGGCCCGCAGCGCTCCGGCCAGGGTCTCGCTCAGCTGGCGGAGCACCCGGTCGCCCTCGCGGTGGCCGTGGCGGTCGTTGACCGCCTTGAAGTCGTCCACGTCGATCAGGAGCACCGCCAGCATCCCACCCCGGCGCCGGTCGGCGAGCCGGGCACGCAACTCCTCCTGAAAGGTGGCGTGGTGGCCGAGCGAGGTGAGCGGGTCGAGCCGCGCACGCGTGCGCAGTCGGTCGACCGTCCGGATCGTGCGCAGGTTGGCGGCAGCCTGTGCGGCCAGGATCTCGAGCGCCGGCAGGACGACGGGGGCGATCTCCTGCCGTGTGCCGGAGGCGACCAGCAGGCTGCCGAGGTGCTCGCCGCCCACCGTCAGCGGCACCACGACGAGGGTCGCGACGCCGGCGTCACGCAGACGGCCGTGCATCACGAGCCCGCTGTCGTCGGTCCCGTTGGCGTACAGCGAGGAGCCGGCGTCGACCCAGCCGTCGAGCACGGCGAGGTCCTGCGGTTCCACCCGCGCCAGGTCGTCGGCCAACGGCCCGGCCGCGACCTCGAGCCGGGCACGGCCCTGACCCTCGGGCACGATGACGGCGGCGGTGGACAGGCCGGCGAGCTTGACGGCGGAGTCGAGGGTGGTGGCGCGGATCGCCGCCTCGGTTTCGAGGTCGGTCAACGCCGTCACGAGCCGGGCGACCCGCTGCGCGGTGGTCTCGGGCGGCGGACCGCCGAGCTCGGCCAGCCGACGTTCGAAGGCGGCGGCCACGGCCTCGAGGAAGGCCCGCGCGTCCGGGGGGAAGGCCCGCCGGCCCTCGACGTTGATCGTGCCCACCACCTGCTCGCCGGCCCGCACCGGCACCGTGATCTGACGGCACAGATCGGGGGCGGCGAAGAGGAACTCCGGTTCCTCTATCGCGTCGGTCACCTCGACGGTCTCGCCGCTGGTGAAGGACCGACCGCTCACACCGACGTCGCAGGGGATGCCGTCGAGCACCTGCCAGTACCCGCGCTGGGCGTGACAGCGCAGGCGGCCGGCCTGCTCCAGATAGAGACTGGGCAGGGTCAGGCCGTTGGCCTCGAGATGGGCGACCGTGGCCTCGGCGGCCTCGGTGACCGTGGCGGCTCCGGCGAGCGCGATCTCGAGATCCGCCGACGTCGTCGACTCCACCGTTGCCCCCCGTCCTCCCGGCCCCCCGTGGGCGCCGAGCACCGTGACCGGGAGCCTTCGGGGCACCGCCCCTCTCGCTCGCGGATCGCGTGCAGCCTGCCAGGCCGCGCACCGCGGTGGGTGCCGTCGGCCGTTTTGTCGGCTCTGGGCGTGCGGGCGTGGCCGTCAAGCGCGCCCCGCGCCCGCCCGTGCCGTGCCGGGGGTGCCGCGGACCGGTGTTTCGGGTCCGGCTCGCGGCCCGTGTCACACCCATCGGGCACCATGCGCTCCCACGTCCGGGCCCCGACCGCCGGACGTTCGTCGACCCGGGGGGATCCGTGGGACTGCACGTGTGGCGCTCCGAGCGTGCCGACGGCCTGCTGGAGCCGCTGGCCGCCCTGCTCGGCGAGCCACCGGCCGACCCCTTCACCCGCGAGGTCGTGGCCGTGCCCACCGCCGGCATCGAACGGTGGCTGGCCCAGGAACTGTCCCTGCGTCTGGGGACCGGACCCTCGACCACCGACGGAGTGTGCGCCAACGTCGAGTTCGCCTTCCCCGGCCGGCTGGTCGCCGCCGCCATGGAGGCCGCCGGCGGGCTGCCGGAGGGCGGTGACGTCTGGCGGCCCGAGCGGCTGGTGTGGCCGCTGCTTTCCCTGGCCGACGCCGACCCGGGGGCCTCCTGGCTCGGGCCGGCGGCCCCCCACCTCGCCTCCGGTGACGACGGCCGACGGTTCTCGGCCGCCCGCCGGATCGCCGACCTCTTCGACCGCTACGCCGTGCACCGCCCCCAGATGGTTCGCGCCTGGGCGCAGGGCGAGGACCTCGGGCCCGACCTCGGGCCGGTTCCCGCCGCCCATGCGTGGCAGCCGACCCTGTGGCGCCGGCTGCGCACCCGGCTGGACACGCCCAGCACGGCCGAGCGGCTGGTCGAGGCGACCGACCGGCTCGCCGCGGGCGAGGTGGAACTGGACCTGCCCGGGCGCCTGTCGGTGTTCGGCCTGACCGCGCTGCCCGCAAGCTACCTGCGCCTGCTCGGCTCGATCGCGGCGGTCCGCGAGGTCCACCTGTTCCTGCTGCACCCGTCCCCGGCGCTGTGGGACCGGGTCGAGGCCACGCTCGCGGACCACCCCTCACCGCCGGGGCCCCGTGAGGACGATGCGACCCGGTCACTGCCCCGCCACCCGTTGCTGGGCTCCTGGGGCCGTGACGCCCGCGAGATGCAGGTCGTTTTCCATGCGCTGGACGCGGTGCCGGCGGTCCACCGGGCTCCGGCGGAGGCGGCCGGGGGGACGCTGCTCGCCCGCCTGCAGGCCGACATCCGCGCCGACCGGGAGCCCCCCGGTCCCCCGGTGGAGGGGTCCGAGGACCGGCGTGTCCCGCTCGAGGCCGGGGACCGCTCGGTGCAGGTCCATGCCTGTCACGGGCGCACCCGGCAGGTACAGGTCCTACGCGACGCGGTGCTGCACCTGCTCGAACGCCATGAGGACCTCGAGCCGCGCGACATCATCGTGATGTGTCCCGACGTGGAGACGTTCGCGCCGCTGGTCGATGCGGTCTTCGGTGCCGAGGTCGACCGCGACGAGGACGGGGCGCCGGCGATGCGGGTGCGGCTGGCCGACCGGTCGCTGCGGCAGACCAACCCGGTGCTCACGGTGGTGGCCGAACTGCTGGAGGTCGCCGACGCCCGCCTGACGGGTTCCGAGGTGCTGGACCTGCTCGGTCGGGCACCGGTCCGCCGGCGCTTCTCGTTCGACGACGACGATCTCGAACGCCTCGAGACCTGGGTCCCCGAGCTCGGGATCCGTTGGGGGTTCGACGCCGGGGACCGGGAGCGCTTCGACCTCGGCGACGTCGCGGCCAACACCTGGCGCTTCGGCCTGCAGCGGCTGCTCACCGGGGTCGCGATGGCGGACGAGGAGCTGCGCCTGGTCGAGGACACCGTCCCCTACGACGACGTCGAGGGCAGCGACGTGGAGCTCGCCGGCCGGTTCGCGGAGTGCCTCGCGCGCCTCGAGGCCGTCTGCACCGGGCTGCGCACGGCCCGCAGCGTCGAGGGATGGCGCGACGTCCTGGTCGACGCCGCCGACCAGCTCACCGCGACCGCGCCGGCCGAGTCCTGGCAGCGGGCCCAGCTGCACCGGCTGCTCGACGACGTGGTCGACGAGGCCGCCACCGAACCGTCCGAGGGGGGCGGCGCGGGCGAACTGCACCTGGCCGAGATCCGGGTGCTGCTCGGCGACCGGCTGCGGGGGCGACCCACCCGTGCCAGCCACCGCACCGGCGACCTCACCGTCAGCACCCTCGTGCCGATGCGGGCGGTCCCCCACCGGGTCGTGTGCCTGCTGGGCATGGACGACGGCAGCTTTCCCCGGCGCACCGTCGGGGACGGCGACGACCTGGTGGACCTCGTCCCGTTCGTCGGCGACCGCGATCCTCGCACCGAGGACCGCCAGCTGCTGCTCGACGCGCTGCTGTCGGCCACCGACCATCTCGTGATCACCTACTCCGGCCACGACGAGCGGACCAACGAACCCCTGCCCCCGGCCGTCCCGGTCGGTGAGCTGCTCGACGTCGTCGACGCCACCGCCCGCGTCCCCGAGGAGGCGGCCGACGACGGGCCGCAGCCCGACGCGAACGGTCGTCCCCGCCGGGCCCGGCAGCTGCTGGTGGTCGAGCACCCGCTGCAGTCCTTCGACCCCCGCAACTACCTCGCCGGATCGCTGGGCGAGACGGGCCCGTTCAGCTTCGACGGGGTCGGCCTGGCCGGCGCCCGGGCACGGGCCGACGGTGCGGGTGACCCGCCGGCCTTCCTGTCCCGACCGCTCGGGCCGCGCGAGGACGACCGCGACGTGGTGGACCTCGGCCAGCTGGTCCGCTTCCTCGAGCACCCCACCCGGGCGTTCCTCGGTGAGCGCCTGGGGGTGTGGTTCCCCTCGGAAGGGGACGGCCCCCAGGACGGGATCCCCCTGGATCTGACCGGCCTGCCCCAGTGGCAGGTCGGCGACCGGCTGTTGACGGCCCTGCGCGAGGGCCACAGCCGTGAGCAGTGGGAACGGGTCGAGCGCGCACGCGGCACGCTGCCCCCCGAACCGCTCGGCGAGCGGTTGCTCGAGCAGGTGTGCCCGGTCGTCGAGGAGATCGTGGCCGCCGCCGACGACCTGCTGGGCCGTTCGTCCGCACGGCCCGTGGAACTCGACGTGGCGCTCGTGGACCGCCGACGCCTGGTGGGCACGGTGACCGGCGTCGTCGACGACGCGGTCGCCCACGTCGCCTACTCCCGCCTCAAAGCCAGGACCCGGCTGGGGGCCTACGCCCGCCTGGTCGCCCTCAGCGCCCACGACCCCGACACCCCCTGGCAGGCCGTGCTGGTGGGCCGTGCGGGGGGCCAGGGCAAGAAACAGGTCGAGTGGTGCCGGCTGGGCCCGCTCGGCGAGACCGCTACGCAACGGGCCGAGGAGGCGACCCGGCGGCTGGCCACGCTGATCGACCTCTACGACCGGGGGATGCGGGAACCCGCCCCGCTGTACGGCGACACCTCGGAGGCCATCGCCCGCAACCTGCTGGCCGGCAAGACCGCCTGGCACGCAGCCGGGAGCTGGGAGACCAGCTGGGGGCGCTTTTCCAACGACGACCTCGACCCGTGCCACGTCACGGTGCTCGGGCGGGTCGCCACGTTCGCGGAGCTGTTGGAGACCCCGCCGGACCCGGACGAGCTGGGCGAGGACTGGCCCGAGTGCGAGGAACGGATCGTGGCCTGGGCCCGCCGGCTGTGGGAACCGGTGGTGGAGATCGAGGACGGGGGCAGACGATGACCACGACCGTGCCCGTGATCGCCGCACCCGAGTTCGACCTGTTCGGTGACCTGCCCGCCGGGCGCACCGTGCTGGAAGCCAGTGCGGGGACCGGCAAGACCTACGCCATCGCCGGGCTGGTGACGCGCTACGTGGTCGAGGCGGGCGTGCCCCTGCCCGAACTGCTGGTGGTGACCTTCACCCGTGCCGCCACCGCGGAGCTGCGCGACCGGGTCCGCACCCGGCTCGTCGAGGCCGGCGACCACCTCGACCACGTCCTGGCCGGAGGTGCACCCGACAGCCGTGACGGGCTGCTGGACCACCTCGCCCGCGACCTCGATGCGGCACAGCTGCGGGCCCGCCGCGACCGCGCCGCCCAGGCGGTGGCCGATTTCGACGCCGCCACGATCGCGACGATCCACGGCTTCTGCCAGCAGGTCCTGCGCACGCTCGGGCTGACCGTCGAGGCGGATCCGGACGCCGAGCTGCTGCAGGACCAGAGCGACCTCGTCACCGCCGTGGTCGACGACCTGCTCGTCCAGGTCGCCACCCGTCGACAGGTCACCGAGGTCACCCGGCTGCAGCTGACCGAGATCGCCCGCCAGGTCGTGGCCAACCCCGACGCGCGGTTGGTCCCCGACCCCGGTTTCGACCCGTCCGATGCGCCCGCCCCCTCCCCCGCCGACTGGGCCGACGACGATGCGGACGGTGCCGACCCGGTCGGGCGCATCCCCCGGGTGCGGGCGGAGCTCGCACGACGGATCCGCACGGAGCTCGCCCGGCGCAAGCGCGAACGGCGGGTGCAGTCCTACGACGACCTGCTCACCCAGCTGCGCGACGCGCTGAGCGACCCGGCCCAGGGCGAGCAGGCCGCCGCGGCGCTTCGGGCCCGCTACCGGATCGCGCTGATCGACGAGTTCCAGGACACCGACCCGGTGCAGTGGGAGATCCTGCAGCGTGCCTTCCGGGGGCCCGACTCGACCCTGGTCCTGATCGGCGACCCCAAGCAGGCGATCTACTCCTTCCGCGGCGCCGACGTGCACGCCTACCTCGAGGCGGTCACCGAGGCGGACGCGAAGTTCACGCTGCCCACCAACTGGCGCTCCGACGGGCCACTGTTGGACGCGCTGGACGCGCTGCTGGCCGGCGCCACCTTCGGCGACCCCGAGATCGCCTACCGCACCGTGCGCCCGGCCCCGGGCCACGAGACCTCGCGACTGGCCGGTTCGGCGCCACCCGCGCCCCTGCGGCTGCGCTGCCTGCCACGATCGCACGGGCTTCGGGCCTCCCGGGGTGACATCAACGCCGGGGCGGCGCGTGAACACATCGCGGCCGACCTCGCCGCCCGCACCGTCGACCTGCTCAGCGAAGCCGTGCGGATGCAGGACGGCCGGGGCGGCCAGCACGCGGGCGACCGTGACCTGCACGCGGGCGACGTCGCCGTGCTGGTGCGCACCAACGCCGAGGCGGGCCAGATCCACCGCGCCCTGCGCGAGGTCCACGTGCCGGCGATCATCAACGGGGTCGGCAGCGTCTTCGAGACGCCCGCCGCCGGCGAGTGGCGCCGGCTGCTGGAGGCGCTCGAACAGCCCGCCAACCCCTCCCGGGCCCGTGCGCTGGCGTTGACCGCCTTCCTGGGCTGGAGCGGTGAACAGGTCGCCGACGCCGACGAGGTCACCCTGGCCCCGCTGCACGACCAGCTGCACGAATGGGCGGAGATCCTGCGCGACCGTGGGGTCGCGAGCCTGCTGCGCGCCATCACCGTCACCACCGACCTGCCCGCCCGGCTGCTGGGCGTGGTGGGCGGCGAACGGCAGCTGACCGACCTCGAACACGTCGGCCACCTGCTGCACGCCGCCGCCACGCAGGAGCAGCTCGGTCCGGCCGCGCTGTCGTCCTGGCTCACCCAGGCCATCACGGAGACCGACACCGAACAGGTCCCGCCCGAGGAGCGTGCCCGCCGGCTGGAGTCCGACACCCGGGCCGTTCAGATCCTCACCGTGCACCGCAGCAAGGGCCTGCAGTACCCGGTGGTGTTCGCCCCCTACCTGTGGTCGCCAGGAAACCTCTACCCGCAGGTGCCGGCCTTCCACGACGCTGGGGGCCGCGTCCTGGACGTCGGCGGCAAACGGTCCGATCCGGACTGGGAGGAGCACCGCGAGCGGGCGGCGGCCGAGCAGGCGGGAGAGCAGCTGCGGTTGCTCTACGTCGCGCTCACCAGGGCCGAACACCACGTCGCGGTGTGGTGGGCCCCGTGCAAGAACGCCGGCAAGTCCGGGCTCGGCCGCGTGCTGTTCGCCCGTGACCCCGACGGGGTGCTCGACACCACCCGCAGCGGTGCGGTCCCCAGCGACGAACGCTCCGCCGAGCGGCTGGCCGCCATCGCCGCCCGGGCCGGGGGCACCATCACCGTCGAGACCACCGACCCGGACCCGACCACAGCGGCCTGGCGACCGGCCGACGAGCCGCCGCCCGAGCTGTCGCGGGCACGACTCGAGCGCACCATCGACGGGGCCTGGCACCGCACCTCCTACTCGCGCCTGACCGCCGACACGCACCGGCCGCTGGTGGCCAGCGAACACGAAGAGACCCTGGTCGACGACGAGG
>SLRZ01000240.1 GCA_007130695.1 Nitriliruptoraceae bacterium
CACAACGAGGTCGCCGACCATCTGGCGAATCCGTCCGCCTACACGTCGTTCATGCCGAAACCTTTCGAGAACGCAGAACTGCTCGAGGAGATCGACCGGGCGGTGCACAGCAGCGACTGAGTCAGGCGGACGTCACCGTCCCTCGGGTGGGGTAGGCATCGCCATGCCTGGGTCCCGCGGGGAGCCGCCGGGACGTGGGAGGTGCCGGTGGGGTAGGTATCGCCATGCCTGGGTCCCGCGGGGAGCCCCCGGGACGTGGGAGGTGCCGGTGGGGGTAGGCATGCCCGCGCCGGGTCCTGTTGGGTAGTCGGGGAGGTGCAGTGGTGGGATCGCCATGGCCATGCCCGGTCCCGGGGGGTGCCCCTGGAGGAACGGGGGAGGTGCCCGTGCCGAGGCGCCGCGTGCCCCGTAGTGGGTCGTGATGGGCCGCCTCACGCCCAGGGACGGCGGCCTGAGCCTCACCTCCTGGTGCCCGAGGCGAGCCCGGCGCGAGCGGCTTCGCGTTGGTCGCCGGCCAGGCGGCGGTGCAGTGGCCGCCCCACGTGGCCTCGTCAGTACGGGACTGCGGTAGGTCGGACAAAAGGCCGTGGTCGACACTGTTGAACGTAACACTGAATGATGGCATGGTGCCCGCGCCGTTCGTGCCACCGCGCCGGCCAGAGCCCCAGAGGGAGGCACCATGCACTGCGCCCGCAGAGCGACCACTGCTGCCGGAGACCCGACAGCGTCCGCAGCCGCCACCCACGAATCGCCAGGCCGCCGCACGGCCCGCCTGACGACCCTGGTGCGGGCCGTGCCGCTCGCCGTACTCGCCCTCGTGGTCACCGCCGGCCCGGCGTTCGCCCACGACCCGCCGGCGGGAGGCGCGACCGTGCAGGAGGTCGCGATCTCCGCCGTCGTCGGCGCGCTGTTCCTCGCCGCCATGGTGTGGTTCGTCGTCGCGCGGCGTCAGGGCAGGCTCCCGGTCGTCGACCGCGTCGGCGACTTCTCGGAACGGGTCAGCGGCCTGCCGGGTTGGGCGGCCGTGCCGCTGCTGGTGGCCGGTGTGTCGCTGATCGTGGCCGTGTTCGGCTTCTACTGGGACGTCGCCACCCACATCGACCACGGCCGTGACGACGGGGTCTTCGGCAATCCGGCGCACTGGCCGATCCTGGTGGGCCTGATCGGGCTCGCGATCGCGGGTCTGCTGTCGGTGCTGCTCGGAACCGAGGAGAAGCGTTCCGGCTCGTTCGAACCCCGGGCCGGTTGGCACGTGTCGACCGGTGGTGCGCTCCTACTGCTGTGCGGTGTCATCGCGCTGGCGGGTTTCCCCATCGACGACCTGTGGCACCGCATCTTCGGCCAGGACGTGACGCTCTGGAGCCCGCCGCACATCCAGATGGTGGCCGGGGCCTCGTTGTGCACGCTGGCGATGTGGCTGCTGTTCGTCGAAGCCGAACGCAGCCGTCCAATGCTTCGGGGCGGCCGTCGCTGGTACGTGATGGAGGTCATGCTCGCCGGTGCCGTGCTGATCGGTCTGTCGACCCTCCAGGGAGAGTTCGACTACGGCGTGCCGCAGTTTCGGCTGCTCTACCAGCCGGTCCTGATCGCCATCGCCGCGGGCATCGCCCTCGTGCCCGCCCGCCTCCGTCTCGGGCGCGGCGGTGCGCTGCTCGCCGTGGCGTTCTTCCTCATCGTCCGCGGCCTCACCACGTTGTTCGTCACAGGGGTCTTCGACCACCTGACCTTCCACCTGCCGCTCTACCTCGGCGCCGCAGTCGTGGTCGAACTGGTCGCCCGTCGGGTCCCGGCCGACCGTCAACTCACCTTCGGGGCCGTCGCCGGTCTCGGGATCGGCACGGTGGGCCTCGCCGTCGAGGCCGCCTGGACCCAGCTGTGGTTGCCGATCCCCTGGACCGCCGCGCTGTTGCCCGACGTCCTGTTCGTCGCCGTGCCGGCCGCGGTCGCCGCCGGTGTGGTCGGCGGCTTCCTGGCGCGTGCCCTGGCCGTTCCCGGTGTCGAACGGCAGCCGGTACCCCGACTCGTGGCTCCGGCGGCCGCGATCGTCATCGTCGGCTCTCTGGTCTACCCGCTGCCCACCACCGGGGCCGACGCCCAGGCCCGCATGTCCCTCACGCCCGTCGACGCCGAGGGCGGCGAGCACGCCCACGTCACGGTCGCACTCGAGCCCGCGGACATCGCCGACGGCGCCGAATGGTTCAACGTCATCGCCTGGCAGGGCGCCGACTGGTGGTCGCCGGATCACACCCGACTCATCGACCTCGCGCCGGTTGGTGACGGTCTCTACGAGGCCACCGAGCCCGTCCCGATCGACGGCACCTGGAAGGCCATGGTGCGCCTGCACAACGACCGGATCCTGGCTGCCACGCCGATCTTCCTCCCCGAGGACACGGGGATCCCCGCCGACGAGGTCCCGGCCGAGGCGCAGATGACCCGCGACTTCGTCCCTGACGAAGAGTTGCTGCTGCGCGAACAGCGGCCCGCGCCGACCTGGATCACCGCCGCCGCCTATACGTTCATGGCGTTGATCGCCGCGGTCTGGGTCGGCGCGTTCATCGCCGGCACACGCCACATCCGTGTCAGCGCACCACCGGGGCCGGGGGAGCGGATCTCGAGGTCTCGGACCCGCGTCTGACACGAAGCCGCCTGGTTGTCGGCACGCCGGTAGGTCGCCCGTGGCCGATCTGCGGCCCGCCTGTGGGTGGCCACGCCCGATCTGCGGCCCGACTGTGGGTTGCCGCGCCCGATCTGCGGCCCGCCTGGAGGTCGCCGCGGCCCGCTCCCGGTATGCCTCGGGTGGCCGCCGCGGCCCGCTCCCGGTATGCCTCGGGTGGCCGCCGCGGCCCGCTCCCGGTATGCCTCGGGTGGCCGCCGCCCGGCCCCGGTAGGTCTGTAGGTCGCCCGGTATGCCTTGGGTGGCCCCCGCCCAGTCCCGTTAGGCCCAGTAGGTCGCCGCGGCCTGCTCACGTGCTGCGTTGCCGACGCTGCGTCTTACGGACCTGAGGCACCGGCCATCGATCTCTGGGGGCTGCGCGCGGTCCTTCGTGGCTCCCCGCTCCACGGGGCCGGGTATTGCCAGCCACCGACGTCCGACGACGGTCGGCGCACGTCGGTCCGGTCGCGTCAGCCGACGCGCGAGAGTTGCACCCGGATCCCGACGTTGGCCAGGGCCACCAGCACGGTCGGTACCCCGACGATGAGCAGCAGGGAGTCGGCGCTGCCGTATTCGATCAGGTTCCAAACGCCCGATGCGGCCAGCGGTACCCACAGGCCCCCGCGCAGCAGGTGCCCGCCGGGCGTGCCGAACGGGGCATCGCCCGTCCGTTTCGCGCTGGTGAGGGCCACGAACGCGCAGGCGACGGCGATCCACGGGTGCGCAGCGTCGAAGCCGGGCACCGGCGGGTCCGAAATCACGACCATGGCGTAGCCGAGACCGAGCACGAGACCCACGATGCCGGCACTGCGAACCTGTCGGCGCAACCCGGGGGAGGGGTCGGTGGTGTGCTCGGTGTCCTTCATGCGGGGCCTCGGGTCGAAGGGCCGGGAGTCTACGCCGGAGCGGTCGGTGCGCCGAGGACCTGCGATGGGCACGGGGCAGGGAAGCGCAACGACAGTAGCGGCCAGGGAAGTGTTGTACGGGGCCGGTAGGGGGGATGGGGAGCGCAACGACAGTAGTGGCCAGGGAAGTGGTGTATGTGGCCGGCAGTTGCGGTGAAAGGCATCGAACCCCTCTTGGCGCTCACGTGGCCGCGGATCGGGGTTCGAGCGCACCCCGGAGGTGCACGTCATATAACGACCGACTGGGCCTGAGTGCTTCTACGGAATGCCGGCCAGGTCGGCACGTGGAAATCGTCGGGAATGCAGGCGCAGGGGAGTGGCTCTCGCAATAATGGACCTGAGATATCGGCACCGGCCAGCGGGGGCGCGCCGTGACGGAAGGTCCTGCACGGGCTCCAGCTGAGGGTGAACCGGATGTCCGCGCCGTGAACGGGCCCACGGACGACTCGAAGGTCCTCGCTGAATGGATCGACCTCGAACGGTCGATGGTCGTGGTCCGGCTCGCTGCTGCGGTCTTCGGCCTGGTCATGGTGCTGACCTACGACGCTGAGCCGTATCCGCCGGGTATCCGGCAGGCGGCGCTCGGGGTCGTGTTCCTTCTCGCGGCAGCCAACGTGCCGATCGCGATGCTCCTGCGGCGAGTTGGATCCGTGGCACGGGCCCGGCGTCTGGGCCTCGCAACGTTGCTCTTCGATGCATGCCTGGTTCTTGGCTTCTTCTTCCTCTACTCGTTCGACGACTCGTCCGCCCACTTCCTGTTGTTCTTCCTTCTCCCGGCAGTCGCCGCCCTGAAGTTCCGCCTGGCGGGTGCCCTGATCATGTGGGCCGTGTGCACGGCCGCATACGTGGGTCGGGGCATCCTGGTGGCCGAGATCTACGGCTTCGCGTTGAACCTGCCGTCGGTGGCGTTCCGGATGGGCATCCTGTTCCTGGTCTCGCTCGTCCTGGGGGTGTTCGCGCGAAGGCTCGCCACGCAGGCCGAGGTTCTTCGGGGCGCACTTGCGAGGCTCGAGGCGGAGGAACGCTGGCGGACGGCCCTGATCGACATGTTGGCGCACGATCTGCGGGCGCCGATCGGGACGGCCTCGTCGACGATGGAACTTATCGCCCGCCGGATCGACACCATGGACCCGCCTCAGGTCCGCGACCTGGCGACGTCGGCCATCCGACAGAACCGTCGGGCGCTCTACCTCGCTGACGACCTGCTCGAGATGGCCCGTGCCCGGCAGGACCGCCTGGTGGTCCAACGTGAGACCGTGCATCTCCGCACGGCGATCCACAGCGCCATCGACCAGTTCGATTCGTCCGACGAGTGGGCCACCGTCGAGGTGGACGACACCGCCGAGGCCTACGTCGATCCGGCGAGGTTCGACCAGATCCTCATCAACCTGTTGTCCAACGCCCGCAAGCACGGCCGTCCGCCGGCGCGGATCTCGGCCGAGGTCGGCGACGGGGACCTGACGCTCCGGATCAGTGACTCCGGCGACGGTCTCTCTGAAGCCCACGCCCGGTCGTTGTTCGCGCCGCTCAACGTCAATCCGAGGTCTGGCTCGGTCGGACTCGGCATGTGGATCGTGCTGACGCTGACGACGGCACACGGTGGCCGGGCGTACTACGAGACCGACGATGGCCGGCCGACGTTCGTCGTCTGGCTGCCGTTTGCTGCAGCCGAGACCGCGGAACGTTCTCCGGCCAGATCGTGAGCCGCACGGTGTCCCGGCAGGCGTCACATCCAGGCAGACGGCGGGCGCCCGCACAGACAGTAGACACCGGGAGAAACATGGACGAGGAAGCATCCCGCACAGGCGGCAACCCTCTACCCCGGCCCCCACTCCCATATCCCCGATAAGATACATTACGTAAACTAATGCTGAAAAGGCCGTTCCCCTACCGATCAATGGGCCCTGACCGCCTGTTGGGGCCCTGACGGCTTCTGGAGTCTTGACCGGCGTTTGCGGCGCTTGATCGGCGGCCTAGGTCAGCGTGTCGCGCTTTCCAGGGGATGGCGTGGCCTCGAAGCCTGTCGGGCTGCAGATCTCAGAGCGTTTCGGGCCCCCGACGGTCTCGAGTACATCCTCGACCTTCGTCACGTCCGTCCGGGCCTTCATCGCCGATGTCCGTTGCTCGAACCGTCTGCGTGGCTGGTCGACATGCTCGAGTCCGCGCCGGATCAAGTCGTTCACGACTTCATTCACACCGGCCGTACGCTCCCGTTGGAGCGGTTCGATGGCCTGAGCTACATCCTCGTGAAAGATCACTGTCCGTCTCATACCTCAACCGTAACCTCATGGTCTTCTGGGGTGAGGGGTCTTGCGCACCGTTGATCACGCGGGTATGGCCCAGCGCGAGGGCCCGCGCCCGGCTTGCATCGGTGTAACTCACGAAACGGCCATGGGCCGGACGGCGCAGGCGTATGATCACGTTCTTCAAGGTGACGGGTTCGGTCCTGTGCTGTGCTCAAGGTGGCGGGCTCTCGACGCGCCGGCCGTTCGGATCGACGAATCCGATGTCGGGGCCGCGGATGTCGATGGTCCATTTCCCGAGGTCGACTTTCCGATGATGTCGCCGACAGAGCAGCACCCCGTTGTGGACGCTGAGCGGGCCCTGTGCCCGGAACGAGATCTCGCCGTGAGCGGCGTCGCACCAGGCGGGCGGAGCGGAGCATCCCGGCCACCGGCAGCCGCGGTCGCGGGCGACGAGCGCCTTCCACAGGCCCGTGGCGACGTACCGCTTCCCCTCGGAAACCTCGATCGGTACAGACCTTGAGTCGGTAAGGACCCGGGTGATGGTCGCGTCCTTGGAAACGCGCCGGATCTCGTCCATGGCGATCGGCCCACTCCACAGCCCGTCACCGGTGCCTTCGCCCGACGCATAGTCGGGGAGGCTGGCGATGAGGATGACGTGCGGACGGATCCCGTGCTGGGTGGGCGCCTTCCCGATGTCGAGCGAGGCCTGGAGTGCCGCGACGAGCGCGTCCGCGGTCCGCTGTTCGGGGGTGCGGTGCTCGTCCTTCGCGTCCTGTGTCCGGAACGCATCGATGGCGGTCTGGGCGATCTCCTTGTCGACACCGCTCAGCAGCGCGTTGATGGCCAGCATGCCGTCGGCCGTCTCTGCCACGCGGGCGTAGCGACGCGCGTGGCGTCGGTCGTCCGCCGCCTGGGCAGCCTCGTGGTCGGCCTTGGCGAGAAGTCGACGTGCCAGGCGCCCCAGCGCCACCGGTGTACAGCTTCTGGCCGCTTCGACCAGGTGGGTGCGCACCTCGGCGCGTTCCGCGCCGGACAGCCGACGCAGGGTGTCGGTGATGACCCGGACGTGTTCCTCGCGGATGAGGCCGGCGGTGTAGGCCTGCTCGACCTCCGGGTCGTCACTGACACGGCGGCCGGTCTCGCCGGCCCGCTTCGCCTCGGAAGGCGTCAGCCCCAACTCCTCTTCGGCCCAGGTCCGGGTGGGTTGCACGGCCCGTGACTCCCGTCCGGGACCGGCGGCGCGCATCGCCCGCTGCTCGAGCGTCCCGGCGGCCTTCGAACGGTAGGCGGCCAGCCGGTTCATCTCACGCTGGACTTCACGCAGTTGCTGCTTGATCTCGGGTTCGCCGAGCGCGTCGAGGTCGGTGCTCACCACCTCGTCGATCACCGTGGTGAGCCGCTCTATGACAGCGACCGTGGTGGACGACGCTTCACCAGGACCCGGTTCATCCTGGCCATGGCCGTCGCGCTCACTTGGGAGCTCGGGTTCGTCCCACGCTCCTCGTTCTTCGCACGCGATGTCGAGGCTGTTCCGCTCCCATGTCGCGTCGCATCGCCACGCGAGATCGAGGCTGTCCCGCTTCCCTGGCGCGTCGTACCCCCACACGGAGCGGCTGGGCAGACGGACGACGTCATTCCGCCGTCGCCGGTATGCGCCAGAGTCGATGCGCGGGGGCACGACAGCCTCTCCGGCGGACGAGCACCTGGGCCGTGACACCGGCACGGCAGCGTGCCGACGCCGCCGCGCATTCGCGACCGCAACGCCGGCCCGCTCAGGCCACATCGCCGAACCCTTTCCTGGCTGTCCTCGAACCGCACTACCGGTCCGCCGACTTCATGGAACGAAGTCTGCCAGCCGCCTGTGACACGGCCGAGGTGGATCAGCTCGCTCCTGGGGAAATCCACGTCCCCCGGGGCCGCCACCTCCAGCACGTCGCACATCGGTCGCCCACCGGATTGGTGAGACTTCCGAGCTCAGCCCCGTCGACGGCCGCCTTCTGGCGC
>SLRZ01000102.1 GCA_007130695.1 Nitriliruptoraceae bacterium
CGGGCCCGTGGGTGCCGGCAGCGTCGGCGCCCTCAGCACGGCCGGTGTCGCTGGCAGGCGCCTGGTGGGTGGCGTTATCTGCACAGGAGTGGCGGTCGGCAGCGTCGGCGTCACCGTCGGCGGGGTCGGTGTTGCCACCCTGGTCGGCTGCGGCTTCGACCTGGCCATCGGCATTGGGGTGTTCGTCGGCGCCACTGCCGGGGCGACCTTCGGTTCCTTTCGGGTCGTCGCGGTCAGCACCCGGCGTGCGGGGGCCGTCGGCAGCGGGCTTGGCGTGGTCGACGCCCGGCGTGCAGGACCCACCGGCAGCAGGCTGATCATGGCCGACATCGGACTCACCAGAACCCCCGGCACCGCCGCCGGCACGGGGAGCTTCTCGGCCCTCGCCGGGGTCGCGGTCACTGGGGAAGTGTTTGTCGGTCATGAACACAGGTTCTCACACGGGTGGGACATCTAGGATCCTGGAGGCTTTGGCTCTGTGGACGAACCTCCGGGGGAGTAGCCGTCCGGTGCGGCTGGACAGGGCGCGGGCCTCGTCCGGGAGCGAAGTCTGGAGGTCCTGGCGCTGCCCGGTTCCGTTGCGCCCCGGCGTTCCCTGGCGAGGTCTCCATTTGGGGGTCTCGGGGTCCTTGCGCCTACCGTTCCCGCGGCAAGCCTTCGTCACCCCTCGTTCCACCCCCACGAACCGTCACCTGTCGACGCATGAGCGCAAAGGAGTGAGCGTGCCCCGCCACGAGGTCGATCTCACCGTCATCGGAGCCGGACCCTCGGGCCTCTACGCGGCCTACTACGCAGGCTTTCGTGGCCTGAAGGTGGCACTGCTGGACTCGCTCCCGGAGCCCGGAGGGCAGGTCAGCGCCCTCTACCCGGAGAAGATGATCTACGACGTGGCGGGTTTCCCTGCGGTGCGGGGCCAGGAACTCATCGACCGCCTGGTCGAGCAGGCGGCGCCGTACGACCCGACGTACCTGCTGAACCAGCGGGCCGAGGACCTCGAGAAGCAGGAGGACGGATCCTTCCTCGTGCGCACCCACAAGGACGAGGAGGTCCACACCCGCTCCGTGCTGATCACCGGCGGCATCGGCACGTTCACGCCGCGTCCGCTGCCCGACGGCGACGCCTTCGAGGGGCGTGGGCTGGTGTACTTCGTGCCCAAGCTCGACGTGATGCAGGACAAGGACGTCCTGATCGTGGGGGGCGGCGACAGCGCCTTCGACTGGGCACTCAACCTCGAGGACATCGCCCGCTCGATCACCATCATCCACCGTCGCGACCGCTTCCGGGCTCACGAGGACTCCGTCCGCCGCGTTCAGGAATCCACGGTGGAACTGAAGACCTTCACCGAGGTCGCCCAGATCCACGGCGACGAGGAGGTGGAGGGCGTCACCATCTTCAACAACAAGACCGATGAGCGCGAGACCTTGAAGGTCCAGGGGGTCGTCGCGGCGCTGGGCTTCAAGTCGGACCTCGGGCCGTTGAAGTCCTGGGACATCGAGATCGACGGTCGCAACGTGGTGGTGGACACGCGCATGGAGACCAACGTCGAGGGCGTGTTCGCCGCCGGCGACATCACCGAGTACGAGGGCAAGGTGCGCCTGATCTCCGTCGGCTTCGGTGAGTCCGCGACGGCGGTCAACAACGCGGCCGTCTACATCGACCCGGACGCCAAGGTCTTCCCCGGGCACTCGTCCGGCTGAGTCCAGACGGGCCCGGCGGGACCAAACCTCGGTTCAGAGGTGGTCCACGGGCACGACCCGCTTGCGGGGCCCGAACGCCGGTGCGCGCGGTGCTCCCGCCAGCAACAGGCGCACGACACGGCCGCGGTGCCCGGCGAACGGTTCGAGCAGCTCGAGCATGCGCCCGTCGTGGGCGCGGGCTTCGCATGCCAGGGCCCAGGCGACGTGGTTCTTGACGTGGTAGTCGCCGACCTCCACGGCGTCGGCGTGTCCGGCGGCGACCCGCAGCACGAGGGCCGCGGTCCACGGCCCCAGGCCCGGGATCGCGGTCAGCCGTTCGAGCGCCGCCGGCGGGGGGAGGTCGACCGCCTCCTGGAGCCGGTCGAGCCGCCGGCAGGCGCGGGCGATCGTGACGGCCCGGCTGCGCTCGACCCCGAGCTCGTGGAACGCCCAGTACGGGGTCGCGGCCAACTCGTCCGCGCCCGGCGCCAGGAGCAGACCGTGTGGACCGGGGGCGGGGCGGCCCCACCGTCGCACGAGCCGGGTCCAGGACCGTGCAGCCTCACCCGCGGTCACGCGCTGGGCGAGGATGGTGGGGACCAGCAGGTCGTGGATCAGGCCGCTCCGCACGATGCGCAGGGACGGGTGTGCGCGGTCGGCGCGGGCGAGGACGTCGTGCCGCCACGGCTCGAAACCGTCGCGGTCGTCGTGGGCGCCGAGGAGGCCCGGGGCTGCGTCGAGGGCCCAGGTGGCGCCCGCACCCCAGGCGCGGCCGAGGAACCCGTCGCCCTCGCGCCGTAGTTCGAGGGTGGCCGGACCCTCGGGGCTGGAAAGGGCGCGCACGACCGCCTGGTCGCGGAGCCGGATCGTCGGGTCCTGTGCGGAGGCCACCAGCGGGGACAGTGAGCGACGCAGGTCGATCGGCGGGAGGCCACGGAGCCGGCGGACAAGCATCGCGGAACGGTACCCCCGGTGTGGGCCCGCCGGCGCGACCCGGCCGCGGTGCGGGGCAGTGTGCGCCTACACGCGCCCGTCACTCTCGAGACGGCCGAGCAGGGCGCACAGCTGCAGGCTCAGGCCGTCGCGTTCCTCGTCGTCCAGCACGGTCAGCAACTGCGTGAGGGTGTCGGCGTAGGCGCTGATGGCGCGGTCGACGAGGTCCCGGCCCGTCGGAGTGAGCCGGACCCGCACCTTGCGACGGTCGGTGGCGTCGGGGATGCGGGTGATGTGGCCGGCCTGCTCGAGTCGGTCCAGCCGGTGGGTCATCGCGCCGGAGGAAAGCAGTAGGGAACGGTGCAGCTCGGTCGGGGTGAGTTCGAAGGGCGGCCCCGACCGGCGCAGGGCGGACAGCACGCTGAACTCGCCCTCGTTGAGCTCCACCTCGCTGAGGCGCTTCGCGGCCGTGCGCGAGAGGATCCGTTGTAGGCGGAAGACCCGTGCGGCGACTTCGAGCGCCGCGATGCCGAGCTCCGGTCGCTGCTCGGCCCACTGCTCGGCCAGGTCTGCCACGTGATCACGCTCCATGGGTACGGGACCCTAGTGGTTGGGCGTCGCCCTCCGCCGGTTTTCGGTGGAACGTCCGGGGTGCGTGCGCGACGCCCGAGGCCGGCCCGCTCAGAACAGCGCGGCCTGCTCGCCGACCACGGGTTCGGCGACGTGACGGCCGGGGGCTCGGCGTCGCAGCGGCGTGACCGTGGCGCCGTCGGCCTCCTCCTCGACGGGTGGCGGCGGCATGGGGGGAAGCGCCGGCGCCTGGAACGCACCGACCAGCCGCCGGGCGGCCGAGGTCAGGCCGAGCGGACCCAGGACCCGTTCGAACCGGTCGAGGTCCACGGCACAGGTCAGGCAGTGGTCGACGTCGAGGTCGAGCCGCGGGATCGGGGCCATCAGCAGCAGGTTGCGCTCGACCCGTTCCCGCCCGGCGCGCAGGAGCCCCTCGATCCGGGGGTCGAGGTCGTGCAGGGATTCGTAGATGCCGGGGACGCTGCCGTAGTCGCGCAGCAGACGGGCGGCGGTCTTGGGGCCGATCCCGTGGACCCCGTCGAGCCCGTCGGAGGGGTCGCCCCGTAGGGCGGCGAGGTCGGTGTACTGCCACGGCTCGATGCCATAGGCACGACGCACGCCGGCCTCGTCGTCGATGACCAGGTCCGACATGGTGGCCCGTGGGCGCAGCAGGCGGACCGCGGGGCCGACGAGTGCGGTCAGGTCGCGGTCGGAGCTGAACACGTCACATCGCCAGCCGCGGGTCTGAGCGCCGTCCGCGGCGGCGGCCAGGACGTCGTCGGCCTCGGCGCCCGGGCGGGAGACGACGGCGACGCCGCAGTCGCTGAGGTGGGCGCGCAGGGCGTCGAGCTGGTCGTGGAGTCCCGGTGGCGAGGGCGCGCGGCCGGCCTTGTACTCCGGGTACTCCTCCTTGCGGCGGTTGTCGGGCGCGTCGAAACCGACGAGGACGGCGTCGTAGGGGCCCTGGGACCACACGGTGGCGAGCATCCGCACGAAGGTGTCGGTGACGTGGGGGCCCGTGGGAGCGTCCTGGGCCCGCGCGTGGAAGGCGCGGTGGCCCAGCGAGTTGCCGTCGATCGCCAACAGCGTTCCCACGTGCACCTCCGGGGTCCCGGGGGACCGTACCTCCCGGGTAGCCTTCGGCCGACAAGGCACCGGCAGACCGAGGAGCGTTGGTGGGCACCCGCATCGAACGTGCACTGATCACCGGCGCGTCGGCCGGTATCGGGGAGCAGTTCGCCCGGCAGCTGGCCGACCGCGGTGTCGAGGTGGTGCTGGTCGCCCGACGCCGGGAGCGGCTCGAGGAGCTCGCCGCCGAGCTCGACGTGCGCGCCGAGGTGCTGCCGGCCGACCTGACCGACGAGGGCGACCTCGACCTGATCGCCCGCCGGGTGACGGCGCCCGACCAGCCGGTCGACCTGCTGGTCAACAACGCGGGCTTCGGGGTGTACGGCCGGTTCGACGAACTCGACGCCGCACGGCAGGCGCAGATGATCGAGCTCAACGTCCGTGCGCTGGTGCGCCTCACCCACGCCGCCGTCGGGTCCCAGTGCGAGCGGGGCCGGGGCGGCGTCATCAACGTGGGGTCCACCGCCGGGTTCCAGGCCGACCCCTACGCGGCCGTCTACGGCGCCAGCAAGGCCTTCGTGCGGTCGTTCACCGAGGCGTTGGCCGAAGAGCTGCGTGGTGAGCCGGTCCGGATGATGCTGCTCGCCCCCGGGTTCACCGAGACCGAGTTCCAGTCGGTCGCGGGGATCGAGCCCGGCGTGCTGCCCGCGTCCACGGTCACGACCGCCGAGCAGGTGGTGGCGCGGGCCCTGCGGGACTTCGCCCGGTCACGCACCGTGTCGGTGCCGGGGCCGATGAACGCGCTGAGTGCGGTGGGCTCGGACCTCGCGCCATCGGCACTGAGCCGCCGGGTGTCGGGCTACATCCACCACCGCTTCGTGGAGCAGGCATGAGCCGGGGTGTGGGCCTGCGGTTCCTCGTGGTGGGCGAGAACCTGCCGCTGCTGGTCGCCGGGCTGTACGAGGAGGCCCGGGGGCCCGAGCTGGCCGCCGCGCTGGTCCAGCGCGGACTGGTGGAGATCCCGCGGTTCCTCGGGGTCGACCTGCCCCGGGGGGCCCAGCTGGGTTTCAGCCTGACCGCCGAGGAACTGCGGTTGGTCGACGAGGACGACAACACGCTGCTGCGCGCCCCGCGGGACTCGGTGGACGGGGCGTGGCTCGAGCAGGTCCGGCGGCTGCGGGGGACGATGTTCGTCGCGGCCAGAGAGCTCGAACTGGACCCCGACCAGGCGCCCCGGGAGCTCGCCGAACGGGTCGACGAGCGCGCACGGGCCGGCGCGGTGATGGGCGGGATCGTGGGTTTCTCCGAGGAGCGCCCGACCCTGCCGTTGCTGGGGTTCTGACCGTCGCGGTCGGCGCGGGGTCCTCGACGGTTCAGGTCTCCACGGCGGTCACCTCGGCGGTCTGTCGGCCCCGCCGGCGGCTGACGGTCGCGACGGCGACCCCGAGCAGCACCAGCGGCGCACCCACCCAGAACCAGGCGGTGGGCAGCTCGTCGAACAGCACCCAGGCGAGCACGCCGGCGCCGAGGGGTTCGGAGAGGACCGCGATCGCGATGACGGTGGCCGAGACCGTGGACAGCAGGGTGTTGAACACCGTGTGGCCAAGCAGTTGGGGGCCGACCACGATGCCCGCCAGGGCCAGCCAGGTCGCGGGGGAGTAGCCCAGCAGCGGGACCTCGAGGGCCAGACACGCCGCGAGCAGGCCCACCGCGGCCCAGGCGTAGACCAGCGTCGAGTAGGTCGTGGCCCGCACCCGCTGCCGGGTCGCACGCCCGACGAGGAAGTAGCCGGTGACGGCCAGGGCGCTGCCGAAGGCCATGACGTCGCCGACCAGGGCCCGCAGGCCGAACTCGTGGCCGGCGGCGTCCGCGACGCCGATGGTGACCGCGCCGACGATGGTCAGGGCCATGCCGATCCAGACCCGGCGGGCGGCGCGCTCGCCCAGCAGCCACCAGGCGCCCAGACCCACGAAGATCGGCGACATCGTGGCCAGCGTGACCGCCGAGGCCACGGTCGTCAGCGCGAGCGAGCCCTGGAAGAGGGCGAAGTGCAGGCCGAGCGCCACCCCGGAGCACACCAGCAGCCCGTGGTGGGCGCGAGAGACCGAGCCGGGGCCGCGCAGTTCGGCGCGCAGCGCCAACGGTGCCAGGGCCAGCGCGCCGCCGGCCGTGCGCCAGAACGCCACGGCCAGCGCGGGCGCGGCCCCGGGGGTCGCGGTCAGCACCTCGGGGGAGGGGCCCATGGCGTAACGGGCCAGGATCGCCGAGGTGGAGACGGCCACGATCCCGACCAGCAGGCCGACGACGACCGTCGGTCGGGAGATGACCCGTTGCGTCACGCGGCTCGTCGTTCCTCCCGTGCCTGCGCGCCGACCTCGGCGAGGCGGTCGATGCGCCTCGAGATCGGTGCGGTCAGGCGCGAGACCTGGTCGGTGAGCTTCACGCGGCCCTCGTGGCGCGCGGTGCCGTCGGGGACGGACAGGCGCACGATAGTGCGGACCACGGTGCCGAACTGCCTGGACAGCGGCCCGGTGTTGTAGGGCAGGTCGTAGCGCTCGCAGATCTCGCGCACGTCCTCGGCGATGTCGGGGTAGCGCCGTGCGGGCAGGTCGGGGAAGAGGTGGTGCTCGATCTGGTGGCTCAGGTTGCCGCTGAGGAGGTGGAACAGCGGGCTGCCGGTGAGGTTGGCCGAGCCGAGCATCTGGCGCAGGTACCAGCGTGCCCGGGTCTCGCCCTCGATGTCCTCTTCGGTGAACATCTCGGTGCCGTCGGGGAAGTGGCCGCAGAAGATGATCGTGAAGGCCCACACGTTGCGCAGCACGTTGGCGGCGACGTTGCCCGAGACCACGACCGGTGCGAGCGGTCCGGCCAGGGCGGGGAAGAGCAGGTAGTCCTTCCTCGCCTGTGCGCCGGCCTTCGCGCCGATGGCGGCCAGCAGGGGGCCGGCCTCCTCCATCGGACCCTCGCCCTCCATGAGGGCCTCCATCTCGAGGCCGTGCAGGGCGACGCCGTACTCGAAGAGCAGGGCCAGGCCGAGCGCGTAGGCCGGGTTGCCGAGGTCGCGCATCCTCCAGGGCTGCTGGTCGGTGATGCGCAGCAGGCCGTAGCCGACGTCACGGTCCATGCCGATGACGTTGGTCCAGGTGTGGTGGACCACGTTGTGACCCTGCTTCCACTGGTCGGCCGGCGCGGCGTTGTCCCACTCGTAGGCGCTGGAGTGGATGGTCGGATCCTCCATCCAGTCGTACTGGCCGTGCAGGATGTTGTGGCCGATCTCCATGTTGTCGAGGATCTTGGCCAGGCCCAGCGCGGCCACCCCGCCCAGCCAGGCGGGCGGGAACAGGCCCGCGAAGAGCAGGCCGCGCCCGGAGGCCTCCAGGATCCGCTGGAGCCGGATCAGACGGCGGATGTAGGTCGCGTCGACCTCGCCGAGGTCGTCCTCGTGGCGCTGGCGGATCGCATCGAGCTCACGTCCGAGTTCCTCGACCTGCTCGGCGGTCAGGTGCGCCGTGGCAGGGGGGAGGCGGAACGGTGCCGGGCGCACCTCGGCGGGCA
>SLRZ01000053.1 GCA_007130695.1 Nitriliruptoraceae bacterium
ACACCCTCACCCGCGGGGCCTTCGACCACGTCCCCAAGCCGTTCAGTGTGCCCGTGCTCCTCCAACGCGTCCTGGGAGCCCTGGCCGCCTGAGCGCACAGCACGACCGTGACGCGCCTCCGGTTCGGCTGACCGGGGTCTGGACCCGGTTCACCGACCCACCGTCACACCTTGCTGCTGCACTCAGGCCCAGACCAGGCCGTCGAGGTCGCGCGGGCGGGTCGCGCGCCGGATCCAGAACGCGAACCCCTCCTCGGCGGTACGGACCATGCTCCATGCACCGATGACGATGAGCGAGACGATCTTCAACAGTCGCAACATGACGCACCTCGCTCGGACGCAGGATGATCTGCGGATCAGGGGTTGCCCCAGGACCCGGGAACGGTCGAGGGACGACCGCCGGATCACCCGGACATCAGGGTATCCGCCTCATGGCCGTCGAGCGCGGAGGCTGCGGGCGGGCCTCTAGGCTGCGCCGTGATGGGTTCTGCTCCGAATTTCATGCAACTGCCGGCCGAGGCCCGACGCCACCTCGCCGCGGGCCCGTCCGAGCTGATCTACAACCCCTTCCACACGGCTACCTGGCGGACGACGCACGGCTCCGGGGCGGTGCACTACCTCAAAGCCAGACGCCTGGGGCGCTGCCCGAGCCTGGCCGCTGAGCGGGACCGTTGCGAGTGGTTGGCCGGGCGCGGCCTGCCCGTCCCCGAGATCGTCGACCACGGGGACGACGGCTGGATCGAGTGGCTGGTCACGGTGGAGGTGACCGGTGTCGCTGCCGTGGAGCGCGATCACCTCCGCGCTCCCGGTCGCACCGTGCCGGTGCTGGCCGAGGGTCTGCGGGCCTTCCACGAGGTCGATGACACCGACTGCCCGTTCGACTATCACATCACCCAGGCGATTGCGCATGCGGCGGGCCGGGTGACCGCGGGAGGCATCGATCCCCGGGGGTTCCACGACGTCCACCGGCATCTGGGCGTCGAACAGGCACTGGCCCGGCTGCGTGCACTCGCGCCGCATGTCGAGCGTGACCTGGTCGTGTGCCACGGGGACTACTGCTTCCCGAACGTCCTGCTGGAGGACGATCGGGTCGTCGGCTACCTCGACCTCGGTGAGGTCGGGCTGGCGGAGCGATGGCGGGATCTGGCGGTCGCGACCTGGAGCGTCACCTGGAACGTCGGTCCCGGCTACGAGGATCTGTTCCTGGATGCCTACGGTGTGGAGTGGGACCTGGACCGTCGAGATTTCTACCGGCTGCTGTACGACCTCGAGGCCTGAGGCGAGTGAGCCTGACCGCTTCGTGGGCCGGAGACCCCTACCGCAGCGGCTGGGCCGAGGCCGCGATCGGCACGGGCAGGGCGCTCGCACCCATCAGCTGCGCGTCGACCGCTGACGCGCAGGCACGGCCCTCCGCGATGGCCCACACGATCAGGCTCTGCCCGCGGCCCATGTCGCCGCAGACCCAGACACCGTCGACGGAGGTCGCGTAGTCGTCGTCGCGGGCGACGTTGCCGCGCTCGGTGAGCGCGACGCCGAGCTCGTCGAGGAGTCCCTCGCGCTCCGGACCGAGGAAGCCCATCGCCAGCAGGACCAGGTCGGTCTCGAGCTCGAACTCGCTGCCCTCGACCTCCTGGAAGCGGCCGTCGACGAACTCCACCTCGTGGGCCTGCAGCGCGCGTACACGACCGTTCTCGTCGCCGAGGAACGCCTTGGTGTTCACGCTGAAGACCCGTTCGCCACCCTCCTCGTGGGCCGCGGAGGTGCGGTAGGTCATCGGCCAGGTCGGCCATGGGTTCGCGGCCGGCCGTTCCTCGGGCGGCCGGGGCATGATCTCGAACTGGTGCACGGAGTTCGCGCCGTGGCGGTGGGAGGTGCCGAGACAGTCGGCTCCGGTGTCGCCCCCGCCGATGATCACGACGTCGCGCCCCGCCGCCGAGATCGGCACGTCGTCGACGGGGAAGTCCCCCTCCTGGGCCTTGTTCGACCACGGCAGGAACTCCATCGCCTGATGGATCCCGTCGAGTTCGCGGCCTTCGATCGGCAGGTCGCGGGCCATGGTCGCGCCCCCGGCCAGCACGATCGCGTCGTGGTCCTCGCGCAACTGCTCGACCGGGATGTCCACTCCCACGTCCACGCTGACCCGGAACGTCGTCCCCTCGGCCTCCATCTGGGCGAGCCGCCGGTCGAGGTGACGCTTCTCCATCTTGAACTCGGGGATGCCGTAGCGCAGCAGGCCGCCGATGCGGTCCGCCCGCTCGTAGACCACGACCTCGTGGCCGGCCCGCGTCAGCTGTTGTGCGGCGGCCAGGCCGGCCGGCCCGGAGCCCACGACCGCGACCCGCTTGCCGGTGTGCACGGTGGGCGGCTGCGGTGTGACCCAGCCCTCGTCCCAGGCGCGGTCGATGATCTCGACCTCGACCTGCTTGATGGTGACCGGGTCCTGGTTGATGCCGAGCACGCAGGCGGCCTCGCAGGGGGCGGGGCACAACCGGCCGGTGAATTCCGGGAAGTTGTTGGTGGCGTGCAGTCGCTCGATCGCCTGCTGCCAGTGGTCCCGGTAGACCAGGTCGTTCCAGTCCGGGATGAGGTTGCCGAGCGGACAGCCGTCGTTGCAGAACGGGATCCCGCAGTCCATGCAGCGGCTGGCCTGCGTCTTCAGCTCGTCCTGGGCGAACGGCAGATAGACCTCGCGCCAGTCCTCGACCCGGTCGGGGACCGGTCGCTTGTCCGGAAGTTCCCGGCCGTGCTTCAGGAAGCCTCGCACGTCACCCATGTCGTTTCCCTGTCTTCGTGTTCGTCGAGGTCAGCCGCGGGCGGAGGCCATGATCGCCTCGTCGACGTCGCGGCCCTCCTCCTCAGCGAGGCGGCTGGCCTCCAGCACGCGCTTGTAGTCGCGCGGCATCACCTTCTTGAAGCGTCGGACCTCCGTGTGCCAGCGGTCCAAAAGCCGGGCCGCCACCTCTGAGCCCGTGAGCTCGAGGTGCCGGCGGACCTCGTCGCGCAGCCAGCGCTGGTCCTCCTGCTCGAGTGCCTCGAGGTCGACCATCTCGAGGTTGAGCCGTGAGCGGAAGCCGTCGTCGGCGTCGTAGACGTAGGCGATGCCGCCGGACATGCCGGCGCCGAAGTTGCGGCCGGTGTCGCCGAGGATCACCGCCCGACCGCCGGTCATGTACTCGCACCCGTGGTCGCCCACGCCCTCGACCACCGCGACCGCACCGGAGTTGCGGACGCAGAAGCGTTCACCGACGACACCGCGGACGTAGGCCGACCCGCCGGTGGCGCCGTACAGCATGACGTTGCCGGCGACGATGCTGTCTTCGGCCTGGAAGTCCGGGTGGGTGTCCTCGGGCGGGCGCACCACGATGTGGCCACCCGACAGGCCCTTGCCGACGAAGTCGTTCGCGTCGCCGAACAGGCGCAGGGTGATGCCCTTGGGCACGAACGCGCCGAAGCTCTGGCCCGCCGAGCCCCGAAAGGTGATGTCGATGGTGTCGTCGGGTAGGCCGAGCCCGCCGTAGCGCTTGGTGAGCTCGTGACCGAGCAGCGTGCCCACGGTGCGGTTGCGGTTGGCGACGGGCAGCTCGATCTCGACCGGCTCCCGGTCCTCGAGTGCCGGTGCCGCCAGGCGGATCAGCTCGTTGTCCAGCGCCTTGTCCAGACCGTGGTCCTGGCCCTTGCTGCAATAGCGGTCCTGCTCCCACGGCGAGGTGGGTTCGTACAGGATCGGGGCGAGGTCGAGGCCCTGGGTCTTGTAGTGGTCGATCGCCTCGGCGACGTCCAGCGCATCCACCGCGCCGACCGCCTCGTCGATCGTGCGGAAGCCGAGCTGTGCGAGCAGTTCCCGTACCTCCTCGGCGATGTACTCGAAGAAGGTCTCGACGAACTCCGGCTTCCCGGTGAACCTGGCCCGCAGCTCCTTGTTCTGGGTCGCGACGCCGACGGGACAGGTGTCGAGGTGGCAGACCCGCATCATGATGCAGCCCGAGACGACCAGCGGGGCGGTGGCGAAGCCGAACTCCTCGGCGCCGAGCAGCGCGGCGATCACGACGTCGCGTCCGGTCTTGAGCTGGCCGTCGACCTGGACGACGATCCGGTCTCGCAGGCCGTTCATCAGCAGCGTCTGCTGGGTCTCGGCCAGACCGAGCTCCCACGGGCCACCGGCGTGCTTGAGGGAGTTCAGCGGCGACGCGCCGGTCCCACCGTCGTGCCCGGAGATCAGGACCACGTCGGCCTTGGCCTTCGAGACGCCGGCGGCGACGGTGCCCACCCCCACCTCGGAGACCAGCTTGACGTGCACCCGGGCGTCGGGGTTGGCGTTCTTCAGATCGTGGATGAGCTGCTTCAGGTCCTCGATCGAATAGATGTCGTGGTGGGGCGGCGGGCTGATCAGTCCCACGCCGGGTGTGGAGTAGCGGGTCTTGGCCACCCACGGCCAGACCTTCTGGCCGGGCAGCTGGCCACCCTCACCCGGCTTGGCGCCCTGGGCCATCTTGATCTGGATGTCGTCCGAGTTGGTCAGGTACTCGCTGGTGACGCCGAAGCGACCGGAGGCGACCTGCTTGATCGCCGAGCGGCGCAGGTCGCCGTTCTCGTCGGGGGTGTAGCGCGTGGCGTCCTCGCCGCCTTCGCCGGTGTTGGACTTCCCGCCCAGGCGGTTCATGGCGATCGCGAGCGTCTCGTGCGCCTCGGCCGAGATCGAGCCGTAGGACATCGCCCCGGTGGAGAAGCGCTTGACGATCTCGCTCACGGGCTCGACCTCGTCGATCGGGATGGGTTCCCGCCCACCGCCGAGGTCGAACATGCCGCGCAGCGTCATCAGCCGCTCGGTCTGGTCGTCGACGAGCTTCGTGTACTCCTTGAAGATGTCGTAGCGCTTGGTCTTGGTGGCGTGCTGCAGCTTGAACACCGTCTCCGGGTTGAACAGGTGCAGTTCGCCCTCCTTGCGCCACTGGTACTCGCCGCCGATCCACAGGTCGCGGTGGGCGGCCTTCTCCGGCCGCTCGAGGTGGGCGAAGCGGTGCCGCTGTTCGACCTCACGGGCGATGACGTCGAGGTCGATACCGCCGAGCTTGGTGGAGGTCCCGGTGAAGTAGCGGTCGACGAGGCCCTGGGACAGCCCGATCGCCTCGAAGACCTGCGCGCCGGTGTAGGAGGCCACGGTCGAGATGCCCATCTTGGACATGATCTTCAGCACGCCCTTGGTGCAGGCGTTGATGTAGTTGCGCTCCGCCTCGGCCGACGAGACGCCGGGCAGCATTCCCTCGCGGATGAGGTCGTTGAACGTCTCGAACGCCACGTAGGGATTGATGGCCGCAGCGCCGTACCCGATCAGCAGCGCCATGTGGTGCACCTCGCGGGCGTCGCCCGCCTCGACCACGAGCCCGACCTTGGTGCGGGTCTTCTCCCGGACCAGGTGGTGGTGCACCGCACCGGTCAGCAGCAGCGAGGGGATCGGCGCGAGTTCCGTGTTGGAGTAGCGATCGGAGAGGACGATGATCTTCGCGCCGTCGGCGATCGCGGCGCTGACGGCATCGCAGACCTCGTCGATCGCGCGTCGCATCCCCTCGGCGCCCTCGCCCACGGGGTACAGCCCGTCGATCGCGAACGTCTGGAAACCCGGGTACTCGCCGTCCTCGTTGACGTAGAGGATCTTGGCGAGTTCCTCGTTGGAGAGGATCGGCCGTGGGAGCACGATGTGCCGGCAGGCCTCCGGCCCCGGCTCGAGGAGGTTGGATTCCGGCCCGATCGTGCCGGCCATGGAGGTCACCAACTCCTCGCGGATGGCGTCCAGCGGCGGGTTGGTGACCTGGGCGAACAGCTGGGTGAAGTAGTCGAACAGCAACCGTGGCCGCTGGGAGAGCACGGCGATCGGCGTGTCGGTGCCCATGGAGCCGATCGGTTCCGCCCCCAGCCGCGCCATCGGGGCGAGGATGATCTTCAGTTCCTCGGAGGTGTAGCCGAAGGTCCGCTGCCGCCGGACCACGGAGGCGTGCTGCGGTGTGAGCAGGACGCGGTCGGGCAGGTCGTCGAGGTGCAGCAGCCCGTCCTCGAGCCACTCGCCGTAGGGTTTCGCCTCCGCGAGCTCGGCTTTGAGCTCCTCGTCGGCGACGATCCGTCCCTGCGCGGTGTCGACGAGGAACATCCGGCCCGGCTTCAGGCGGCCCTTGGTGACGACGGTGGCGGGGTCGATGTCGAGCACGCCGACCTCGCTGGCCATCACGACCAGCCCGTCGTCGGTCACCCAGTAACGCGACGGGCGCAGGCCGTTGCGGTCGAGGACCGCGCCGATCACCGTGCCGTCGGTGAAGGCGATCGAGGCCGGCCCATCCCACGGCTCCATCAGCGTGGAGTGGTACTGGTAGAAGTCCCGCCGCCGGTCCGCCATGGCGTCGTGGTTCTCCCACGCCTCGGGGATCATCATCAGCACGGCGTGGGGGAGGCTGCGCCCGCCGAGGTGCAGCAGTTCCAGGCACTCGTCGAAGCTCGCGGTGTCGCTGGCGTCGGGGGTCATGATCGGAAGCGCGTGGGAGAGTCGGTCGCCGAACAGCGGGCTCGACAGCGCACCCTCACGGGCCCGCATCCAGTTGCGGTTGCCCATGACCGTGTTGATCTCGCCGTTGTGGGCCACCACCCGGTAGGGATGTGCCAGCGGCCACGACGGCAGGGTGTTGGTCGAGAAGCGTGAATGGACCAGCGCGAGCGCGCTCTCGAGCCGCTCGTCGCCGAGGTCGAGGAAGAAGTCGCCGAGCTGCGTGCTGGTCAGCATCCCCTTGTAGACCAGGGTGCGTCCGGAGAGGCTCGGGAAGTAGACCGGCTCGTCGTCGTCGGCCGCCCGGGCCGAAGGGTTGACCGCCCCCTGGCCGAGTTCGTGCTCGACGCGCTTGCGGACGACGAATGCCCGCCGCTCGAGGTCCATACCCGACAGCGGGGCCTCGCCCTCGGCGGCCGCGATGAACAGGTGACGGAAGGTCGGCTCGACGTCGCGAGCCATGGACCCGATCGCCGAGTTGTCGATCGGAGTGTCGCGCCACCCGACGACGCGCAGCTGCTCGTCGGCCACGATCTCCTCGATCGCGGCCACGGCCTTGTCGGTGGCCTCGGGGTCCTGTGGCAGGAACGCCAGCCCGACGGCGTAGGTCCCCGCCTCGGGCAGGTCGAAGTCGCACACCTCGCGGAAGTATGCATCGGGGACCTGGATGAGGATGCCGGCGCCGTCGCCGACGTTGTCCTCCGCGCCGGTGGCGCCGCGGTGGTCGAGGTTGTGCAGGGCGGTCAGCGCCTTCTCGACCATCCCGTGGCTGCGACGACCGTGGAGATCGACGACGAAGGCCACGCCGCAGGCGTCGTGCTCGAACCGGGGGTCGTAGAGGCCGGGGCCGGTGGCCACCGGGGACGCCGCGGCGCGAGGGTTGCTGGCAGGCGCGGTCATGTGCACCCCTTCGAGGTCAGTGTGGGGAAGAACTCCCGCCCGAGTAGGGCCACGTGACCTACCGGAGCGCCTCGCATCCTATTGGAGCCCGGGCGGTGGGACCCATTCCCGTCGACTGACGGCACACCGGGTTCGGGGAGCAGGTGGCTCGCAGCCGCGCCTGGTCCGTGCGTGGGTGAGAGCTACGCGAGGCGCGCGGTGGATGAGCAGTCGTCTGAAGGGCGGGCGGCCTGGTCGAGACCGGATGCGCGCGCTGCACGGCCCCCGGGCCGGACGGCCGCGGGCACGCCCGAACGCCACATGCCCGGTCCGCCTCCCCGGGTCGGTCA